>NZ_AP022590.1:5566986-5876263 GCF_010731775.1 Mycobacterium mantenii | reverse complement strand
ACCACACTCACCAGCACAACTGAACTGACCTTTGCCCAACTCGGCGTCCGCGACGAAATCGTGCGCGCACTTGCCGAAAAGGGAATCGAAAGCCCTTTTGCCATCCAGGAATTGACCCTGCCGATGGCGCTGGCCGGCGACGATCTGATCGGCCAGGCCCGCACCGGTATGGGCAAGACCTTCGCCTTCGGCGTGCCGCTGCTGCAGCGCATCACCGCCGGCACCGCCGCGCGGCCGCTCAACGGCACACCGCGAGCCCTGATCGTGGTGCCCACCCGCGAGCTGTGCCTGCAGGTCACCGGTGACCTGACGCTGGCGGCCAAGCACCTGACCGCCGAAGACGGCCGGCCGCTGTCGGTGGTCCCCATCTACGGCGGGCGCCCCTACGAACCGCAGATCGAGGCGCTGCGCGCCGGCGCCGACGTCGTGGTGGGCACGCCGGGCCGGCTGCTCGACCTGAGCCAACAGAATCACCTGCAACTCGGCGGGCTGTCGGTGCTGGTGCTCGACGAAGCCGACGAGATGCTCGACCTGGGCTTCCTGCCCGACATCGAGCGCATCCTGCGCCAAATCCCGACCGACCGGCAGTCCATGCTGTTCTCGGCGACCATGCCGGACCCGATCATCACGCTGGCCCGCACCTTCATGAACCAGCCCACCCACATCCGGGCGGAAGCGCCGCACTCGGCGGCCACCCACGACACCACCGTGCAGTACGTCTACCGGGCACACGCCCTGGACAAGGTGGAGATGGTGAGCCGCATTCTGCAGGCCGAAGGTCGCGGCGCCACGATGATCTTCACCCGCACCAAGCGCACCGCGCAGAAGGTGGCCGATGACCTGGCCGAGCGCGGTTTCAAGGTCGGCGCGGTGCACGGCGACCTGGGCCAGGTGGCCCGCGAGAAGGCGCTGAAGGCCTTCCGGACCGGCGATGTCGACGTGCTGGTCGCGACCGATGTGGCCGCCCGCGGCATCGACATCGACGACGTCACCCACGTCATCAACTACCAGATTCCCGAGGACGAGCAGGCCTACGTGCACCGCATCGGACGCACCGGTCGCGCCGGCAAGACCGGCGTCGCGGTCACCCTGGTGGATTGGGACGAGCTGCCCCGCTGGTCGCTGATCGACAAGGCGCTGGGGCTGGACTGCCCCGCGCCCGCCGAGACCTACTCCAACTCTCCGCACCTCTACGCCGAACTGGACATCCCCGCCGAGGCCGCCGGCACCGTGGGCACGGCCCGTAAGCCGCAGGGTCAGCGCCGCACCGGCGACCGCGACGGCAGGAAGCCGGAGCAGAAGTCGGAGAAGCCAGCGCGCCGCTCCGGCACCCGCCGGCGCACCCGTGGCGGCCAGCCCGTCACCGCCCACCCGTCGAACAACGGGTCCGCGAGCAGCAACGGCGAGGCCGCCGCGGAAACACCTGCCGCCTCGCCCCCGGGCAACGCCGGCTCCACCCGACGCCGCCGTCGGCGCCGCAAGCCGGCGGAAGGGCAAGCCGCCACAGCGGCCGCCCCGCACAGCAACTAAAAGCCCACGCCGACGCATGGTCAGACCCGAGCGCCGGACCAAGGGCGACATCCTCGCCGCCGCGGCCATCGCGGTCGTCGTCGCAGCGGTCGCGGCGCTGATCTGGTGGACCAGCGACGCCCGGGCCACCACCAGCCGGCCCGCGGCCGTCCCCGCATCCAACCCGAGCCCCGCCCGGCAGGTGCCGGCCGGTCTGAAACAGCTGTGGAGCGCCGCCAGTCCGGCAACCACCGCCCCGGTCGTGGCCGGCGGGGAGGTCGTCACCGGTGCGGGCCGCCGGATCGACGGGCGCGATCCCGACACCGGCCAGTCCCGCTGGAGCTACGCCCGCGACACCGATCTGTGCGGGGTCACCTGGTTGTACCGCTACGCCGTCGCGGTCTACCGCGACGACCGCGGCTGCGGGCAGGTGAGCACACTGGACGGCTCCACCGGCCGTCGCGGGCCCGCCCGCAGCGGCTACGCCGATCCGCAGGTGCGGCTCTCCTCCGACGGCATGACGGTGTTGTCGGTCGGCGACACCCGGCTGGAACTCTGGCGTTCGGACATGGTCCGGATGCTGACCTACGGCGAGACCGACGCCCGGGTGAAACCGGCGACGCGCGGACTGCACTCCGGATGCAAGCTCTTTTCGGCCGCGGCCAGTTCGCAGGCGGTGTCGGTGCTGGAGAGCTGCGCGAATCAGGCCGACCTGCGGTTGGTGCTGCTGCGCCCCGGCAAGGATGACGACGAACCCCAGCAACACATCGTGGCCGAACCGGGGATCGCGCCGGATTCGGGCGCCCGGGTGCTGGCCGTCTCGGAGAACACCACCGCGGTCTACCTGCCGGCGCCCCAGCCCCGGGTCGACGTGATCGACGAAACCGGCGCCACCGTGTCGAGCACGCCGCTGGCCAAGCCCCCGTCGCGCTCGGCGGTGACTTCCCATCCGGGCACCCTGATCACCTGGTGGACGGGCGATTCGCTGATGGTTTTCGACGCGGGCACGATGGCACTGCGCTACACCATCGCGGCGGGCGGCACGACGGCGCCGCTGGGGCCAGGGGTGATGATGGCCGGCCGGCTCCTGGTGCCGGTCAGCGGAGCCATCGGGCTCTACGACCCGCTCACCGGGGCCAACGAACGCTACATCCCGGTGGACCGGTCGACGAGCGCGCCGCCGGCCGGGAAACCGGTGTTCCCGGCCGTGATCGGATCCCGGGTGCTCGAGCAGCGCGGCGACACCGTGGTCGCCTTGGGCTAGTGAGAACAGGGCCGTCGAGTGTGGGCCTTAGGTACGAAAATGACCCAGAATTCGTCCATATCCCCCATGCTCGCGGGGCCTGGGCCAGACCCGATGGTGGCGACCCGCTGCGCCCGGCTCCGCCGCGCTTGCGATCGCCACTAGACCCGATGGTGGCGACCCGCTGCGCCCGGCTCCGCCGCGCTTGCGATCGCCACTGATATGGGAGACATCTTGTCAAGTGGGCAGGGTGAAGCGGCGGCCGCAACCGTCGTCATGGCCGCCGCTTCGTTGACCAGATAAGTCATTTGTCTGGTGCCGAGCGTGTCGTGTCGACGCGTGTCAGTCTGATATACGCGGGTTGGCTACCGCAGGACGGGACTTTCGAGTCGGAGCGGTCCGCTTGTCTAGATGTCGAGCGTGATCGGTTGTGTTGCAACACGATCGCTCATAGCGGCGACGCGGGTCACTCCAAGACGCTTGCCGGCACCTCGGTGACTCATCTGGACATTTGTGGGCCGCTCAGTCGTCGAGGACGGCCAGCGACCAGCACCATCCGGCCAGCTCACGCGCGATCGCGGCGTTGGCCACCACCGAGCGTTTCTTGCGCTCATCGAAACGCATCCAGCGTTCATGCAGGCGCCGATTACCGGCCTGGCCACGGGCCCGCGCGGCGGGGGATGCGGCATCCCAACGGCGCCGCATCACAGTGCCCGGCCGGTAGGGGGCTCGGTGATGCCAAGCGGCTTCGACCAGCAGTCGGCGGGCATGACCATTGCCGGTCTTGGTCACCGCGCCCTGGGTCCGCGTCGCTCCTGAGGAGTACTCGCTGGGCACCAGCCCCAGGTAGGCGCCGATACTGCGGCCAGTCAGCCGAGACCAGTCACCAATCTCGGCGGCCAGCCCGAACGCGGTCAGCGTGGACACCCCGCGCAGACACCCCAGCCGGGTCACCACCGGGGTGAACTGCGAATCAGCGGCCATCTCGGCGATCGCGGTATCGAGACGCTCCCGGCGCTCGAGGGTGGCCAGCATCGCGTCGAAAGCGGTGTCGTAGGCCAGCTGCAGCGCGGCGCTGTCGAACCGCTGCCGACGCAGCCACCGCTCATGCTCACGGATCCAGGCTCGTCCACCGCAATAGACGATCCCCGGTATCCCCATCCAGACCACACCCGACCACCGATCGCGCGTGCACATCCAACCCAACACTCGTACGCTGAATCTTCACTGGGGCCTCCATCCACATCTGTGGCTCTACTGGCCAGGACCAACTTCCTGACAGCAACCCACGTTCACATGTGGCGAGGCCCCAGCCTCCTCATACCGTCTAGACCTCGACGGCGAAGGTCGGCAGCGGCTTGCCGCTCTTCCAGTGCTTGAGCAACGCCGCCGCCAGCTCGCCGTAGGCCACCGCACCCTTGTTCTTGCGGCCGGCCATCACCGACGAGCCCGAGGCGCTGGCCTCGGCGAACCGCACGGTGCGCGGAATCGGCGGTGCCAGCACCGGCAGGCTGTAGCGGTCGGCGACGTCGAGCAACACGTCGCGGGTGTGGGTGGTGCGCGAGTCGTACAGCGTCGGCAGGGCGCCGAGCAGCCGCAGATCCGGGTTGGTGATCTGCTGGACGTCGGCGACGGTGCGCAGGAACTGACCGACCCCGCGATGCGCGAGGGTCTCGCACTGCAGCGGCACGATGACCTCGTCGGCGGCCGTCAGCCCGTTGAGGGTGAGCACACCCAGCGACGGCGGGCAGTCGATGACCACCACGTCGAACTGGTCGCCGAGCTTGGCCAGCGCGCGCTTGAGCGCATACTCGCGCCCGGCCCGCATCAGCAGCATCGCCTCGGCGCCGGCCAGGTCGATGTTGGCCGGCAGCAGCGTCATCCCCTCCGCCGTCTCGACCAGCGCGGCGTTGGGCTCGACCTCGCCGAGCAGCACCTCGTGCACGGACACCGGTAGTTTGTCGGGGTCCTGGCCCAGCGAAAAGGTCAGGCAGCCCTGCGGGTCGAGGTCGACCAGCAGCACCCGCTTACCCTCGTCGACCATCGCCGCGCCTAGCGAGGCGACAGTCGTCGTCTTGGCGACGCCGCCCTTTTGGTTGGCCACCGCCAATACCCGGGTCCTAGCAGCCATAGGCGCGGTTCTCCCCTCTGCGTCGTCGCCGTGCGCTCAACAACGCCCATCCTGGCACGTTCGCTCGCCGGGCGCTGCGGCCGACGGGCCCGGCATGTCGTCCGGCAGAATCGGTTGATATGGGCTTGCACAACCATCGCCTGGTCCTGCTCCGGCACGGCGAGACCGAGTGGTCGAAATCCGGCCAGCACACGGGCCGGACCGACCTTGAACTCACCGACACCGGCCGCGTCCAGGCCGAGCTGGCCGGCCGCGTTCTGCGTGAACTGAACCTCGCCGACCCCTTGGTGGTGAGCAGCCCGCGAATCCGTGCCCTGACCACGGCCAAACTGGCCGGGCTCACCGTCGACGAGGTCTCCCCGCTGATCGCCGAATGGGACTACGGATCCTACGAGGGGCTGACGACCCCGCAGATCCACGAATCGGTGCCCGATTGGCTGGTCTGGACGCACGGCTGTCCCGGTGGCGAGAGCGTGGCGCAGGTCAGCGACCGCGCCGATCGGGCCGTCGCCTTCGCGTTGGAGCACATGGGCTCGCGCGACGTGGTGTTCGTGGGGCACAGCCACTTCTCCCGGTCGGTGATCACCCGCTGGGTGGAGCTGCCCCTCGTCGAGGGCAGCCGCTTCTGGATGCTGGCCGGCTCCATCGCCGTTTGCGGATTCGAGCACGGCGTGCGACAGCTCGCCGCACTCGGATTGACCAGCCAGCCACAGGCGATCAAACCCGGGTGAGCAACCACGAACCGCCGTTCGCGCTGTGCGGGCCGACGCAAACCCTGCTCGCCGACGGGGTGCGGCGCCGGTATGGCGACGTGGCCGCGGCGCAGGCCGCGCTGCGTTCGGGGGAAACGCCGATTGTCTTGGGCGCGTTGCCTTTTGACGTCGAGCGCCCCGCGGCGCTGCTGACGCCCGACGCGGTGCGCCGCGCCGAGGGACCGCCGGACTGGCCGACCGGCGGGCTGCCGTCGGTGCGGGTGGCCGAAGCCATCCCACCACCGATCGACTACCGGGACCGGATCCGCCGGGCGTGTGAGCAGCTCGCCGCGGTCGACAACCCGCTGCACAAGGTGGTGCTGGCCCGCGCCTTACGGCTGATTGCCGACGCCCCGCTGGATGCGCGGGTGGTGCTGCGCCGACTCATCGCGGCGGACCCCGCGGCCTACGGCTACCTGGTCGATCTGACCGCCGCAGGCGAGAAGTATGCGGGGGCGGTGCTGGTGGGCGCCAGCCCCGAGCTCCTGGTGGCGCGCAGCGGCGACCGTGTCGAATGCCGGCCGTTCGCCGGCTCGGCCCCGCGCGCCGCCGACCCGGACGCCGATGCCGCCAACGGCGCCGCGCTGGTCTCCTCGGCCAAGAACCGTCACGAGCACCAGCTGGTCATCGAGACCATCAAAGACGCCCTGCAACCGCTGTGCGACGAGTTGTCCATCGCCGCCGAACCGCAGCTGAGCAGCACCGCCACCGTGTGGCATCTGTGCACGCCGATCGGTGGACGTTTGCGTGATACATCAACGACCGCAATCGATTTGGCGTTGGCGCTGCACCCCACACCGGCGGTCGGCGGAGTGCCGACCAAGGCCGCGATGCAGCTGATCGACGAGCTGGAAGGCGACCGCGGGTTCTACGCCGGGGCGGTGGGCTGGTGTGACGCCCGCGGCGACGGCCGCTGGGTGGTGTCGCTGCGCTGTGCGCAGCTGTCGGCGGACCGGCGCAGCGCGCTGGCGCGGGCGGGCGGCGGTATCGTCGCCGAGTCCGACCCCGACGACGAAGTCGCGGAAACGACAACGAAATTCGGCACCATCCTGAACGCCCTGGGAGTCGAGCAATGAGCCGGCACATCCGTCGTGCGTTGCGGGAAGACACCGCCGCGATCACCGAGATGATCCACGCGCTGGCCGACTTCGAGCACGCCGCCGATCAGTGCATGGTGACCGAAACACAAATAGCGGCAGCGCTTTTCGGCGATCCGCCGACGGTGTACGGGCACGTGGCCGAGGTGGACGGCGAAAATGCGGCGATGGCACTGTGGTTCGTCAATTTCTCCACCTGGGACGGCGTGGCGGGCATCTATCTGGAAGACCTGTTCGTGCGTCCGGAGTTTCGCCGGCGCGGGCTGGCCAGGGCACTGCTGGCCGCGCTGGCATCCGAATGCCTGCGGCGGGGTTACACGCGGCTGTCCTGGGCGGTGCTGAACTGGAACGCCGACGCCATCAGGCTCTACGACGGCATCGGCGGGGAACCACAGCGCCGATGGACCACCTACCGGCTGTCCGGGCCGTCGCTGGCAGGGTTGGCGGAATCGCCCTGAGCGCCGGCGGCCCAGCGCACCGCGGCGGGACTGAAGAGCAATCCCAGCACGACCAGCGCAACCGCGCCCACCGGAATCCCGAAGCCGGGCTGATGTGATCCGACCGCGAGGTACCACGCCACCGGCAGCAACAGCAGCTGGGTGATCACCGCCAGCCCGCGGCCCCAGCGCTTGCCGAGGATCAGCGCGCGCCCCGCGGCGATCACCGCGGCACCGACCAGGACGAACCACCCCGCCGTCGCCAGGCCGTTGACCACCTGCTGGTCGGCTCCCGCGATCCCGCGCACCACCAACACCACCGCCACGGTCAAAGCCGCAATCCCCTGCAGGACAACGACCAGGCCGGCGCGGCGAACGGAGGTCGGGGCGGCTGGCGGCGTCACAGCGACAGCGTAGTCAGGGCCGCCGTCCGTGCCTTGGCGGTTCCCCACAGCGCGGGCTTAGGCGGCCCGCATCAGCCGATTGCGGCGCTCGCCCCCTCGCCGCTCCGCGGCTGGGGATGCCCCCACCGCCCGCCGCGATGCGGCGCGCATCGTCGCACCGCATAAGCTCGTGCCTCATGCGGGCCGTGCTGATCGTCAACCCCACAGCCACTTCCACCACGGCCGCCGGTCGCGACCTGCTGGCACATGCGCTCAAGAGCCGCCTGCAGCTCAGCGTCGAACACACCAACCATCGCGGTCACGGCACCGAGCTCGCGCAGAAGGCCGTCGCTGACGGGATCGACCTGGTGGTCGTGCACGGCGGCGACGGCACGGTGAGCGGTGTGGTCAACGGCCTGCTCGGCCGGCCCGGGCAACTTCCGACCGGCCCGATACCGGCGGTCGCCGTCGTGCCCGGCGGTTCGGCCAACGTGCTGGCACGGTCCCTGGGCATCTCCGCGGATCCGGTCGCGGCCACCAACCAGCTCATCCAGCTGCTCGACGACTACCAGCGGCGCAGCACCTGGCGGCGGATCGGGCTGATCGACTGCGGCGAGCGCTGGGCCGTCTTCAACACCGGTATGGGCGTCGACGCCGAGGTGGTGGCCGCGGTGGAGGCCGAACGGGACAAGGGCGGCAAGGTTTCCGCGTGGCGCTACATCCGCGCGGCGGTGCCCGCCGTGTGGGCCTACACCCGCCGCGAGCCGATGCTGACGCTCGAACTTCCCGGCCGCGAACCCCTCACCGGGGTGAGCTTCGCGTTCGTGTCGAACTCCAGCCCGTGGACCTTCGCCAACGAACGCCCGGTGTGGACCAACCCCGGCTGCAGCTTCGAGTCGGGCCTGGGGGTCTTCGCGCCCACCACCATGAAGCCGATCCCGACCCTGCGAATCGTGCGGCAGATGTTCGCCAAGCGGCCCACCTTCAACTTCAAGCACCTCATCACCGAGGACGACCTGCCGTGCCTGCGAGTTACCTCCACCGGAGGCCCCGTCGCCTGCCAATTCGACGGCGATTACCTCGGCGTGCGCGAAACCATGACGTTCAAAGCGGTCCCGGACGCGCTGGCGGTGGTCGCCCCTCCACAGCAGAAACGGCACTGACCTGCGATAACGATGCGCCGGCGGCCCGTGCGGGCGAAATTTTCCGGGGAGCAGCCCGTGGAGTGTAGTACAACGGAGTAAGGGCTTGGCTACGAGTTGATCAAAGTGAGATAGCCCACGAGCGAACTCACGCTATTGACATCTGTTGAGCCTGTGAAACGATCAAAAGGTTGCATGCAGAAATTTACGTAGGAGTCCGGACTCCTTTTCCTCTGCACGCGTTAACAGCCGAAGAAAATGGCCGTGCGCCTTGCTGCGCACTCAGTAAGGAGTAAAGACGTATGGATTGGCGCCACAAGGCGGTCTGTCGTGACGAAGACCCGGAGCTGTTCTTCCCGGTAGGGAACAGTGGCCCGGCGCTCGCGCAGATCGCTGACGCGAAACTGGTCTGTAATCGGTGCCCGGTGACCACAGATTGCCTCGGTTGGGCCCTGAACACGGGCCAGGACTCGGGCGTATGGGGCGGCATGAGCGAAGACGAGCGACGTGCACTGAAGCGCCGCAACGCCCGGACGAAGGCCCGCAGCGGGGTATAACCCAGATACCGCAAAACCGTGCGGCCTCGACGAAAGTCGGGGCCGCACCTTTGCGTGCGGGTCACCGGTCCTACAGCAGCAAGCGGGTCCGCCGGCCGATCGGCACCCGTAGCACCACATCGGTGCCGCGGGCGGACGCCTGACGCATGCCCAGGGTGCCGTCCAGCTCGGCCGACACCAGGGTCCGCACGATCTGCAGACCGAGGCTGTCGGAGGTCTCCAGGCTGAATCCTTCCGGCAGCCCGCGGCCGTCGTCGTGCACCACCACGTCGAGCCAGCGCGCGGAACGCTCGGCGCGAATCGTCACCGAGCCTTCCTCGGTCGCCGGGTCAAAGGCGTGTTCGATCGCGTTCTGCACCAGTTCGGTGATCACCATGATCAGCGCGGTGGCCCGGTCGGAGTCCAGCACCCCCAGATCGCCGACCCGGTTGATGCGGATCGGCCGGTCCACCGACGCCACGTCGTTCATGATCGGCAGGATCCGGTCGATGACCTCGTCCAGGTTCACCTGTTCGTCCACCGACATCGACAGCGCGTCGTGCACCAGCGCGATCGACGACACGCGGCGCACCGATTCGATGAGGGCTTCCCGCCCCTCCGCGTTGACCGTGCGGCGGGCCTGCAGGCGCAACAGCGCCGCCACGGTCTGCAGGTTGTTCTTCACCCGGTGGTGGATCTCCCGAATGGTGGCGTCCTTGGATATCAGCGCGCGGTCGCGGCGTTTGACCTCCGTGACGTCGCGGATCAACACCGCCGCACCGGCGCTGGCGCCGTCGACCATCAGCGGCAGCGTGCGCAGCAGCACGGTTGCTCCCCCGGCGTCGACCTCCATGCGCATGCTGCGCCCGCCGGCCACCAGGTCCTGCACATGCTCGGCCACCTCCTGGGCCTCGAACGGGTCGGAGATCAGCGGGCGGGTGACCTCGATGAGGTGGTGTCCCTCCAGCTCGGTGGTCAGGCCCATCCGGTGGTAGGCCGACAGCGCGTTGGGACTGGCGTACGCGACGACGCCGTGCACATCAAGGCGGATGAAGCCATCACCGGCCCGCGGGGTCGAACGCGACATGACCACGTCCCCCACGTCCGGGAACGTTCCCTCCGCGAGCATGTGGACCAGATCGGCGGCGCACTCCCGGTACGCGATCTCCAGCTGACCGGACGCGCGGTCGGCGGCCAACGCAGTCTGATGGTGGGTGAGCACGGCCACCACCTTGCCGCCGTAGCGCACCGGAGACGCCTCGATGTGGGTGCCGGGCAACCACGAATCTTCATGTCCCGCAACGTCATCCCGGTGGGCGGTGCCCGACGCGAATGTCTCGGCCACCAGGCCCAACCGGTCGGATCCGACGGCGGTGCCCACCGCGTCGGTCAGTAGCGCCGTGGGCGCCGTGTTCGGCCGGCACTGCGCCACGCAGACCAGCACGCCGTCGTCGCGGCGCACCCACATCAGGTAGTCGGCGAAGGACAGGTCGGCAAGCAGCTGCCACTCCCCGACCACCGCGTGCAGGTGGTCCACCGCGTTGCCCGGCAGCATGGTGTGTTCGGCAAGCAGATCACCGAGAGTTGACATCGCTGACTCCCCGGGTCGTTCCCGGCGTGTTAATCGAGGGGGCCCCGGACGGCTAGCTGATCACCGCGATGAGGTCGCCCGCCTGGATGACGTCACCCACCGCGACACTGACCTTGCTGACGGTGCCGCCGACTTCGGCCAGGACGGGGATCTCCATCTTCATCGACTCCAACAGCACCACGATGTCGCCTTTGCCGATCTCGTCACCCTCGTTCACCACGACTTCGAGCACGCTGGCCACGATCTCGGCACGCACATCCTCCGCCATCTTCACCCCACTCGTTTCGGCCTTCGCGCAAGGCTGGCTGCTGGTTCATCACGGTTCTATCAGGCCCATTCAGGCTCGGATACATCGAACCACAGGACCGGTCGGGACCGCGGCACACGGGCCCCCGACGGGCCCCCACGAGGGCGAAGACACTGCACAGGACGTCTCGTGAGAGAATGGTCGACAAGCCAACGGGCGCTGGGCGCCTGGTTTGACAAGCAATCACGGAGGATTTTCACCATGGCCAAACGGGGCCGGAAGAAGCGCGACCGCAAGCACAGCAAGGCCAACCACGGCAAGCGGCCCAACTCGTAAAGGGTCGCTACTACGTCTGCGTACCCCGGATGATCGTGGTGCGCCGGATCTCGAGCCGTAGCCGCTCGCGCAATCCCTCGGGGGCCTTCTCGCCCCGGCATTTGGTGGCGATCAGCGCCTTGATCCGCTCTTCGAGCCCGTAGTGCTTGAAGCAGCCGGGGCATGCCTCGAGATGCTGGCGCAGCAGCTCGCGGGTGTCGGGGCCGCATTCCCCGTCGAGCAGCAGCCAGACCTGGCGGATGACCTCCGCGCAGCCGACGCTGCCATGGGATTCGTCGTTGGGGCAGGCATCGGGCGAAGCACCGCCCTGGCCGGAGAACTCGCTCATGACGACACCTCCTCGTGCGTCTGCTGACCGCGGTTGAAGCCCCGCTCCTTGGCAACGTCGGCCAACAGGCCACGCAGCTGCCGTCGGCCGCGGTGCAGCCGTGACATTACCGTTCCGATGGGCGTATCCATGATCTCGGCGATTTCCTTGTACGGGAAACCCTCGACGTCGGCGTAGTAGACGGCCATCCGGAATTCTTCCGGCAACGCCGCCAGCGCCTCTTTGATCTCCGAGTCCGGCAGCGCCTCGAGGGCCTCGACCTCGGCCGACCGCAGTCCGGTGGACGAATGCTCGGCGTTCGAGGCCAGCTGCCAGTCGGTGATCTCCTCAGTCGGATATTCGGCCGGTTGGCGCTGCTTCTTGCGGTAGCTGTTGATATAGGTGTTGGTCAGGATCCGGTACAGCCACGCCTTGAGATTGGTGCCGGCCCGGAACGAGCGGAATCCCGCATAGGCCTTGACCATGGTCTCTTGCAGCAGGTCTTCGGCGTCGGCGGGATTGCGCGTCATGCGCAGCGCACCGCCGTAGAGCTGGTCCAACAGGGGAATCGCGTCGCGTTCGAATCGCGCCGTTAATTCCGCGTCCGTCTCCTCGTGCGCTGCGGGTTCGGGAATCTCGGGCCCCGTCGCGCCGTCGCGGCCATCTTCAGAGTCGGCCATGATCCTCCCGGTCCCTTCTGCGGCGGTGTTCCCGGTGAGCACCGAAAGCGCCCCCGGACTCGCAAGGAGGCCAGCCAACAACTCCTCGCCCAACAGGCTCGTCGCCGTTGACACCACGCTGCTACTCCCAATCTAAAGGCTGACCCCGACACTGTCCGTCCGGGTCCGCTCCACCGCATGTGAGACCGACTTGATCAACAGCGCGCGCGACCCCGCTATTTCCACGCTATTTCCACGCTATTTCGACGCCAGCTCCGGAGCGCGATCTGGCCGCGCGGCGACCCCGGCCGCCCCGATCGGACCCCGATCCGGCCCGATCGGGCGTGGCGTTAGTGTGACGCCATGTCCCACGAAACGTCCCTGCAGGGCAAGACCATGTTCATCTCCGGCGCCAGCCGCGGTATCGGCCTGGCGATCGCCAAGCGCGCTGCGCAGGACGGCGCCAACATCGCGCTGATCGCCAAGACCGCCGAGCCGCACCCGAAGCTGCCGGGGACGGTGTTCACCGCCGCCAAGGAGCTCGAGGAAGCGGGCGGACAGGCGCTGCCGATCGTCGGGGACGTCCGCGACCCGGATTCGGTTGAGGCGGCCGTGGCCAAGACCGTCGAACAATTCGGCGGCATCGACATCTGCGTCAACAACGCGTCGGCGATCAACCTGGGCTCCATCACCGAGGTGCCGATGAAGCGGTTCGACCTGATGAACGGCATTCAGGTGCGGGGCACATATGCGGTGTCGCGGGCGTGTCTGCCCCACATGAAGGGCCGGGAGAACCCGCACATCCTGACGCTGTCGCCGCCGGTGCTGCTGGGCCAGGAATGGCTGAAGCCGACGGCGTACATGATGGCCAAGTTCGGTATGACGCTGTGCGCGTTGGGCATCGCGCAGGAGATGCGCGACGAGGGGATCGCCTCCAACACGCTGTGGCCGCGCACGCTGGTGGCCACCGCCGCGGTGCAGAACCTGCTCGGCGGCGACGAGGCGATGGGACGCGCCCGCAAGCCCGAGATCTACTCCGACGCGGCCTACGTCATCCTCACCAAGCCGGCCAAGGAGTTCACCGGCAACATGCTGCTGTGCGAGGACGTACTGGTGGATTCCGGCGTCAAGGATTTGTCGGTGTACGACTGCATTCCCGGCTCGAAGCTGGGCGTCGACTTCTGGGTGGACGGCGTCAACCCGCCGGGATACACCGGCCCCTAGGGGCGCAGGGGACCGACGTCAGCAGAACGTGACGACGACCTTGTCCGCGGCCCCCGGGGTGTGCGCCAGCTCGAGCGCCTCGCCGACGTTGTCGAACGGGATCCTGTGGCTGACGATCAGCGCGTACTTCTCCCAGTTTGCGACGAGATCCCTGGTCACCTCGAAGATTTCGTCGGGGTAGCCCATCGATCCGAGGATGGTGATCTCGTTGCTCATCACGTTGACGAACTCGACCGGCACCGGCTCCTTGTGCACGCCAACGATTCCCAGGGTGGCGCCCTTCTTCGCGGCGGCCAGCGCGGTGTTGACGACGGCGGGCACCCCGGCCGCGTCGAGATAGATGTCGGTGCCGGCTTTGCCGGGAAACATCGATTCGCCTTGGCCGTGCAATTCGATCAGCCGGGCCACCACGTCCTCTTCGGCGGAGTTGATGACGGCGTCGGCGCCGATCTGCAGCGCCTTCTTCAGGCGGCCCGGGATCAGGTCCGCGACGACAACATGGCCGACACCAAGGGATTTGAAGGCCAGTACGGCGCCCAGCCCGATCGGCCCTGCCCCGAACACGACGACCTTGTCCGTCGGTTCGGGTTGGCAGCGGTTGGCGCCGTGGCGCGCGACGGCCATCGGTTCGTTGAGTGCGGCCACTTCCCACGGTATGTGATCCGGGATCACTTCGAGACTTGTTCCGCGGACGGCATTTTCGATGAGCAGATAGTCGGCCAGCGCTCCGGTGGCGCCGCCGTTGCCGATGATGCCGCTGGGCGCGACCATCGGATTGATGACGACGTGGTCGCCGACGGACAGCCCGGTCACCCGCGCGCCCACCTCGACGATCTCCCCGGCGGGTTCGTGTCCGAGCGGGGTGTGCCCCTGGCGTGGCGGGATGCCGCCGAGGGTGATGTAGAACGCGTCGGAACCGCAGATGCCGCAGGCGCGCATCCGCACCAGCGCGTCGCGCGGGCCGACGCGGGGGCACTCGGTGTCGAGGACCTCGGCCTTGCCCGGCCCGGTGACCACGACTGCTTTCACGGCGTGCCCTCCAGTTCGATGTCGAAGGTCTCGAGATACTCGGCGAAGGTGGGTGCGAGCTGTTCGACGCTCAGGCCGTATTCCTCGAGGCGATAGGCGTTCAGCGCGAATCGGTCCTGGGGGTGCTCGGTGAGCCAATTGCGCATGCGCGCTTCGGTGTCCGCGGTCAGCGGTTCGTCCGCCCACTGGTAGATGCGCCGCATCACGTCCATTGGGTCGCGCATCATCTCGTGGTAGTACATGTGGAAGAACCGTTCGTCGCCGATCCGGTCGCGCACCCGCAGCGGCCGCTCGACGTGGTAGCGCATCTGCCACATCGCGTTGCGACCCATGTCCGTCTGGTCCAGCAGTTCGGTGTTCATCACCAGGCTCTGCGGCAGCCGCCACAGGTTGCACAGCGACCCGGTGGCCTTGTACGGGTCGCGGTGCGCCCAGATCAGCCGCGCGTCGGGGAACACCTTGAGCAGCGCCTCGATGTGCACCGAGTGCGACGGCATCTTCAGGCTCCAGTTGCCGGGCGCGGTGGACTGCAGCACCTGCAGGTACCGCTTCTGGTATTCGTAGGTGCTGCTCAAGTCGGCTTCGTCGAAGAGCCAGCGCGCGTAGCGATCCGTCGGCAGGAACGAATCCCAGGACAGGCCCTTGAAATCCTGGTTGTGGATGAACATGTCCTCGGTCGGGCCGTCGGCGTCTTCCCAGTGCGGCAGCGGCATTTTCGCCTGCGTGACCAGCTCGAGGATCTTGCGCTGCTCCTCCAGCAGGGCCAGGCATCGCGGGTCGGTGCGCAATGTGTCGGTGCCGGCGGGCGGGATGGGTTCCACGCACTGCCAGTGCAGTAGCGATCGCCGGCCCGGGTCCTGGTCGAGCAGGTAGCTGATCACCGTGGTCCCGGTGCGCGGCATGCCGAGCACGATCAGTGGCCGCTCGACGGGCGTGTCCAGCACCTCGGGGTGTGCCGCGATGTAACCGTGCACCTGCATGCGCCGCCCCAGCGCGTTGGTGGCGTCGTCGAGGACCCGTTCGCGGCCGAACGGAGTGAACACCGGTGAGGTGTTGAGCTCGTCCAGGATGAGCTGCAATCCATCCCGCCACGAGTCGGAGTCGATTTCGATGAGACCGGTGCGTCGGGCCGCCAGCTCGAAGACGTCGTCGGTGGTCGAGAGGTCGGCCAGTTCGTTCGGGGCCTTCATCGCTCAGACCGTCAGGTATCCGCCGTCGACGGCGATCGTGCTGCCGGTGATGTAGGAGGCGGCGTCGGTACACAGGAAGAGCGCCGCGCCGGTGCAGTCCTTGGGTGTGCCGGGCCTGCCGAGCGGGGTGTGGAAGCCGATCTCGACGTCCATCACCTCGGGAATCCCCATGGCCGGGTGGGTCATTCGGGTGTCGATGAGCCCGGGCGCGATGGCGTTGACCCGGATCTCGTCGTTGGCCCATCGGCGGGACAGGTTCATCGTCAGGGCGATCAGACCCATCTTCGACGACGCGTAGCCCGGGACGAAGACCGC
Organism: Mycobacterium mantenii; assembly: GCF_010731775.1. Taxonomy (NCBI): domain Bacteria; kingdom Bacillati; phylum Actinomycetota; class Actinomycetes; order Mycobacteriales; family Mycobacteriaceae; genus Mycobacterium; species Mycobacterium mantenii. The sequence continues at coordinate 5,860,135 of NZ_AP022590.1, read as the reverse complement.
CGAGCGGAACGCGGACATCGAGACCACGCTGACGACGCTCGCGCCGCCGGACGCCCGGCTGGATTTCAGGCGCTCATGGCAGCGCATGGTCAGCCGCATCGGGCCCAGCATGTTCTGCGTCACCGACGCGACGTAGCCGTCCGGGTCGTATTCGTCGCCCGCGGGATAGGGGCCGCCCGCGTTGTTGATCAGGATGTCCAGTTCACCCAGCGAATCGGCCAGGGCGTCAACGGATTCGGAATCCTGGATCTGGCACTGCCGGTAGGTGAACGCGCCCAGCTCCGCCTCGGGATAGTCTGCGGCCGACCCGCGGGTGCCGGTCACCGTGACCGCGGCACCGGCACCGGCGAACGCGGCGGCGATCGCGTTGCCGATGCCGCTGGTGCCGCCGGTCACCAGCACGTGGGCGCCGGTGAAATCGAAGTTGACGGTGTTCATTCCAATGCCCTTTCTGAGGTCTTCAATTCGTCGGATCTCAGTTCGTCGATGGATTTCGCCAGCCAGGCCTTCTCCCAGAAGTTTTCGGTTCCGGTCAGCAGAACTTCGTGCGCGTCGGCGGCCACCGCCCGGGCCGCCGCATGCAGCGGCTGGGCGGCCAGGACCAGGTCGGTGAGGTGGATGGCCTGCACCGGCCGCCCGGCGGTCAGTTGAGCGCGCGCCGCGTCGGTGAGCGCTTCGGCGCCAGCGGCGCTGACCACGTCGGCGGCGACCGAATCCTGCGCCACGCCATACAGTTCGGTGGTGGATCGATGCCGGAACCATCCGGTGTACATCTCCCAGATGGCCCGTACATTCCAGGAGGTCTTGCCGTAGCCCTCGCCGATGTCGAGCTGCTCGGGCACCTTGACATCGCGCATCGCGGTGTGGATGTCGGCTCCGGAGTTCATCAGTTCGACGGTGCGATCGTGCACCGCCTGCATCCCGTCGCGCATCGCGGTGACTTCCTCGGCGATGCGGTCGGCGCCCTCGATCGGAGCGAAGTGGCCCGTGATCAGTCGCCGCGGTCCGTAATCCAGCACGGTGTTCAACGACTCGATGTAGAGGATCGGATCGCGGTACCTGTCGCCGCGGATGGTCATCAGGTTCGGGACATGGCCGAACAGTGGACCGAACAGATTGCCGCTGAACAGGATTCGATTCTCGGGCAGCCACACCGCCAGCGCGTCGGTGGTCTCGCCCCCTGGCGTCCACGCCACTTCGAAGGCGCGCCCGCCGACCGTCATTCCATGGCGCTGGTCGAAGGTCGTGGTCGGCTCGGGAAACGAGAAGTCGATGGTCGCCGGGTCGATCGTCTTGAAGTGCTCGAGCACGGCGTCGGAAAACTTCTGGAAGGCGAACGACGTCTTGGGCACGCGGTACCCCATGAGCAGCGCGTTGTCGTCGCGCCAGTACCGGTAGTTGCGGTGCATCAGCACTTGGGTTTCCTCGTCGCGCAGCGAGTTCACCCCGCCCCAGTGGTCGGCGTGGCCCTGGGTGACGATGATGGCCCGCGTCGGGCCGGCCACGTCGGCAAAAGCCTTGCGGTGCAAGGGTCCTTCGAAGACCAGCCCGCCGTTGACGATGACCCGCCCCTCGTCGGTGGCCACCGCATAGGAGTTGGAGACCCCCGGGGACATCCAGACGCCGTCGCCCAGGGGTAGCGCGGGGGTGTCCGTCGCCGCCGCGAGATCGCCGGCCCCGGGGCGCTCCCGATGAATCCCAGCCATGACTGGCGATCCTCTACAGTTCTAGAGGTAAAGTCAATATCTTCCGGGATCCCTATCTTCCGGGATCCTTGAGGCGGGAAGGGGTGCTCATGGCACTGCGCGGTCTGGCCGGCAAGGTGGCGGTCGTCGTCGGCGGCGCCACCGGTCTCGGCGCGGCGGCCGCCGCACGGCTGGGCGAGGAGGGCTGCCGGGTGGTCATCGGCGACGTCGCCGCCGACGCCGCGCAGCAGACCGCCGCGCGCGTCGCCGCGGCCGGGGGCACGGCGACCCACGTGGCCTTCGACCTGTCCGACCCGGTGTCGGTCGCGGACCTGATCGACAGTGCCGCAACCACTTACGACGGGGTAGACCTGCTGTTCAACGTGGGCGCCGACATGAGCACCATCCGCGCAGACACCGACGTCGTCGACATCGACTTCGACGTCTGGGACCGGGTGATGGCGGTGAGCCTGCGCGGGTATGCGGCCGCGTTGAAATACGCCATCCCGCAGATGCTCAGCCGCGGCGGCGGGGCGATCGTCAACATGTCCTCGGCGGCGGCGTTCCAGGGCGAGCCCGCGCGGCCGGCCTATGCGACCGCCAAAGCCGGCATCGGCGCGCTCACCCGCCACGTCGCGTCGCGGTGGGGAAAGGACAACATCCGGTGCAACGCTGTCGCACCCGGGTTCACCGCGACCGAGACCATCCGTTCGGTGCCGCAATGGCCGGACCTGGAAGCTGCCGCGCTCAAACGCATCCGGGGACCCCGCGTCGGCGATCCCGGCGACGTCGCCGCGCTGGTCGCCTTCCTGCTCTCGGCCGAGGGCGAATGGATCAACGGCCAGGTCGTCAACATCGACGGCGGCACCGTGCTGCGCTGAGGACGGTCATGGCCACCACCGGAACCCGAAAACGCAACGGCGACGAACGCCGCCGCGACCTGTGCGATGCGGCGATCCGGGTGCTGGCCGAGGACGGCTCGCGCGGGCTGACCCACGGGCAGGTCGACCGCGTCGCCGGTGTCCCCGAGGGCACGACGTCGTACTACTACCGCACCCGCGTGGCCCTGCTGCGCGGCGTCGGCAAGCGCGTCGCGGAGATCGACGTGGCCAACCTGCAGTCCGTGATCGACGAGCCGGTCGATCCGCACTCGCCGTTCGCGCACCTGGCCCGGCTCACCATGATGCAGGCCAACGGATCCGGGCTGATGCTGAACAGAGCGCGCCACGAACTGCTGCTGGGCGCCGCTCGCGATCCGGGCCTGGCCGAAACATCGCAGGTGTTCGTCGCCCGGATCAACGGCATGGCCCGCGACGCCATCGCCCACCTGCAGCCGGACACCCGCGACCCGGCCCTGCTGGCCGCGCAGACCACCGCCGTCACCACGTTCATCGCCGGTGTCTTCACCCGGCTGGCGGCCGGGGACCGAACCGTCGGGGACGCCGGGCAACTCGGTCGCCTGCTAGAAGCGGTGGCCACCGCGGTGGCGCTGCAGCAAACGTAGCTTCCCGACGAAAAGCACTACGCGGTCTGTCCATTCCGCATACGGTTAATGCCGGTTCGTGCTCCCACAGGAGGATTGGATGGACATGAAGCGTTTTGCCGCCGCGGGTCTGCTGGCGTTGGCCGGGCTGCTCACGGTCGGTGTGGGCGTCAGCAACGCCGACACGATTCAGACCGAGGGCAACTACCCCACGCGGGAGGCGTGTCAGAACGCCGGCCCGGGCGTGAAGGCCACGACGCCGGGAAGCTGGAACAACTTCTGGTGCGTTCCGGACCGCAACGTCAACGGCAACTGGAAGTTGGTGCTGAGCAACTGATTCGGCTTCGGCCGGCGGTCGTCATGTTCGCCATGCGTGACACCCGGCTCCTCGAATCACTTGTGTCACTTATGTTTCAGTAGTCCCTGAGCGGCGGTTTTTGAGTGCTGCGGGAGCCGTTGATCGCGAGGCGCTGACGGCCGCCCTGGACACGCTCGACGCGGCGTTCGACGGGGTCGCCGCCTTCGACTGCGAGGCACTGACCCCCCCCAGAGCAACTGGCGTTGTTGCGGCGCTTCGAGCGGCTGCGCCGGCGGATACCGTCCCTGGAACACCCGTTGATCAATTCCATTGCCCGCCAAGCCAGTTCCGCGGAATTGGGCGGCAAGCTGTCCCACGCGAACGTTGTTGTCACCGGTTGTGCAGCGAATTGAAGGGGCACATCGGCAACCTGTACCCACGGCGGGGTTGCACGACTATAGGGCTGTCGATGAGAAGGTGTGTCCGTATTGCGTGGAGACGATCAAGGCAGCAGCCCTCTAATTCTTGCGGCCGGATCGCCCATTCGGCTCACTCCCACCCAGCGAAAACCCGCGGGCTTTCAAAACCATTTACCCAAAAAGGCACCTTTAAACGGTAATTTTTTGGGTTGCGAAGGGTCGGCGGGGTTGGCCTGATAGAGGGCGAGATCATTGGAACCATTCATTAGAAAGTAAATATTGCCAGTAGGGTCGATGATGGCATCTTTCATTGCCCCGACGTTCCTGGGCACGGTAGGACTCAGTGCCTTACCGCATGACTCGTATGTTCGGCTGCCAGGACGAAAGTCGGATAGATACAGGGGTGGTTCCCAATCCGTCTGTTGAATCTCCAACCGTCAGGTACTGCTTGTCATTCAACCATCGGATCGGCCTTCCGCAAATGTCCGAATCCAGCAATCCCATTTGGCCGGCGGTGCTGTTGATCGGCTCGACCTCACCTTGGGGGCCCAGAAAGCCTTCCGCTGAAAAAGGTGCGACAGGGCTGGGGTCTCCTGGATATCCAGTCTGTGTCTTCACGATTTTCTGCGTGTTCAGATCAAACCACTTCCATTGACCACCATTTGTGCCGCGCGCATCTTGGTCCAGAAATACCAGGGGTACCGTCCGCGGCGAATAATGGATTCTTGTGCCGGGGCTTTTGCTGGAAATCACCATTAGTTGGCGCTAGGAGACATGTCACATCTGTGACCTGACCAGTTTGGGTGCCCTTAAAACCGATATGGCCGGCTTCACTGCTCTCCCATACCTGCTTGGTTTTATCGGGACTCCATTGTTGTTCCGTCCGCTGAACCGCCCAGGGGCCAGTGTTGGCATTACACCCAGGGATCGGAAACTTCTACCGGTGTCAACCTCCTCTCCCGTCGTGAGATTCAGCTTCTTGATGTAGGTCACCGACGCACCGGACTCGGCATCGCATTCCCCCACCACTGGACCGTGAAAGTCAGCGCCGGGTGCGCGGGTGGAGGTGGGTGCGGCGGTCAGGGCGGGGGTTGCCGTATGAGGAGCACCTTGAGAGGGACCCGGTGAGGAGCAGCCTGGCATGGAAAAAACTAGTGCCAAAGCCGCGGCGACGAAAGATGTACGGGACAACTACTTTCCAAACCTCTCCGAAATGGGGGTGGCGTTCTCTTTTGCGACGGGCCCGTTCGTTGGAGGCAGCTTGAGGGCTTCTGTGTTGCCGACAGCGAGGTTTGAGAAAAGTTCTGTTGTGGCCTCCAACGCACCCGGCGCGCGCTCGCGGCGCCCTTCGCGAAAGCGTGTCCGCTACACCTACCGACGGCTGTCGCCCACCCCGCTCCCGAGCCGCACCCCGGGGGCGAAGAGCCGCCACCAATCCCAGCTCGCCCCATGATCTAGATCACTTTTCGAACCGACCAAAACCACCGCGAGCGGAGCGAGGGCACGCTACATTTCCCTGCGACCTCACAGTGAGATCGCCATCAGAAGGGATGAATGACACCGTGATTCGCGCGCTATTGGTCGCCGCCGCTGCTGCTGCTGCTGCTGCTGCTGCTGCTGCTGCTGCTGCTGCTGCTGCTGCTGCTGCTGCTGCAGGGATTATCACCGGGGCAACGGTTACTGCTCCCTTGGCAACCGCTAGCGGGCCGTACCGGAACTGCACCGAGGCGCACAAGGACGGGCGGTACAACATCCCGAAGGGTGATTCCGACTACCAGCCCAAGCTGGACCGCGATAACGACGGCATCGCCTGCGAGGGCTAAGTCCGGTTTAATTAGCCCAGCCCGGTCAGCTCCCGGCGCTCATCCAGCAGCGCATCCGCAATGGCTCTTGACGGCAGCAGGATGCCCAGCTCCCCCTAAGGTGCCAACGGCGGCGAGTTGCCACCGTTCAGCACTGTTTAACACGCAATCAGCACTGCTTGAATTGAAGGGGACCCGTTTGGTGGTCCAGTCGCTATGCGGCTTGGGGTTGATGGGTTGTGGTCCACTGTAGAGCGAACTCAGCCGGGGTGAGTTCACCGTGGGCGGAGTGGGGCCGGTTGGCGTGGTAGTCGCGACGCCAGTCTTCGATGATCACGCGGGCTCCCTCGGTATGGCCGTACTCATCGACCGTGAGGGACGTAAGCGAAATGGAGCACGCCCAAGTTGCGATCAGAGGCGTTCGAGACCGACTACGGTGCCACGCATCCCAAGGTGGTCGCCAAGATCGTCGAGGACGCCGACTTGCTGCTGGACTTCTACAAAGTATCCGGCCGAGCACTGGGTTCACCTGCGCGCCGCCAATCCGATTAGTCGATATTCGCGACCGTGCGTTTGACGACCAAAGTGACCAAGGGCCCGCGTTCACGTGCGGCCGGTATTGTCATGGCTTACAAGGTCATTGAGCGCTCATAAGCACGGGTGCGGGCCGCCAACGTCCCGCACCTAGTCGCCTCGTCCATGCCGCGCGGTGTGCTCCAAAAAGGCAAACTGCTCGAACGCCTCATCGACATCACGCTCACCGAACCTATCGAACCAACCGAAACGGAGGTTTCCTGAAACAACCCGATCCACAGGTATTGACAATTGCTCTGATGACCAAATACTGACGGGTATGACCGCTGCTCGAAGAAACCTCTGCATCCTTTACGGTGTGATCGCGCTGGTGGCGCTCATCGCCACCTGGGCGCACAACATCGCGTACTTCTCGGCCGGCGGAGACACGCTCGACTTCCTCGCCAGCTGTTTCGCCAATCACGCGGTCAGCTCAATGACCATCGACCTGACGTTGGTTTCCGTCGCAGTGCTGGTCTTCATGGTTGTCGAGGCACGCAGGACCGACGTCAAGTACCTGTGGGTGTACGTCGTGCTGGGGTTCGTCGTCGATATCAGCGTGGCCGTTCCACTCTTTCTCATCGCCCGGGAGCGGCGTCTGGCGCAGCTCCAGGACGTTTGACTCCGTGCAGGCTGGCACAACCACAACATCATTCCCCACTTTTGGTAGTCCAGTCGCTATGCGGCTTGGGGTTGATGGGTCGTGGTCCACTGTAGAGCGGACTCGGCCGGGGTGAGTTCACCGTGGGCGGAGTGGGGCCGGTTGGCGTTGTAGTCGCGACGCCAGTCTTCGATGATCACGCGGGCTTCCAGCAGGGAGTCGAAGCGCCACGCGTTGAGTAATTCGTCACGCAGCCGGCCGTTGAACGACTCGATCCAGGCGTTTCTGCCACGGCGACCCTGGATCGATGAAAAATGAGCCAGCACAGTGGAATCGGCACCAGTCATGCACGGCGTGCGCCACGAACTCCGGGCCGTTGTCGAACCGCACGTAGTGCGGCGCCCCGTGGGTGAGAGCCAGTCGATCCAACACCTCGACGACACCGTCGGCGCCGATGCGGCGATCAACCTCGATCGCGAGCGCTTCACGGGTGAACTCTCTATCACGTTCAACATCTTCAAAATGCGGCCGTCGGCGGTCGTGTCGAATTGAAAGTCCATCGCCCAGATGGCATTCGGGCGAATCGGCGACATCGCGCCCACAGCGACACCGATACCGGTCAACCGTTTCTTGCGGCGGCGCTGCGGGACCCGCAGGCCCTCGGCACGCCACAGCCGGTGGATGCGCTTGTTGTTGACCTGCCACCCGGGGCGGCGGGCCATCTTCGCGGCTCGCCGCCACCCCCAACGGGGCCGCTCGGTGGAGAACCGGCGCAGCCAGGCCCGCAACTCGGCCTCCTCGGTGGTGATCGGCGCCGGGGTCAGGCGCATTGTGGAGCGGTGGATGCCCACCACGGTGCAGGCGCGGCGCTCAGACACCCCGAACCGGTCGCGCAACGCCGTAACGGCACTGCGCTTGCGGCTCGGGGTTAGAAGTTTCCCGCCGAGATCTCCTTGAGCATGTCGATGTCGAGGGCCTGGTTGGCCACCAGTTTCTTGAGTCGGGCGTTCTCGGCTTCGAGTTCCTTGAGCCGCTTGGCGTCGTTGGCCTTCTTGCCGCCGTACTGGGCCACCCAGCGGTGCCACGTGGACTCCGCAACCTCCAGATGCCGGCAAACCTCAGCCAGCTCCTGACCCGACGCGAGCAGCTTGTTTGCCCTCGGCGAGCTTGCGGATGATCTGATCCGGCGTATGCCGCCGGCGCTTGTTCGATGCCATGTCGTCGTCGATTCTTCCTGCCCGAACACTCGGCCAACAGAGTCCCACAACGACTGGACCACTACGACGGGCTCACCTCAAAATGCCCAGTGCGGCATCGGATCGGACTGGATGGACAACCCGCATGGGTAGGACTGCATCCGCTCCCACTGGCGCTGGTAAGCCTGCGCTGCGTCGGGTGAGAGCCCGGGGGCTGGGCTCGGTGGAGCAGGTGGGGGTGGCGGATCTGCTTGAGCACCTCCGCCACTGAGGATCAGCATGGCGACGGCGGCCGTGGTGACCAGTGTGATTTTCTTCAATTGAATCTCCTTAGCTGCCGCGAGAAGAACCGCCCGAGACAACATGCAGCCAAAGCTTCCGTCAGCTGTTAAGTGTCGCCGTCCCCTGTGCCGCCCGAGACCTGGGCTTTATCCCACGGGCAGTAATTAACGATGGACGCGGCGACTAGATCTGCGGCTTGCTCCCTGTTGATCCAGCCCTCGCCGATCTCTACAGCCTTATCGGCGGCTCGTACCGGGGTTTGTCCGTTGACGTCGATGTCGTAGCACACAGAGTGGCCAAGTTGGATCAGATCGTCGGCACTTTTGCACTTGATTGATCCTTCCCCGCAGCCGAGGCCGTGTTCCGTTAGAAACTGAATAAAGTCAGCATCGTCCGCATGAGCCGGTGCCGCGAAGGCGATTCCAGCCACCGCAACTCCAGTTGCGAAGGCGCGTGTTGCGATCACAGTTGCGCGGGACAACATGCTTGCCAAACCCCCTTGGTGAGGTTCGCGTTGGTGACGTTGCCCGAATTCGCCGATAGAAGCCTAAGCGCGTGCGAGGTTAGGTACATGCGGATTTGTGAAAATTCCTGTAGCAAGTGTCCCCGACCATGTCGTAGCGTTCATCCAGCAGCGCATCCGCCACGTCTATCGACGGCAGCGGCCCGCCGACGTGAAAGGTGCCGGGCCGTCGCTACACGCCGATAGCCTCCGGTTTATGTCGTGGGTTTTGGAGGCGGTCAAGTCTTCGAGAGCCGCGAGGGCCTCAAGTACGTCACTGGTGGTGTGATCGGTTCCGTGGCAACATTCGGCCTGGCGTGGAGGCGTGAGCACCGGCGCAGCCTTGACACCTACCGGGCGCCACAGCGGCAAGCCATCAGCGACATTGTCGCGGCCAATTTCGAGTTCCAGGCCCGCGAGCTCGAGTTGCGTATGGCCGAACTTGAACTGGCCGACAGGCATGCCCATCTGCAGGAGGGTGTCATCGACGACAACGGGCCCGGCCCATCGCCGGCCGCAAAGGCGGCGGCCACTGCGGGGCACGTCCTAAACCATGCGTTTGCGATTGGCAGATTGACCATTGTCGACGCACCATGCTGGGAGGCGCTGGGCGCCGCAACCTTTGAGTTCGAGCGTTTCCGCGCGCTTAAGATCAACGCGCCCGGCTTTCAGAAGGTCGAGGACATAACGGCCCATTACGATTGCCTGGCCGACCGGGCCAACGAGCAACTCGGCCGTGAGCGTACTAGTGATCGCTGCGGTTGATCGGCTGTCGCCTGCGGAGACGCTTCTCAATCCCTGGCGTCGGCGCGCCGGTCGTCGTCGACTCAAACAGCTTGTCCGGGAATCGCTGCAGGCCGATGCGGGCCAACAGATTGCGACGCCGCAGACCCCGCACTACTGACAGCCGCGCCACCAGTCGGCAAGTGGGTGAAGTGTAGTTCGCAGATTCGCGGTCAACCCCGCCCAACACCTTCCACCACCCCGAAAAGGTCCTCGCGGAAGAAGACGATGACCCCTGATCAACCGGCTTGCTTGGCTGGCGGCCGGTAGAAGATGGCCAGCTGACCGATCGCCCCGGCCAGGCCCAGCCCGGCCGAGATCAGCAGGCCCTGCCAGCCGTCCATCCAGTTCTTGCCGAAGATCAGCCAGTCCAGGCTGTACTTGCCGGCCCCCACCGTCGCTACCGCGACCGCACTGACCGCCAGCACCAGGTTGTATTCCCAACCCTCTTTGACGATGAAGAAGCCGTTCGCGCGGTGCACCGTCCAGGCCGCGACCAGCATCAGCGAAACGAAGCCCGCCGCCGGGATCGGGGTGAGCAAGCCGGCGGCCAGGCCCAGGCCGGCGGCCATTTCCGTGCTGGCTGCCACGGTCGCGTGAAACTTACCGGGCTTCATGCCGATGCTCTCGAACCACCGCGCCGTGCCCGGGATGCGGCCACCGCCGAAGAACTTGTTGTAGCCGTGGGCGGCCAACGTCACGCCTAACACCAGCCGCAGGATCAGTAACCCGACATCATGGAACGTGTCATACGAAGTCATATCTGTAAACCTAGATCATCGGCAGGGTGCCAGGGCAATAGCCGCCGAGCAGCTACGTCGCCGAATCCGCAGGTCGGTGTGGGAACATAGCGGTCGTTCCGACGTTGGCCCGATGAGCAGCTACACCACAGAGGGGGTGCACCACGGCTCGTACCGCACGAGGCGGCGCCCACCAACACGCGTCGAGCGCACACGAGGCCCCGCCGATCGAGCATTCCGTGGTGTTGCTGGACGGCAAATCGGGCCACCCGCGGGAGCTGCTGGGCAATAAGGGCCACGGCATCGAGGCGATGCGCCGGCACAGCCTGCCGGTGCCGCCCGCGTTCTGCATCACCACCGCGGTGGGCCTGCGGTATCTGGCCGATCCCGGGGCGACCATGGACGCCGTCTGGGATGCCGTGCTCGACCGGATGCGCTGGCTGGAGGCGCAGACGTCGCGCACATTCGGGCGAGGCCCGCATCCCCTGCTGGTCAGCGTGCGCTCCGGGGCCACCCAGTCCATGCCGGGCATGATGGACACCATCCTCGATCTCGGCATCGACGACGCCGTCGAGCGGGCACTGGCGGTGGACGGTAGCGAAGCGTTCGCCCACGACACCCGCCGCCGGTTCTCGGACATGTATCGGCGCATCGTCGGCGTTGGCGAACACGAATCGGTGCCGTCCGACCCGTACGCGCAATTGCGGGCCGCCATCGAGGCGGTGTTCGCCTCGTGGCACTCACCTCGCGCGGTTGCCTATCGCGCCCACTACCGAATCGACGATCAGCACGGCACCGCGGTCGTCGTGCAGGCGATGGTGTTCGGCAACCACGGCCCCGATTCCGGTGCCGGAGCCTTCTTTTCCCGCAATCCGATCACCGGCGACAACGAACCGTTCGGCGAATGGCTGCCCGGCGGCCAGGGCGACGACGTGGTATCGGGATCGGTCGACGTCGAACCGATCACCGCACTCCGCGACGAGCAGCCGGCCGTCTACGACGAGCTGATCGACGCCGCCCGCCGCTTGGAGCGGTTGGACTCCGACATCCAGGAGATCGAGTTCACCGTCGAGGACGGCAAGCTGTGGCTGCTGCAGACACGGGCGGCGGAGCGCTCGGCGCAGGCGGCGGTGCGCTCGGCGTTGCAGCTGCGGCACGAGGGACTCATCGACGACGCGGAGACACTGCGGCGGGTGACCCCGGCGCATGTCCAGACCCTGTTGCAGCCCGGCCTACAGCCGGAAACACGTTTGGCGGCACCACTTTTAGCCAAGGGTCTACCGGCGTGCCCGGGGGTGGCCTCGGGCACGGCGTACACCGATGTCGACGAGGCACTGCGCGCCGCCGATCGCGGCGAGCCGGTGATCCTGGTGCGCGATCACACCCGGCCCGAAGACGTGTCGGGCATGCTGGCCGCGCAGGGCATCGTCACCGAGGTCGGCGGCGCCGCCAGCCATGCGGCCGTGGTCAGCCGCGAACTCGGCCGGGTGGCCGTGGTGGGCTGCGGCAGCGGGGTCGCGGCAACGCTGGCCGGAAAGCACATCACCGTTGACGGCGGCGAAGGCGAAGTGCGCGAAGGCAATCTGAGCCTGTCGGCATGGTCGGAAGACGATACTCCGGAACTGCGTGAGCTGACGAACATCGCCCGGGGGATCAGCCCGCTGCGTGCCCATGCCGCGGGCGACTACCCGCGGCTGAAGGAAAGCTCCGAAGCGGCCGTGCGCGCCATGCTGGACGGCGGGCATACCGATGTGGTCTCGGCGACGCCATTGATCGTGATGCTGATCGCGCTGCGCCTGGCATCGGGGGCAGCGTCATGACTGAACTGGCTGTGCTGCAAGGGGTTCGGCTCAAGGGTCGGGTGAGTCCTGCCGACCTGGCCGCGACGCTGGGTGCGGACCTCGGCGACATCACCCCCGTTGTCGAGCGGCTGACCGCCGCGGGCCTGCTGACCGGAGGTGCGACGTTGCGGATCACGCTCAGCGGCAGCGAGCGGCTCGCGGGGTTGCTCGCCGAGGAGCGCGAGGGCATGGAGCCGACCGCGATGGCCGCCGCCTATGACGACTTCCGGGCCGTCAACGCCGATTTCAAACGTCTGGTGACGGATTGGCAGCTCAAGGGTGGACCGGCCGGCGTTCCCAACACCCACGACGACGCCGACTACGACGCCGCGGTGCTGGCCCGTCTCGACGATGTGCACGCGCGCGTGATGCCGATCATCGAGGCGGCTGCGGCACAACTGCCGCGGTTGAGCGCCTACGCGATGAAACTGACTGCGGCACTGGACAAAATTAAGGCCGGGGAGACGACGTGGCTAAGCCGTCCGTTGATCGACTCCTACCACACGGTGTGGTTCGAACTGCATGAGGAGCTGATCGTCGCCTCTGGTCTGACCCGCGAAGAGGCGGCCAGATCCGGTGACGCGCAATAGCTCGCGAAATAGCTATAGCGCGGCCTCGAGCAGCGCTACGTAGGCGTCAATGTCCGGGACGGCCGACTCGGCTGCGTGCACGCTGATCGCGATGGTCTGGCCGAGTCCATGCACGCCGTGCGTCAGCCCGATCATCGGCGACAGCGCCGGGTATCCCGACGTCAGCACCGCGCGGGCGCCTCCGAAGCTCAGATCGGCCGCCCCGCGATTGACGCTGGACACCACGGTATTTCCGTACACCTGCGTCGCATTCTCTTGGGCGTCGAATTGTGCTATGCCCCAATGCAACAGCCCGGCCGGCATCGCCGCGAACGCCCGGTCGGCGGCCCGGGTGGCCGGGTGGCCGAAGCGGCGCCGCCCGTTGGCCAGGTCGGCCGCGATCCGCTCGGCGCGGGCTTGGGGTCCGAGCTTTGGGTACAGCCCCACCACGATGTTGCCGAAATGGTTGTGCGCGTGCGGTGTACCGGCTTTGGCCATTGGAACCTCGGCACCCAGCGAATCGGTCTGCTCCCCAATGAGATTGGACAGCGCCTCGGAGACCGCGCTGAGCACGCCGACGGTGACCGTGGGACCGGGCAGCTGCGAACGGTGTCGCACCAACGTCCGCACCGCGCGGGCGCCGTCGGGGCGCGCGTTCGTCGGCAGCAACGGACGCGGCCCGGCCCTGGGAGCGAGCAGGCCCGCGCGGATGTCGCGCTCGCGCCGGTGATGGGTGCGCGCCGCCTGGACGGCGCGCCAGGGCAGGAATCCCGGCCGTGGGCTGGGCACCCGGGGCACGGGGTCGGGCCGGCCGAACAGCCACGCCGCCATCGCCGCGGAGCGGGCGCCGTCGGCCAGCGCGTGCGCGACCTGCAGGACCGCGACGGCGCCGGGCCCGGCGACGCCCGGAATGCCGCGCACCGGGGTGAAGGCGTGCAGCCGCCAGGCCGTACGGCGAATGTCCAGTTGGTCATCGGCGAGGCCGGCGACGGCCGCCAGGACGTCGTCCCAGCTCTGATCGGCGAGGCTGTGGCGGACCACCTGCTCGGGCGTGACCGCCGCGGGCACCCACCGCGGGTAGCGCCATCGGCTTCGGTCGCGGACCCGCATCGTCAGCGCCGGGTCGGCGTTGGCCCGCCGGCAGAGCTGCTCGACGGCGCGCGGGTAATCGGCGGGCTCGCCGTCGAACGCGTAGAGCAGAAACTCGTCGTTGGGGATTTTGGCCGACATCCAGTAGAACTGCGCATCGACCGCCGCCATCCGGTGTCCCGCCACGACCCGACCCCGTGTCAGCCGGGTGAGCCGATGAACCCGAGCACCAGATCGGCGACCTTGTCGGGTTGTTCGAGTTGCAGGAAATGGCCGGCGTGTTCGACGATGGCGACCTCGCTGCCCGCGGGCAGCACCTTCTCCGCCCAACTTGCGAAAGCCGGTGTCATGCAACCGTCGTCGCGGCCATGCAGGTACAGGCACGGCAGCACGGGTTCTTGGGTCCACAGCTGGTTCAATTCGGCATACCGCGCCGAGGGCCGGGTGTTGCGAATGGTGGCGCGGTACGGTCCCAGGGCCGCGCGCCAGCTCTCCGGCGCCCCGATCGCGGCGTCGACGTGCCGCAAGTCCTCGTCGGCGCGATAGCCCGGCGACCACCGCCGCCACAGCAGCGGCAACACCCAGGACGCGGAATGCTCTGGCAGCCAGGGCAATAGGAAGTACATGATGTACCAGCTGCGAAAGGCCTGCCGCGCCACATGGGCGGCCAGCCGGCCCCGCTCTCCAGCGCTACCGCCGCGCCGACGGAACGCCGCCGACGGGGGCACCGACATGATCACCGCCTTAGTGAAGGGGCTGTCGGGCATGGCGGCCAGTCCGGTGCCGGCGATCGCGCCCCAGTCGTGGCCGATGATCACGTCGTTGTCGGTGCCGCCGGCGGCCGAGCGCACCCGCAGGGCGTCGTCCATCAGCGCGCCGACCTGATAGCCGCCGTCGACCGGGATCGACGACGGCGCGTATCCGCGCATGAAGGGCGCGACCACCCGCCATCCCGCCGCGGCAAGCCGGGGAGCCACCTTGCGCCAGCCGTAGGGCGTGTCGGGGAAGCCGTGCAGGCACAACGCGAGGGGGCCGTCCTTGGGGCCCCAGGTGAGGGCCTTGAGGTCCCCCGCGGGGCTGGTCACGTCGATCCAGCCTGGTTCAGCCATGTCCACTCCCTGCTCGACGCCTCCGCAGGGATCAACCTAACCTGTGCGGCCGCACGACGCACCGCCCCGGGTCGACAGAACGTCAAAATATCTCTGTCCCAGCCGTTTTCACCATTACAGCGCGGCGGCCCGTTCCAGCTCGGCGATCATGATCTTGCGCATGCCGTACATCGCCTGGGTGGCCGCCGCCGCGCGCGCCCGATCGGGATCGCCGATCAGTTCGTAGAGGCGGTCCGGGACGATCTGCCAGCTCAGGCCGAAGCGGTCTTTGAGCCAGCCGCATTGTGATTCCTCGCCGCCGTCGGTCAACCGCTTCCAGTAGTAGTCGACCTCGTCCTGGTCCTTGCAGTGGATCGTGAAAGACACCGCTTCGTCGAACGAGAAGTGCGGACCGCCGTTGATGCCGATGAACCGGGTGCCGTCCAGCACGAAGCTGCCCGACAGGACGGTACCGGGCCGGCCCGGTCCGGCGTCGGTGGTCTGATTGAACCCTTCGATGTGGGAGTTCGGGAACACCGAGGTGTAGAACTTCGCGGCCTCCTCCATGTTGTCGTCGAACCACAGCGACGGGGTGATCGAGGGCATGCCGGGGCCTCCTTGATGGTCGTTGGTCTTCGCGATGGATAGACCCCGTCGCCGACAGAAATTCATCGCGTCGTCCACCCGCGGAACAGTGCTTAACCGGCCTATGTAACGTCAGATCGCATGAGTACCGTCAGTAGCAGTCCCGAGACGGTTGAGTTTGCCGGTGTCGACGGGATTACCCTGGTCGCCGACGAATGGAACCGCAGCTCCGACGGTGCCGGGCGACCGAGCATCCTGATGTTGCACGGGGGCGGCCAGAACCGGTTTTCCTGGAAAAGCACCGGCCAGACGCTGGCCGATGAGGGCCTGCACGTGGTGGCGCTGGATTCGCGGGGGCATGGGGACAGTGCACGCTCCCCCGACGCCGACTACGAGATCGAGACGCTGACGGCCGACGTCATGCGGGTGCTGAACGCGATCGGCCGGCCCGTGACGATCATCGGGGCCAGCATGGGCGGGCTGACCGGGATCCTCGCCGCTCACCGGGCCGGACCGGCGAAGGTGACCCGATTGGTGCTCGTCGACGTGGTCCCCCGATTCGAAAAGGGCGGCAGTGCCCGCATCCGGGATTTCATGTTCAGCGGCCTCGACGGCTTCGACTCCCTGGAGCAGGCCGCCGACGCCGTCGCCGCCTACCTGCCCTACCGAAGCAAGCCACGTAGCCCCGAGGGCTTGAAAAAGAACCTGCGCCTGCGCGACGGCCGCTGGTACTGGCACTGGGACCCGGCGTTCATGACCAAGCCGGGCGACGATCCCGAACTGCGCACCGAGAGCTTCGAGCAGGCCGCCAAGAATCTGACGATCCCCGTCTTGCTGATCCGCGGCAAGCTGTCCGACGTGGTGAGCCCCGAGGGCGTACGGCACTTCCTGGCCACCGTGCCGCGCGCCGAGTTCGTCGAACTGTCCAACGCCGGGCACACCGCGGCCGGCGACGACAACGACGCCTTCAGCGACGCGGTGGTCGCGTTCGTCAACCGCCGCTAGTTCGCCGGCTTCTCGGCGTGGCCGCCGAATTGCTTGCGCATCGCCGAGAGCGCCTTGTTGGCGAAGTCGTCGAGCGAGCGCGACGCGAAGCGGGACTGCAGCGCGGTGGTGAGCACCGGTGAGGGCACCCCCTCGTCGATCGCCGCGATGGAGGTCCAGCGTCCCTCCCCGGAGTCGGACACCCGGCCGGAGAACTCCTTGAGATCCGGCGAGTCGTGCAGCGCGATCGCCGTCAGGTCCAGCAGCCAGGATCCGATGACGCTGCCGCGACGCCACACCTCGGCGACGTCGGGGATGTCAAAGTCGTACTGATAGAACTCCGGGTTGGACAGCGGTGCGGTTTCGGCGTCACCCTCTTGCACGTGCTTGCCGATGTCGGCATTGCGCAGAATGTTCAACCCCTCGGCGAGCGAAGCCATCATGCCGTATTCGATTCCGTTGTGCACCATCTTCACGAAGTGCCCGGCACCGGCCGGCCCGCAATGCAGGTAGCCCTTCTCCGCCTGCGCGACCTCGCCGTCCCGGCCGGGGGTGCGCGGCGCCGCGTCGACGCCCGGTGCGACGCTGGCAAAAATCGGCTCGGCGTATGCGAAGGCCTCATCGTCGCCACCGACCATCAGGCAGTAGCCGCGTTCCCGGCCCCACACACCACCGCTGGTCCCGCAGTCCAGGAAGTGAATCCCCTTCTCCGACAGTGTCTTTGCGTGACTGATGTCGTCGCGGTAGTAGGAGTTGCCGCCATCGATGACGATGTCCCCCGATTCGAGCGTCTTGGCCAGCTCGCCGATCACCCCGGTGGTGATCGTCCCCGCCGGAACCATGACCCAGACGAGCCGCGGCGTCGTCAGCTTCTCGGCGAGCTCCTGCAGCGAGGACACTCCGGTGGTCCTGTCCTCCCCCGCCATCGCCTTGACCGCGTCGGGGTTGTGGTCGTACACCACACATTCGTGTCCGTCGTTGACCACGCGGCGGACGATGTTCGCGCCCATCCGGCCGAGGCCGATCATCCCAAGCTGCATCGTGTCCCGTCTCCCTAGTGTTGGTTGGGCGTGCTGCGCGGCAACCACGGCTCTTGCCAGTTGTGGTGACCACGCACCACCGCGTGCGCGGCCTCGGGTCCCCAGGAGCCCTGGTCGTAATGGTGGATTCGGCCCGGCCTGTCCAAGACGGGCTGCACGATGCGCCACGTCTCCTCGATGGCATCTTCACGGGCGAATAGCTGGCGATCCCCGTTGAACGCGGCGTACAGCAACCGCTCGTAGGGCCGGACCGGTTCGCCGAGATCCTCGGCGAACGACGAGTCCAGGTGCACGTCGTGCCACGAATCGCGGGCCTGGGCGGACAACTGCAGCCGCATCCCGGGATCGGGGTCGATGCGCAGCACGATCTGGTTGCACTCGGGCGGCCGGCGGTTGGGCAGGAACGAAAACCCGGGAACGTGGTGCAGAAACATCCGGACCTCGGTGACCTTCTCCGGCAACGCCTTTCCGGCGCGCAGGAAGATCGGCACTCCGGCCCAGCGCCAGTTGTCGATCTCGGTCCGCAGCGCGATGTAGGTCTCGGTGGTCGAATCCTTTGCCACGCCCGCGACGTCGGTGTAGCCGCGGTATTGTCCGCGGACGCAACGCTCCGGATCCAGCGCCGGCATCGCCCGGAAAACCTCGGCCTTCTTGTCGTTCAGGTCGTCGGCGCCCGCGCCGACCGGCGGCTCCATGGCGACCAGCGCCAGCACCTGCAGCAGGTGGTTTTGCACGACGTCGCGCAGTGCGCCCACCGCGTCGTAGAACTTGCCGCGGTCCTCGATGCCGAAGTCCTCGGCCATGGTGATCTGGATCTCGGAGATGCTGTCGCGGTCCCACAGCTTGGCCAGCCCGTTGTTGGCGAACCGCAGGTACTGCAATTCTTCGACCGGCTGTTTGCCCAAAAAGTGGTCCACGCGCAGGATTTGGTCTTCGTCCAGCACCGCGCGTAGCCGCGCGTTGAGGTCGCGCGCCGAGTCCAGGTCGTGGCCGAACGGTTTCTCCACCGCCACCCGCGCCCGCTCCAGCAGGTCCGCTTTCGCCAGGTTCTCCACGATCGGCGCGAACAAGGCCGGCGGCATTTCCAGGTAGTAGAGCGGATGGGAATCCGACGGGATCTTCTTGGCGAGCTGCTTGTAGAGATCGGCGTCGGTGACGTCGCCGTGCAGGTAGGACAGTCGGTCCGCCAGCCGGTCGAAGACGGCGTCGTCGAACTTCTCCCCCGACGCCTTGATGGCATCGCGCGCCCGACCCTGTAGCTGCTCGAGGGTGATGTCGTCGCTGGCCACACCCACGATCGGATGGTTCAGCTCCTTGCGGCGCTCGAGCCGGTACAACGCGCGAAACGTCATTTTTCGCGCCAGATCGCCGGTGATTCCGAAGATCACCAGCAGGTCAGATGGGTTACTGTCGTCCTCGGCCAAAATCGCTCCTCCCGAAAGTCACCTGATCGGCTCCCTTGAGATCACTACCCGCGGCCGGCGGACTCAACACTAGACACTGCAAATTGGGCCGACAAGCTGGGTGGACCGCAGCCTTGGAAGGATGACCGGCATGCATGACGCGCTGCACGTTGCGGTCTACATCCTTGCCGGGATCGCCGCGCTCGAAGGCGTCGCCCTGATCGTGCTGTGGCAGTTGCTCGTGCGCAGTCAGCGGGAGCTCGACGAGTTGCGCCAGCGGACCGATACCCGCAATCAGCTGCTGTCGGGTGGTCGCGAGGCCGTCAAAAGGGTGTGGAACACCGCCAACCTGATGCGCAAGGAGGGTTTCGGCGCGGCGGTGCGCAGCAGCATCGAGGACCTCGCGGACTGGGCGGAAGTCGAGCGACCCGACCTCGCCCGCGTCACCCCGGACGGCCGGGTGGTGATCTTGTTCTCCGACATCGAGGAATCCACCGCGCTCAACGAGCGAATCGGCGACCGGGCGTGGGTCAAGCTGATCAGCTCGCACGACAAGCTGGTCTCGGATCTGGTGCAGCGGCGGTCCGGTCATGTGGTGAAGAGCCAGGGCGACGGATTCATGATCGCGTTCGCTCGCGCCGAACAAGCGGTGCGGTGCGGCATGGACCTGCAGCGTGCGTTGCACAGGGATGCGAATCGCAAGCGGCGCGAGGAGATTCGCGTCCGGATCGGCATTCACATGGGGCGCTCGGTGCGCCGCGGCGAAGATCTGTTCGGCCGCAACGTCGCGATGGCGGCTCGGGTTGCCGCACAGGCGGTCGGTGGCCAGATCCTGGTGAGTCAGCCCGTGCGCGACGCGCTTTCCGACTGCGATGGGATCCGGTTCGACGGGGGCCGCGACGCGGAGCTGAAGGGGTTTTCGGGCACCTACCGCTTGTTCGCCGTCGAATCCCCGGCCGATTCCGAGCCGGACTGAAGGCCGTCCCCGTCGTATTCGGCCAACCGCTGGTGCAGCCGACCGCGGACCTCGTCGGCGGTGTATGCGCGTCGTTTGCGTTCGTCGCGAACCACCAGCACACCCCCGGCGACGACACCGGCGGCACCGGCCAACCCCAGCCACTTCCACACATTGCGCATGACACCAAGGCTATGCGCAGCCGAGTCGTGATGGCCCGGTTGTGATTGACTTGTGTGCCCGCAACGTACGGCAAACGCATCGCGCGTGACGTACCGCCGGGCTGGTATTGGCGACGACAGTGGCGAAAGCTGCAGCGGCGAACGGGCTTACACGACGATGCTCACCTTGAACCAAGCGCTCGAGCAGACCCGCACCGGCGACCTCTGGCTGTTCCGCGGCGGCTCGGGACCGGACCGCGCCATCCAGACGCTGACGAACAGCCCCGTGAACCACGTCGGCATGACGGTGGCCATCGACGACCTGCCGCCGCTGATCTGGCACGCCGAACTGGGTGACAAGCTCGTCGACCTGTGGACCGGAACGAATCATCGTGGCGTGCAACTCAACGACCTTGCGCAATCGGTGTTGCAGTGGTCGCAGCGCTACCACCAACGGTGCTGGCTACGCCAGCTGACGCCGCCGGCCACCCGGGAGCAGGAGAACAAGCTGCTGCGCGTGATCGCGCGGATGGACGGCACCGCGTTTCCGACCACCATGCGCTTGACCGGCCGGTGGCTGCGCGGCCGGCTCCCGAACGCCTACGACTGGACGCGCGGAATCCCGTTCGTGGACAAGAAGGTTCGAGAATCGACGCAGCGACGCAAAGAGCGCCAGCGGCTGGGCCTGGAGGTCGCCTACTGCGCTGAAACGGTGGCCATCACCTATGAGGAAATAGGGCTGCTGACCACGGAGAAGTACGCCAACTACTTCGACCCGGGATCGTTCTGGAGCGGGGACAGGCTCCCACTCACACCGGGTTATGCCCTGGGCGACGAGATCGAAATCGCGCTCGACTAGTCGAAAGCTAGCCAATCGCCATCTCGCCCATCTCCGACCAGCCCGTGGCGTCGATGGTCTGGTTGATGATCTTGGGCGTGGACTTCAGCGCCTGAGGCAGCTCTCGCATCGCTCGCTTGAAGTGATCGCTGTTGACGTGGACACCGCCCGCCTCGTCGTCGCGGAACGCCTCGACCAAGACGTACTCCGCCGGGTTGTTCAGGCTGCGCGACCATTCGAACCACAGATTGCCTTCCTCGGCGCGCGTGGCCGCGGTGAACGATGCGACGAGATCCGGCCACCGGTCGGTCCACTCGGGTTTGGTCTCGAACTTGACGACGATGAAGATCATTGCGGCCCCGCCTAGGTTCGCTGCTTCGGAGTTATGCCCGCCCGGTCTCCGCGGGCAGCGCCAGCCTATCGGCCCGTGGCCGTCGCGTGGCGGGGACAGTAGGACGGAAGTTCGCGGGGTAATGGTTACAGCAAAGTGTGCTCATGCGCCACAGATGGCACATGAGCACACTTTCGCCGCATTACAATCGTGCGTCACTGGTGGCGCGGGTCACACATTGGCCGATAACAGTGACACTTCACAATTCGCCGGACACCGAACCACCGGGGTTGACCGGGCGATACAACTCGCCATTATCCTCCGCGCGAATGCGGCCTATTTGTTATCAATTAGCAATTCCCACGCGGCCTGATAAAGGTAATTCAGGGGGCCGGCGGAGGTGGTGGTGCCGGAGCGTCGATTAAAACGGCCGGCGGCGCAGGGGCGTCCAACGGCGGCTGAGGCGGAGCATCCGGCGGGGGCGGCGGGGCATCCGGCGGCGGAGGCGAGGCATCCGGCGGGGGCGGCGGAGCGAAGAATGGCGGCGGAGCATCCGGCGGTGGCGCGCCACCACCGTCCGGTGCCATCGGGAGGAACATGTGATGCGTGAATCCGGCCTGGTAGGCGCCGGGGCCACCGACGTGGACGCCGCCTCGCTCACCGCTGGAGACCGATGTTCCATCCGGCAGTGTCACCGCGGTGTGGCCACCGTTCCAGCCGATGACCAACGCGTTGGGAGCGGTTCCATATTGGAAGCCGCGCGCCAGCAATGCACCCTCTTCGTTTCCAGTGTTGAATCGATTTCCAAAAACGGGCCTATCGGTTGCCGCATTCGCAATCCACGATGCGAGTCCCGAACAATCGGTCCCGGCGGGCGAATCTCCACCCGCAATATAAGGCGTGCCGGAGACCTGACCGATCAACGACATCAATGTTGCAATAACGACCATGGGCAGGGAGGCTAGCAATAAGATTTATTGCAAACCAAAATTTGTGGCGCAGGTCATTCGCTAAAAGGACAATGACCTGCGCCGCATTTAGAGCCAACTTATTACACACCGGTATATTTTCGGCAGCAAAACACCTGTGGTTCCGAGGTCGGTTTCTGCAGTTTGCCGCGGGCGCGTACCCATGGTCACCGACTAAGCGCCGTCGCCGCCTCGTTCGCTTCGCGCCGTCTCACGGTCGACGTCGGCTTGCTCCCGCCTCGCGCGGGCGCGCATGCCTCGCTCTTCCACGCGTTGCACGCGCTCGCGCTCCGCGGCCGTGCCCTCGCGTTCGTCCGCGCGTTACTCGCGCTCGTCCGCCAACCGCTCGCGCTCGTCCGCGATCCGGTCGCGCTGATCGGCGACCCGGTCTCTTCTACCGGCCTGAAATTCGCGTCGCGTGAGTTCAGCCTCGCGATGGGCCAGGATTTCCTCGCGCTCGTCGAGCGCGTGCTCCCGGCCTTCCAGCTCAGCTGGCGCACCAGTTGCACCCGATTTGGACCGCGGGGTCGGATCAGATCGGCGTCCATATTCCGTTGTTCCAGATTCCCCAGCTACCGGCGCCGGTGGGGTTCCACATCATCTGCGCCCCGGGCGCCCAGGCCGGTTGGGGCGGCTGCGGTGGTGCCCACGCCGGCGGAGGGCCCCAGGGTCCCCACCCCGCGGGGGCCGACGGGCCGCCCGGACGTTGCCAGTCGTGGCAGTGGTTCCAGTCCCAGTCGGAGACATTGCCCCAGGCCGGGTTCCATGGATCGCCCGGGCACCAGTGACCGGTGGGAGCCGGGGCCGGAGCCGCATGGGCGACGGTGCCGCCGGCCAAACCCAGTGCGGACAGCACCAGCGCGCCACCCACCAGGGCGCTCGTAGACCGCCGCACAGCCCGCTTTACAGTCGCCATACCTTCAGAATTTCCCTAGACGGGGATCCGGGCAAGTAGTAATTCGGATTTGGCGGGCGTCCCCGGGCGTTTAGGCACGGTCGGTCGGCGGATGCACGCGGCGGCGTCAGCAGCAATCGCGGCCGCGCCAGGCTTCGATCCCTTCCGAGACGGCGAGGCCGGCGATGACCAGTCCGGCCGCCGCGTCCAGCCATCAGCCGCCAGGCCAGACGGCGAGGACGGCCAGGGTGGCCAGCACTGCGGCGGCCTGGGCTGCGCACAGGTAGTTTTGTGTACCTTCTCCGGCGGTTGCCTGTGATTCCAGCCTTCGGCCCAGTCTCCGCTTGGCCCAACCCAAACCCGGCATGAGCACCAATGCCAGAGCGGTTAGGACGATGCCGATGACCGTGCTCTCCGGACGCGCATGTGTGAGCAGGTTGTGCACCGATTCCGCGGCGATGTACGGAGCGATGAGCCAGAACGAAACCGCGATACCGCGTTGCGCTTGCCGCTCGGCCGTCGCCGACAGGGTGCGCGACCCGGTGAACCGCCAGACGACGATTAAACTCGCCAGTCCTTCGACCGCGCTGCCGAGCGCCCAGCCGGTCAAAGAGATTGAACCCGTTGCGAATCCCTGCCAGAGGCCGAGTGCGCCCTCGGCGCACATCCACAGCAGGCTCGCCCAGGCGAGCCAGCGGGCCCAGCTGGCGGCGCGCGCCCATTCGGCGTCGCGCTCGCCGTCTCGAATGGGCGCCACATCGACGGTGCTGCAGCAGTCACAACCCTGCTCGCACGTGTCACTCACCCGGCAAGGATAGGCGGCCCGTCCTGCGGCGGACTAGACGTTGAACCGGAACGCGACCGAGTTCCGTCACCGATAAACATCTCGCCGCTTTGTAAGTGGTGCACAAGGGAGTCGCCACGTCAGCCCGGCAAGTCGCACACCAAAAGATGGAAGGCGCCTTGGCCATCACCGACGCGCCTGTCCTCAATCTGACCAAAACCCGCCTCGCGGATAGTCGGCACAAGTTCGTCGATGGGGCGCAACCGGAATCCATGGCGGGTGAAGGGCATTTTGGACATCTGATCCGGATCACCAACCCCGAGTACCAGTCGCCCGCCCGGCCGCAGCACTCTAACCAGCTCACTCAGAGCTGCGGCGAGGTCCGGTACGAAATAGATCGTGTTCGTCGAGATGATCGCGTCTAGTGCGGAATCTTCGAGAGGCAGGCTCTCCATCCGACCGGAATACAGACGTAACCGCCCGCGAGCAATGTCGTCAGAGAACCTGCGCTTTGCTTCTGTGAGCATCGTCTCCGACATCTCGACGCCGTGAACAACCGTGCCGTTGCGATCGAGCAAGATGTCGAGTCCGACGCCTCCGCCAAATCCGATGTCGGCGACTTCGGCCGCTGGTCCGCAACCCGTGGCGGCGACCGCAGCGACGACAATTGACCGATTGCCACGGTTGAGCAGCCGTCCGACCACCCGGCCTGCGAACCCAGTTGGTTCACCGAGCTGGCGAGCCAGAGCGGTAAGCGCACGTTCAACAAGCGGCATGGCGATCATTAGACCAGCTGCCGAAACCCGTGTCGCCGAATCTCGATTCCGCGCGATGCCTACTTGCTCACGTTGAACTGGAACTCGACTACACGTTGAACCGGAACTCCACCACGTCGTCGTCGGCCCCGACCGCTCTGGCGGGCCGCGTCACAGACACTCGCCACTATGGAATTGATTGCACACTGGGCAAAGCGGCGGGAGCTTCTCTCGCTGCGACGCGGCGTTCGCGCCGAGGTGGCCCGCGCCCAGCGGCGTCAACTTGACATTGGGGCCAACTGCCTGCAGTCGGGTCAAGCGGCTGGTGATGTGTTGAAGCAATCCGGGCGAACAGTGGTGATTCAGCAACTCGCGGAAGAGGTTGGCCTGCTCCTCGGCCTCGGAAGGCGCGGTCACGAGTTCGTCATCCAGGGAGAGGCGGACGATCCTGCGCACCGCCGCGACGCTGTCCGCGCGGATGGGCTCACCGGCCGCGACGGCCTCCTGCGCCATTTCGGCGTCGCTGAGCCCTCGCTTCATACCCGCAGCGACCTTGCCGAAGCGCGTGCTCGAACGGTTGACAAGGATCTCCTCGATCTCAGCCCGAAATGGCCTCGACTCGTCGGTCACGTCGCCTCCTTCACCACAGTCACGACTTCGATGTAGACGTTGATCCGAACCACGTCCCCGTCGGCCGGCGCTGCTCGTCTACGTCACAGGAATTGTCTTGTGCGTCCACCTCTCTGGCCCAGGAACGTCGTAGCCGAGCTGAATGGCACTCTCAGGGGTGTAACGGTCCTCCAGCCGGGCGATCAGCTTCGACACCTGCGAGGCGCCGCCAGTGGGCGACCGCTCATCGCTGGCCTCCCGCGCCTTTCCGCTCCGACTCACGTACCAGACGCGGCCGGCGTCCGACACGATCACTGCGGCGGTCCGGACACCCTTCCAGTCATTGTGCTTCACGGCCCAGAGCCGCAGTGCATCAAAGTCGTCCGAGTCGGCGAAAGCTGGATGCGAGCCCAGGAAGCCTGCAGATTCATAAAGCCGGTAATGCATCATGCCCCCCTCATCAGACGACTACTTCGACGGCTTTGTTGTTGCCCCGTGTCGGAACTCGACTACGTCGCCGTCGGCCATGACGTAATCCTTGCCCTCCATGCGCACCTTGCCGGCCGCCTTGGCCGCCGCCATCGAACCCGCGGCGATCAGGTCCTCGTAGGAGACGATTTCGGCTTTGATGAAGCCCTTTTCGAAGTCCGTGTGGATCACCCCCGCGGCCTTCGGCGCGGTGTCGCCCTGGTGAATCACCCACGCGCGCGCCTCTTTTGGGCCCGCCGTCAGGTAGGTCTGCAGCTTGAGGGTGTGAAAACCGGCCCGGGCCAACGCATCGAGTCCACGCTCGGTTTGCCCGATCGACTCCAGCAGCTCAGCAGCCGACTCGTCGTCCAGCTCTTGGAGTTCGGCCTCGATCTTCGCGTCGAGGAACACCGCGTCGGCAGGTGCGACCATCGCGCTCAGCTCGGCCTTGCGGGTATCGTCGGTCAGCACGGACTCGTCGGCGTTGAACACGTACAGAAACGGCTTCGTGGTCATCAGATTCAGCTCGCGCAGCAGTGACGTGTCGACGCCGGCCGAAAACAGCGTCTTGCCCGAGTCCAGTACGGCCTGCGCGGCGACGGCCGCCTCGTGCACGGGCTTGCGCTCCTTGTTGTTGCGGGCTTCCTTTTCCAGCCGCGGCACCGCACGCTCAAGCGTCTGCATGTCGGCGAGGATCAGCTCGGTCTCGATCACCTCGATGTCCGAGGCCGGATCGACCTTGCCGTCGACGTGCACCACGTCGTCGTCGGCGAACACCCGCACCACCTGGCAGATCGCGTCACACTCGCGGATGTTGGCCAGGAACTTGTTGCCCAGCCCGGCGCCCTCGGAGGCGCCCTTGACGATGCCGGCGATGTCGACGAACGTCACCGGCGCCGGCACGATCTTCTCGGAATCGAACATCTCGGCCAGCTTGTCCAGCCGGGGATCGGGCAGCGGGACGACGCCCTCGTTGGGCTCGATCGTCGCAAACGGATAATTGGCCGCCACCACGTTGTTCCGGGTCAGCGCGTTGAACAAGGTCGACTTGCCGACGTTGGGCAAACCCACTATTCCCAGGCTCAGGCTCACGGGGAACCAAGTCTAGGGGTCTTGGCGCCGACGGGCGCCGGGGACCGTTGGTCGCCGCCGATCGCGCGCCCCGGGCGTGGCACGCCCGTGATCCCTACGAGGTATTTACGGGCCTTTCGGCCCATTCCCGGTACGGTCTACATGTGTCAGCACAGCGGGCAAGTTCGGCGGTGGAGGGTGCCCACCGTTCGATCCATCCAAAGATCCCAGGTGTCCCCTGGTACGCAGCCCTGCTTATCGCCGTCACCGCGACCGCCATCGGCTACGGAATTGACGCTGGTCACAAGGAACTGACCCACGTCTTCGCCGGCTTCTATATAGCCGGCTGCGTGGCGGCGGTGCTGGCGGTGCGCCAGGATGGCATCTTCACCACGATCATCCAGCCGCCCCTGATCCTTTTCGGCGCGGTCCCGGGCGCCTATTGGCTGTTCCATGACGCCAAAATGGGCCGGCTCAAAGACCTGCTGATCAACTGTGGCTATCCGCTGATCGAGCGCTTCCCGCTGATGCTGGGCACCGCGGGCGCGGTGCTGGCGATCGGGCTGGCCCGCTGGTACTTCGGAAACGCTTACACGCCAAGCACAACCGCGAACACCGTTGAGGACACCGCCGGCGGCGCGGGTGCCGGCGTGAAGTCCTTCTTCAACGGCATCGTCGCCAAAGCGCAGTCCGTGCTGCAGTCCGACGCCGACGCGGACGACGCCGACGACAGCACCGATTCCCCCCGCCGCCACACGTCGGGATCCACGTCGCGGACCCGCCGCACGACGCGCAGCACCCGCACCTCCACGCGTTCGGCCCGGACCCGTTCCCGGCATGCGCGCGAGCCTCTGGGCGACGGGTCCGAACCGGTCGAGCGGCCCGAGCGGCCGAGGCGCAGCACCCGCCGCAGCGCCGCGCCGGCGCGCGACTACGACGCCGCCGAGCCGCCCCGGCGGTCACGCCGCCGACCCCGGCCGGACGCCGACCCCGATCCCCGCGGCGGGCGGGACGCCCG
The DNA here is from genome assembly GCF_010731775.1 of Mycobacterium mantenii. Lineage (NCBI taxonomy): Bacteria > Bacillati > Actinomycetota > Actinomycetes > Mycobacteriales > Mycobacteriaceae > Mycobacterium > Mycobacterium mantenii. Next base: position 5,832,319 of record NZ_AP022590.1, on the reverse strand, counting down.
TCGCGAGCCGCGCACCCGCCGCAGCCCGTACGAGCGGCCCACGCCGCGGAGCAGCCGTTTCGACGGCTTCGAGTCCTACCGGGACAGGTACGAGCCGCCGAGCGGCCCGAATTCCGCGGGCCGGTATGAGAACCGCTACGAGAGCCGCGAGCCCTACGAGCCGTCCTACGAACCGAGGCGCAAGCGGCCCCCGTCAAACGGCTCCACCGGGACGCATCACCCCATCTCGCAGGTCCGCTACCGCGGCACCGGTTCGCAAGATCCGCCGCGCGAGCCGCACACCGAGCGCCGCAGCCGCTCGCGGACACCCGGACGGTCGCACGGACAGCCCCCGGCGGAATCCTGGGAGTACGACGTCTAGCGGCGCAGGCGGGTGCGACGGGTCGCCGCCGGTGGTCTGAGCGCTCGGTGGCTCAGCGAACCGACCGGATCTCGCGCGGCAGCGCGAACACCAGGGTCTCCTGCGCGGTCGTGACCGGCTGCACCACGTCGTAGCCGCACTCGGCGAGCCGTGCCAGCACGCCTTCGACCAGGACTTCGGGAACCGACGCACCCGAGGTGACGCCCACCGTGGTGACGCCTTCCAGCCACGCCGGGTCGATGTCGTCGGCCCAATCGACCAGGTGCGCGGCCGCGGCCCCGCCGCCCAGCGCCACTTCCACGAGCCGCACCGAATTCGATGAATTGCGAGAGCCGACGACGATCACCAACTCACACGCCGGCGCCATCGCCTTGACCGCGACCTGCCGGTTCTGCGTCGCGTAGCAGATGTCGTCGCTGGGCGGATCCTGCAGCTTCGGGAACCGTTCCCGCAGCCGCTCGACGATTTCCATGGTCTCGTCGACCGACAGGGTGGTCTGGGACAGCCACACCACCTTGTTCTCGTCGCGCACCGTCACCTTGTCCGCGCCGGCGACCCCGTCGACCAGCTGCACGTGGTCGGGCGCCTCCCCGGCGGTGCCGACGACCTCCTCGTGGCCCTCGTGGCCGATGAGCAGGATGTCGTAGTCGTTGCGCGCGAATCGCCTGGCCTCGTTGTGCACCTTGGTCACCAGGGGGCACGTGGCGTCGATGGTGTGCAGGTTGCGGTCGGCGGCGGCGGCGTGCACCGTGGGCGCGACGCCGTGCGCGGAAAACACCACGATGGCGCCCTCGGGCACCTCGTCGGTCTCCTCGACGAACACCGCACCAGCCTTTTCCAGCGTGCTTACCACGTGCCGGTTGTGCACGATCTCGTGACGCACGTACACCGGTGGGCCGTGCTTCTCCAGGGCGCGTTCCACGGTCTCCACGGCCCTGTCGACGCCCGCGCAGTATCCGCGCGGCTCGGCCAGGAGCACTCGCTTGCGGGCTGGTTCGCCGGCTACCGATCGGACCGCGCCGGGAATCCCCATGTCGATGGTCGGCGGCATGACGTCCAGGGTACTGACTGCCGACACGGGGTTGCCAGCTCGCACCGGTGGGCTTGGAGTTAGCCGCCGCTTAGGGCAATCTTGGACCCATGGGCACTGCACCGTATGGAGTTCGGCTGCTGGTCGGCGCGGCGACGCTCGCCGTCGAGGAGACCATCAGGCTGCCGAAAACCATCCTGATGTACCCGATGACACTGGCCAGCCAGGCGGCGCACATCGTGATGCGCTTTCAGCAGAACCTCGCGGAGCTGGCGATCAAGGGCGACAGCACCCTCGAATCGATTTTCCCGCCCCGGGACGAAAAACCGGAATGGGCGACTTTCGACGAGGACCTCAACGACGCGATCGACGCCGCTAACGGCGCGCCGCAGGACGGCGGTGAGGGCGAGCGCCGGGCCGAGGGCCGGTTCGCGCTGTACTCGGTGGCCGACGCGCACGAGGACGCCAGCGCCCTGACCAAGGGCGCCCGGCAATCGAAGAAGCCGGCCGCCAACGCGTCGGTTCCGCAGCCGGCGGTCGTCGCCGAATTGGACTACTCGTCGCTGACGCTGGCGCAGCTGCGGGCCCGTCTGCAATCGCTGCGCGTGGACGAACTCGAAGCCCTGCTGGCCTACGAGCAGGCCACCAAGGGCCGCGCACCGTTCCAGACGCTGCTCGCCAACAGGATCACCCGCGCGAACGCGAAGTGACCCCGGCCGTTACCTCCGAACCGAATTCCGCCGAGAACCCGTTCCCGGTACGTGCGGTGGCCATCCGGGTCGCGGGCTGGATCGACAAGCTGGGCACCGTCTGGGTCGAGGGCCAGCTGGCCCAGATCTCGATGCGGCAGGACTCCAAAACCGTGTTCATGGTGCTGCGCGACCCGGCCGCCGACATGTCGCTGACGGTGACGTGCCCGCGCGATCTGGTGCTGAACGCGCCGGTGAAGCTGGCCGAGGGCACGCAGGTTGTGGTGCGCGGCAAGCCGTCTTTTTACACGGGCCGGGGCACATTCTCCTTGCGGCTCACCGAGATTCGCGCTGTCGGCGTGGGCGAGCTGCTGGCCCGCATCGATCGGCTGCGCCGGCTGCTGGATGCCGAAGGGCTTTTCGATCCGCGGCTCAAGCGGCCGATCCCCTTCCTGCCCAACATGATTGGCCTGATCACCGGCCGGGCCAGCGCCGCCGAGCACGACGTGACGACCGTGGCGACCGCACGCTGGCCCGGCGTGCGGTTCGCGGTGCGCAACACCGCGGTCCAAGGCCCCAACGCGGTCGCCCAGATCGTCGGGGCGCTAGGCGAACTCGATCGTGACGGCGAGGTCGACGTCATCGTGATCGCCCGAGGCGGCGGCAGCGTGGAGGATCTGCTCCCGTTCTCCGACGAGACGCTGTGCCGCGCCATCGCGGCCTGCCGCACCCCGGTGATCAGCGCGGTCGGCCACGAACCCGACAACCCGCTGTGCGATCTGGTCGCCGATTTGCGAGCGGCCACGCCCACCGACGCGGCGAAGAAGGTGGTGCCCGACACCGCCGCCGAGCAGCGGCTGGTCGACGACCTGCGCCGGCGCAGCGCGCAGGCGTTGCGCAACTGGGTGTCCCGCGAGCAGCGGGCGCTGGCCCAGATCCGCAGCCGCCCGGTGCTGGCCGAGCCGCTGGCGGCGTTGACGGCGCGTGCCGACGAGGTGCACCGGGCGCGGTCGGCGATTCGCCGGGACATCACCCGGCTGGCCGCCACCGAGACCGAGCGGGTCGGCCACCTGAGCGCGCGGCTGGCGACGTTGGGGCCGGCGGCGACGCTGGCCCGTGGTTACGCCATCGTGCAAACCACCGTGCAAGCCATCGGGGCGACGACGAGCCACGTGCTCCGTTCGGTCGATGACGCGCCGGCGGGCACGCGGCTGCGGGTGCGGGTGGCCGACGGCGCCGTGGCCGCCGTGAGCGAAGGACGGACCGATGGCGGGTAAGAACGGCGGGGACGGCTCCCCCGCCCCGAACGAGGGCGAAGTCATTACACCTATTAGTCATCTGGGCTATGAGGCGTGCCGGGACGAACTGATCGAGGTCGTCCGCGTGCTGGAGCAGGGCGGTTTGGACCTCGATGAGTCGCTGAAGCTATGGGAAAGAGGCGAACAGCTGGCTAAACGCTGCGAAGAGCACTTAGCTGGAGCTCGCAAGAAAATCGAGGATGCGCTCGCGGCGGGCGAGGCCGAGGATGGCTGAATTCGGTGATATCGGGGGTCTTGGTTGAAAACTCTTTGCCAACTTGGAACACGTTGCAGTTATGCTCTCAGACATGGGTGATGCATCGCTGACGGCCGAACTCGGCCGCGTCCTGGTCACCGGGGGCTCCGGATTCGTCGGCGCGAACCTGGTAACCACCCTGCTCGACCGCGGGCATCAGGTCCGCTCCTTCGACCGCGCGCCCTCGCCGCTGCCGCCACACCCGCGGCTGGAGGTGCTGCAGGGCGACATCACCGACACGGCCGCGTGCGCCCAAGCGGTCGACGGTATCGACACCGTCTTCCACACCGCGGCGATCATCGACCTGATGGGCGGTGCGTCGGTGACCGACGAGTACCGGCAGCGCAGCTTCGGCGTCAACGTCGGGGGCACCGAGAACCTGGTCCGCGCCGGGCAGGCGGCCGGGGTGCAGCGCTTCGTCTACACCTCGTCCAACAGCGTCGTGATGGGCGGCCAGAACATCGCCGGCGGCGACGAGACGCTGCCTTACACCGACCGGTTCAACGACCTGTATACCGAGACCAAAGTGATCGCCGAGCGATTCGTGTTGGGCCAGAACGGTGTTGGCGGCCTGTTGACGTGTGCGATTCGGCCCAGCGGCATCTGGGGCCGGGGCGATCAGACGATGTTCCGCAAGCTGTTCGAGAGCGTGATCGCCGGGCACGTCAAGGTGCTGATCGGCCGCAAATCGGCCCGGTTGGATAACTCATACGTGCACAACCTGATTCACGGTTTCATCCTGGCTGCCGAGCATCTGACCCCGGGTGGCACCGCGCCCGGCCAGGCGTACTTCATCAACGACGCCGAGCCGATCAACATGTTCGAGTTCGCCAGGCCGGTGGTCGAGGCCTGCGGCGAGAAGTGGCCACGGGTCCGGGTGAACGGCCCCATCGTGCGCGCGGCGATGACGGGTTGGCAGCGGCTGCATTTCCGGTTCGGCATACCGGCGCCGCTGCTCGAGCCGCTCGCCGTCGAGCGGCTGTACCTGGACAACTTCTTCTCCATCGCCAAGGCGTCCCGCGACCTCGGTTATCAGCCCCTGTTCACCACCGAGCAGGCGCTGTCGGAATGCCTGTCGTACTACGTCGAGATGTTCGACCAGATGAAGCGACAAACGCTGGCGGACAAGGCATCCGCCTAGCGGAAGCTCACCATTTCGCTGCCCCACGCCGCGCGGATGTTGGCGTCGACGTCGTGCGCGACGGCGTCGCTGCGGTCGATGATCAGGCAGGAACGGTCGTTCCCCGCATACGGCGTCCATTCCGGCTCGCCGGCCGGGCCCGCGGGCTTCGTGTGCGCGGCGAAATTGATCCATCGGGTGCGCACCCTCTTGGATACCGCCTTGGCGGTTTTGGCACCGCCGAGCTTCAGCGTGGGATCCCTGGGCGCCCCGAGAGTGCCCCAGACGTAAGGCAGTTCGGTGGCGTGCGCGGCGTTGACCAACAGCAGCTTCATTATCGGGGTGGCGTAATCGAACCGGTACAGATACACCGGCGCCACCCGGCTGTGCCCCTCGGCCAGCCACACCGACGGCATCCGGAAGCCGACGTCGGTCGCGATGCTCAAAATCCTTGCCTTGCGCCGCATTCGCGAATACGCCGAGCCGATTACTTCTTCGGTGGGCAACTGCAGATCGGGTTGTTCGGCGGCGATCTGGTTGAACATCGACGTGATCGCGCTCGGAGTGATCGGCATCAGCCGCGACCGCATCAACCGGAAGAGCGCCGCCTCGTGTTTGTTGGTGCCGATGATCAGCGGGACCGGATGTGAGCGGCCCTCTTGCGCGAGCTTGACCGGGTAGTCGGTCAGCACGTCGCCGTCGACGATCGGGACGAAGGCCAGCGTTCCCGGGTTGCGCACCGGCACTTCGTCGAACACCTGTTGCGACGCGGCCAAGATCGCGCTCATCGGCATGTCGACCAGTCGCTGGGATTCCGACGGCGAGACTCCCAGCCGGTCGAGGAAGGCCTGGGCCACCCGTCCGGCGCGTTCGCGGTCGTAAACGGAAGTGGCCGGCGAGCTTTGCGCGATCGCCCTGGCGAACAGCCCCCTGGCCGGCGGGCTGGCCAGCAGCGTGGTGACTATCCCGGCCCCGGCGGACTCGCCGAACAGCGTGACCCGCTGCGGATCGCCGCCGAAGGCAGCGATGTTGTCGCGCACCCACGCCAGCGCCGCCAGCACGTCGCGGAGCCCGACATTCGAGTCGAAATGCCGCCCTGCGCTGTCGACCGACGACAGGTCGAGAAAGCCGAGCGCCCCGAGCCGGTAGTTGACGCTCACCACGACGACGTCGCCGTGGCTGACCAGTCTGCGGCCGTCATAGAGCGTCTGGCTGCTCGACCCCAGGACGTAGGCGCCGCCGTGCACCCAAAGCATCACCGCTTTGGCATCACCGGTCCGGGTGTCAGAGGACGCCCAGATGTTGAGCCGCAGGCAGTCTTCGCCCTGCGCCGCGCCCAAATCCAATGGCATGTTGGGGAATACGGGTTGCGGGCAGGCGGGCCCGAAAGCGGTGGCGTCGGCGACCTCGGTCCACCGCGCGGGCGGTTGAGGCGCCCGGAAACGCAGCTCGCCCACGGGGGCCGCCGCGTACCGAATGCCCTTCCACGCCTTGACACCGTCGTCCTCGATGCCCCGGACCGGGCCGTAGTCGGTGTCGACCACAAGGTCGTCGATCGCCATACGCGTACAAAATCTCCTGAAACGAACTTAGAAAAGGCGTTGCGTGAGGAACTCGACCACTCGCTTGCGGGCCTCGTAGGCGGGATGGCCGTCGACTTCGCGGACCTCGTCGGTGAGCACCGAGTGCGCCATCTTGCCGAAGCCGTGCTGATTGCCGGGGCCCGAATCGATGTCGATCACCTCGAAGGCGTTACCGAGGCGCTGCTTGAGCGTCGCGAACCGCTCGCCGGGTGCCATCTTGTCCTCGCTGAACCGCAGGCCCATGGCGCACAAGCCGTCGTTGGCGCACCGGTCGGCCACGGTGGTCAGCTCGGATTCGCTCAGGCCGGGGTCGCGGCGCCGTGCGGCGCCCAGCGGGAACGGGACCGACGGCTGCGAGAGCACCGGCGCCAGCACGCTGTCGTCGACCGCGGCGGCCAGCGCGAACCCGCCGGTGAAGCACTGGCCGATCACGCCGACGCCCTTGCCCGGCGTCGATGCGTTGAGGTCGCTGGCCAGCGCACGCAGGAACAACGCCACCGGTCGCTGCTTGTTCAGTGCCAGCGCGGCGAATTCCCTTGCCACACAGGCTCGCCCGATGCTGCCGAGGATGTAGCCGGCCGTCTTGGCCTTGCCCGGTTCGCCGAACAATGACGGCATCGCGACGGTGAAGCCGTTGTCCACCAGGTGATTACCCAAGGCGAGCACACCGGGATGGATCCCGGGGAGTTCGGGGATCAGCACCACCCCGGGGCCGCTGCCCTTGCGGTAGATGTCATGGGTGTATCCGCCACCGCTGAACGGTGCCACCGACCATCCGGACAGATCAGCCTCTGGTGCAGTCACGTTGACGATCCCTTTGCTTGCGCGGGCGGGCTAGCGGCTTGGCAAAGGCGGTTGCGATTGCGTCGCCGACGCCAGCGTACGGAATTGATCGGTGTTTCCGGCGCCGGTTATCGCAATTTGGGCGCCGCTCGGGCCACCCAGCCGGGTCGTCCATACCGGCTCGGCGTCCGCGCCGTTCTGGCCGGAACCCTGATAGACCACCCACCTGGTCCCACCGACGTCGACCGTTCCGGTCGGGTAGGCGGACTGATGAATCGAATTGACGAGCTTGTCCTCATCGGCGTTGCTCTGGGTCAGGCTCAGATACATCCCGGTCGGACTGATGTAGCCGACGACCGAGACGGGCGCGTTCACCCGTTGACCGCCGGCGGGATCGGTCCGCCCGCCCTGGATACCGCCGCGGTGGCCGGAGTTGGCCTGCCAGCCGGCGGGCAGCTGCGGTTGGCGGATGGGAAAGCCGAGCGTGGCAGCGTCCGCACGCAGGGCCGCCCCCGCGTCATAGCGCGGGACGGGGCCTTCGTGGTTGCCGAGCTGAAACGAGCACATGCCCAGCATCCCGGCCAGCACGATGCACCCGATGACCAGCGGAATCAGGGACCAGAACATGTCCCGGCCGTCCTGCAACAGCCGGGGTTTGGCCGGCTTCGGAACCGGGCGGGCCGCCGGTCCGGCCTGCGCAGACGGCGTGCCGGCCACGTTCCCATCAAGCTGGGCATTCAGCGGCGGCTCTTCCGTCATCCCCCGAGTATCCCAGTTCCAGCGGACCGATCCGCTTCTGGGACAATCACCAACCATGACAGTTGAGGGCGAACGCTCGTCCGCCGCCACCGGGCGGGCCCCAGCGCAGGGGCGACCGCGCGGTGAGGCGCCCGACCGCAACCTGGCTTTGGAACTGGTCCGCGTCACCGAGGCCGGTGCCATGGCCGCAGGTCGCTGGGTCGGCCGCGGCGACAAAGAGGGCGGCGACGGGGCAGCCGTCGACGCGATGCGCGAGCTGGTCAACACGGTGTCCATGCGCGGAGTCGTCGTCATCGGCGAGGGCGAAAAAGACCATGCGCCGATGCTCTACAACGGCGAGGAGGTCGGTAACGGCGACGGCGCGGAGTGCGACTTCGCCGTCGACCCGATCGACGGCACCACGCTGATGAGCAAGGGCATGCCCAACGCCATCTCCGTGCTGGCGGTGGCCGACCGCGGCGCGATGTTCGACCCGTCGGCGGTGTTCTACATGAACAAGATCGCCGTCGGGCCCGAGGCCGCCAATGTGCTCGACATCACCGCGCCGATCGCCGAGAACATCAAGGCCGTCGCCAAGGTCAAGGCGCTGTCGGTGCGCGACATGACCGTGTGCATCCTGGACCGGCCGCGGCACGCCCAGCTGATCGACGACGTGCGGGCCACCGGTGCCCGCATCCGGCTGATCACCGACGGTGACGTCGCCGGCGCGATCTCGGCCTGCCGGCCGCACTCGGGCACCGACATGCTGGCCGGGATCGGCGGCACCCCGGAAGGCATCATCGCCGCCGCCGCCATCCGCTGCATGGGCGGCGCCATCCAGGCGCAGCTGGCTCCCACGGACGACGCGGAACGCCAGAAGGCCATCGACGCGGGCCACGACGTGGACCGCGTGCTGACCACCGAGGACCTGGTGTCCGGTGAGAACGTGTTCTTCTGCGCGACCGGAGTCACCAACGGCGACCTGCTCAAGGGTGTGCAGTATTACCCCGGCGGCTGCACCACGCAGTCGATCGTGATGCGGTCGAAATCGGGCACCGTGCGCATGATCGAGGCCTACCACCGGCTTTCGAAACTCAACGAGTACTCCGCGATCGACTTCACCGGCGACACCTCCGCCGCCTATCCCCTGCCCTGAACCAACACCAGCGAGGACTGCTACCTATGGCCGATAGCGCCGCCGACACCGAATACCGCATCGAACACGACACCATGGGCGAGGTTCGGGTGCCCGCAAAAGCGTTGTGGCGCGCCCAAACCCAACGCGCGGTCGAGAACTTCCCGATTTCGGGCCGCGGCCTGGAACGCACCCAGATCCGCGCCTTGGGCCTGCTGAAGGGCGCCTGCGCGCAGGTGAACAAGGACCTCGGGCTGCTGGCGCCGGAGAAGGCCGACGCGATCATCGCCGCGGCGGCCGAGATCGCCGACGGCCGGCACGACGATCAGTTCCCCATCGACGTCTTCCAGACCGGTTCGGGCACCAGCTCCAACATGAACACCAACGAGGTGATCGCCAGCATCGCGGCCGCCAACGGTGTGACGGTGCATCCCAACGACGACGTCAACATGTCGCAGTCGTCCAACGACACCTTCCCCACCGCAACCCACATCGCGGCCACCGAGGCCGCCGTGCGTCACCTGATCCCGGCGCTCGAGGTGCTGCACGACGCCCTGGCCGGCAAGGCCCGCGAGTGGCACACCGTGGTCAAGTCCGGCCGCACCCACCTCATGGACGCCGTCCCGGTGACGCTCGGCCAGGAGTTCAGCGGCTACGCCCGCCAGATCGAGGCGGGCATCGAGCGGGTGCGCGCGGCGCTACCGCGGCTGGGTGAGCTGGCCATCGGCGGCACCGCGGTCGGCACCGGCCTGAACGCCCCCGACGGCTTCGGCGCCAAGGTGGTCGAGACGTTGATCGCCTCCACCGGCCTGAGCGAATTGCGCACGGCGGCAAACTCGTTCGAGGCGCAGGCGGCGCGCGACGGACTGGTCGAGGCTTCCGGCGCGCTGCGCACCATCGCGGTGTCACTGACCAAGATCGCCAACGACGTTCGCTGGATGGGCTCCGGCCCGCTGACCGGCCTGGCCGAAATCCAGCTGCCCGACCTGCAGCCGGGCAGCTCGATCATGCCGGGCAAGGTGAATCCCGTTCTGCCGGAAGCCGTTACCCAGGTCGCCGCGCAGGTGATCGGTAATGACGCCGCGGTGGCCGTCGGCGGCCTGTCCGGCGCGTTCGAGCTCAACGTCTACATCCCAATGATGGCCCGCAACGTCCTGGAGTCCTTCAAGCTGCTGACCAACGTGTCGAGGCTGTTCGCCGAGCGCTGCATCACCGGGCTGGCGGCCAATGTCGAGCACCTGCGCGAGCTGGCCGAGTCGTCGCCGTCCATCGTGACGCCGCTGAACTCGGCGATCGGCTACGAGGAGGCCGCCGCGGTGGCCAAGCAAGCACTCAAGGAGCGCAAGACGATTCGCCAGACCGTGATCGACCGCGGCCTGATCGGCGACAAGCTGTCGGAAGAGGAGCTCGACCGGCGGCTCGACGTGCTGGCAATGGCCAAAGTCAAACCCGAGGACTGAGCCCGGCAGTCCGGGGGTGACGGCGGTGGTCGACGAGAGTGAGGGTGGTATTTCATGACGGTTCCTCCCAGCGGTCCCTACGGTCAGGGGCCCTACGGAAGCAATCCGCATGGGCAGGAACCGAATTGGGGCGGACAGCCGCCGGCCGGCGGTCCCGGTCCCTATCCGCCGGGCGGTCCCGGCCCTTACCCGCCGGGCGGTCCCGGTCCTTACCCGCAGGGCGGTCCGTACGCCTACCCGCCGGGTGGCCCGTACCCGTACCCGCTGCCCGGCGCTCCCTACCCGGGCCAGCAGTATCCCCAACCCGGACAGCAGTTTCCGCCGGGCGGCCCGGGCGGCCCCTATCCCCCGGGACCGCCGCCGGGCGGACCGGGCTCGAAGCTGCCGTGGTTGATCATCGCCGGATTGGTCGTACTGGCGGTCATCGCGTTGGTGGCGACGCTGCTGGTGATGAACAGCGGCCATGACAACAAGCCGGCCTCCGCTCCCTCGACAACGAGCACCTCGGTCTCGCAGCCGAAGAACTCCGCGCAGAACGCGACAGACTGCACACCGAACGTGTCCGGCGGGGAGATGCCCCGGACCGACTCGATCGCCGCCGGCAAGCTGTCGTTCCCGGCCAGCGCGGCGCCGGCCGGGTGGACGGTGTTCTCCGACGACCAGGGCCCGAACCTGATCGGCGGCCTGGGCGTTGCCCAGGACGTGCCCGGGGCCAACCAGTGGATGATGACGGCCGAGGTCGGCGTCACCAACTTCGTTCCCAGCATGGACCTTACGGCGCAAGCCACGAAGTTGATGCAATGCATCGTCGCCGGCCCCGGTTACGCGAACGCGCAGCCCACGCTCGGACCGACGAAGTCGTCGTCGATCACCGTCGACGGCACCAAGGCCGTCCGGGTCGACGCCGACGTGACGATCGCCGACCCCAGCCGCAACGTCAAGGGCGACTCCGTGTCCATCATCGCCGTCGACACCAAGCCGGTCAGCGTCTTCATCGGCAGCACACCCATCGGGGACGCCGCGTCGGCGGGTCTGGTCGGCAAGATCATTGCCGCGCTGAAGGTTTCGAAGTCCTGACCCGAGTCGCCTCGGCTAGCTAGCGGGGCCCGCCGGCGCCGAGACGTGGGTGGCCTCCGATCGCCCGCGCAGCACCGTGGAATAGCACTCGGCCCACTGCGCGCGCTCGGCCTCGCTCGCGGCGTCGACGGCGCCCGCCGAACACAGGATCCGCCGGTCGGAGGTTTTGGCGAGGTCAGCCAGCCGGGCGGCTTCATTGACGGCGTCACCGATCACGGTGTATTCGTACCGGTTCTCGGCGCCGACATTGCCGGCGAACACCCGTCCCGCCGAGACGCCGATGCCGAAATCGACCGGCAGCCGCCGCAGTTGGGCGCCGAGCGCACGAGCGGTCGCCAACGCCGACGACGCCGGTTCGCTCGTCGGCAACGGCACCCCGAACACGGCCAGTGCGGCATCGCCGGCGAATTTGTTGACCAGCCCGTGGTGTTCGTCGACGGCGTGCACGACGATCCGGAAGAAGTCGTTGAGCACCGCGGCGACCTCTTGCGGGGGGCGGCTTTCGGCGAGCTGGGTGGATCCCACCAGGTCGATGAAAAGCACCGCCGCTTCGACCACGTCTCCCGACAGCGAGGCCCCCTCGGCGAGGGCACGCTGCGCGACGTCGGCCCCAACATGGCGTCCGAACAGGTCACGCAGCCGGTCCCGCTCGGCGAGCCCGGCCACCATCCGGTTGAATCCCGTTTGCAATCGCCCGATTTGGGACCGTTCGTAGGCGCCGACGTACGTTTCCATCCGGCCGTGCTCGACCTCGGCCATCGCGTCGACGACCTCGCCGACCGGATCCGAGATGGACCGCGAGGTCAAGAGCATGGTCGGCAGTCCTAGCACCAGCGCCGCCAGCGACACCACCAGAATCGGCACATCCAATGATGCGGACTTTTCGATCAACCACCCGTACGAGCGAAGGACGACCAGCGTCGCGATCACGGCAATGGGGAATGCGCTGCACAGGAACCACAGCAGAACCAGCCGCGCGTACACGCTCGGCACCGCCAGCCGTGGCTCGGCGCCCAGCGTGGCGGCCCGCATGATGGGCCGCAGGGTGCGTTGCGCGAGCAACATCGCTGTGCCGGCGGCGGCCGACCCGCCGAGCAGCACACCGAGCACGATGGGCAGCAGAAGCTGGGGCTTGCCAGTGAGATTCAGCAGGATGAAGATCCCACCGCTCAGCGCCCAGGCCGTCACCAGGATCGCCGACTGGCGACCGGCCAGCTTCATTACGGCTTCGCGCTGCGCCGGGGTGGGTTCGTCACCGGCGACATACCAGCGCACGGTGGGAGCCAGGCTGACGGCGCCGGCCACCGCGACACCGACGATGGCCAGCGCGATGAGCACCACCACCGACACCGTGTTCTGGCGCGCGAAGTCCGCGTTGGAGCCGACGGAAGTGTGGCCCCGCAACGGAATCAGGATGGCTGCCGCCTCGACGACAGCCAGGACGTAGGACAGGCTCAGATCGAGCTCGTATTGAAACAACCACCGTCGAAAGGACTTTGGCTGCCCCGTGGCGGGCCGCGCCGCCGGACCGCGCCATGGTCGCGGAAGCCGATCCCGAAGCCATCTCACGGTGATCACCCTACAAAGGTAGCCGCGTGCGGTCCGGAATTCGCTCTACGCACCGTTGTTCGGCCCACCGGAGTTCTGCCCGGGGATGTCGGTGATCGGGAAATTGGGCATCGGTTTCGGCGAGGGCGTGTTGGGCAGCGTGGGGATGTCGCCGGGCGGGATGTCGTGCAGGCCGTTGACGGGCGGACCGTTCTCCCGGCTGCCGTAACTGCTACCGGGAGAACGTGATCCCAGCAGATCGCTGACCGTCACCAGCCGGTAGCCGTTGGCCTTGAGCACCGGGATGAACTGGTACACCAGATCCACGGTGCTCGAGTAGGTGCTGTGCAGCAGGACCACCGAGCCGGGCTTGATGTAGGTCATCAGCATGTAGCGTGTCGCCGCCGTGTTCGAGTCGTTAGCCCAATCGAAAGGGATGACATCCCAGAGGATTTCGGCCAGCCCGAATTGGCCGGCCGCTTGCCGCACCACCGGGTCGGACAAGCCGCCCGCGGGCCGATACAGGGTTGGGGTGCGCCCGGTGGCGGCGGTGATCGCGTCGTTGGCCTTGGAGAATTGGGCGGCGATGTCCTCGCGCGGGATCGTCGTCATGTTGGGGTGTTCCCAGGTGTGGTTGCCGATCTCCATCCCGGCGTCGGCGATGCGCTTGGCGCCGGCCGGGTTGGCGGCCACCTTGTTGCCGATCAGGAAGAACGTGGCCTTGGCGTCGTTCTCCTTCAGGATCTGCAGCAGCCGCTCGTCGAACGGGCCCGGCCCGTCATCGAAGGTCAACGCGACGCACTTGGTGACCGAGCAGCTGAGGTCGTCGGCGCGCGTCACGTGACCCGTGAGCCCGCCGATCACCAGCACCGCGACGGCGGCCGCCACACCGACGACCGTGCGCCAGTAGCGCCAGGCCTGGGTGTCGGGTCGTTTCACCACCGTGGAAGTTTATCGAAGGGATGCCCACCCGGGGTCGAGCGCGCTGGTCAAGCGCCCTCACTGCGGGCCGGCGATCTCCTCGAGCATCTCGGTGACCAGGGCCGCAATCGGCGATCGTTCGCTGCGCAACAGGGTGATGTGGGCGAACAGCGGATGGCCCTTGAGCTTCTCGATCACCGCCGCGACACCGTCGTGGCGGCCCACCCGCAAGTTGTCGCGCTGCGCGATGTCGTGAGTCAGCACCACCCGCGATCCGGTGCCCAGTCTGGACAGCACGGTCAGCAGGACGTTGCGCTCCAGCGACTGCGCCTCGTCGACGATGACGAACGAGTCGTGCAAGGAGCGGCCCCGGATGTGGGTCAGCGGCAGCACCTCGAGCATGCCGCGGGACAGCACTTCCTCCAGCACCGCCGGGCTGGCCAGACCCTCGAGGGTGTCGAAGACGGCCTGGGCCCACGGGCCCATCTTCTCGCTCTCGCTGCCGGGCAGATATCCCAGCTCCTGACCGCCCACGGCGTAGAGCGGGCGGAAGACCACCACCTTGCGCTGGGTGCGCCGCTCCAGCACCGCCTCCAGGCCGGCGCACAAGGCGAGCGCCGACTTGCCGGTGCCGGCCTTGCCGCCCATCGACACGATGCCCACCGACTCGTCGAGCAGCAGGTCGAGCGCGACCCGCTGTTCGGCGGACCGCCCGCGCAGTCCGAACACCTCGCGGTCGCCACGCACCAGCTGGACGCGTTTGTCCGCGTTGACCCGGCCCAGCGCATGGGAGCTACCGCCGAGCAGCCGAACACCGGTGTGGCAGGGCAGGTCTCGCGCCTCCACCAGATCGATCTCGCCATCGGTGAACAGCGCGTCGATGTCCTCGGTGGCGGTCTCGATCTCGCGCATCCCCGACCACCCGGAGGCCACCACGTCTTGAGCGTGGTATTCGTCGGCGGCTAGCCCGACCGCGGCGGCCTTGACCCGAAGCGGAATGTCCTTGCTGACCAACGTGACTCGCTTGCCTTCGGCGGCGAGGTTGGCGGCACAGCTCAGGATCCGGGAGTCGTTGCTGTCGCTGCGGAAACCCGCCGGCAGTACCGACGGGTCCGTGTGGTTGAGCTCAACGTGCATCGAACCACCTTGTGTCCCAACGGGAATGGGCTGATCCAGCCGTCCGTGCATGAGGCGGAGATCGTCGAACAGCCGCAGCGACTGGCGGGCGAACCATCCCAGCTCGTGATGGTGGCGTTTGGCCTCCAGTTCGCTGATCACCACCAACGGAACAACCACCTCGTGTTCGGCGAACCGGCTGCACGCCCAGGGGTCGGACAGCAGCACGGAAGTGTCGATCACGTAGGTCCGGATTTCGGTCACGTAGCGCTCCTCGAGCGGGATGAGCCCGCGCGGACCCGCACAGGCATGTCGACGGGAACCGCAGCACCAGGACCGGGGCCGGTCCTTCCGTTGTGGTGACGGGAGGTGCCGCCCTGGCAGCAGAGCATGACGCTGACCATCGAGATCGACGCTACTCCCGTGGCCGCGTGCGCGCTGTGCAGGCGCGCCGACGTGGCGAGCCGCGGCCGCCGTCGGTTGCGGCCGATGGGGTGTGGCGCGTGCAGGCCGGCTTAGCCGGCGACGAATTGCCGCAGCGCGGGCTCGTCCGCGAGCCCCCATGCGGCGATGCGGTCGGAGACCGCCTGGCGCAGCTGCTCCGGACCGAAAATGCCTACCTTTGCGACGTTCTGCACCTTGTCCTGGTACGCGTCGATGTCGGCCCCGGGCACCTTCAGCTCGGCCGCGCGGGCGGCGATGGCGGCGATGGTCTCGTCGCGGGTGTACTCGAGGCAGTGCGCGACGAGGTTGGAGAAGAAGACTTCATGGCGCCGCTCGTCGCGGGCGATCCGGTCGACGAGGCCGGCCAGGATGGGCTCCTCGAGCCGGGCGGCCAGATTTTCGCAGAACACGGCGTGGGTGCGCTCCACGAATGCCATGTGCACCAGGGTTTCCACCTGCGAGAAGGTGTCGGCGCGGTAGCCCTTCATGACGTACTGGACGCGGGCCTCTTCGTTGGCGGTCGGGTCGACCTCGCGGGTCACCACCAGGTACTCGCGCAGCGCGATGGCGTGCAGGTGCTCCTCGGCGGTCCACCGGCCCAGCCAGCGGCCCCAGTAGTCCTCCAGGATGAAGTGCTCGACCAGCTCGCGGTGGTACGCGGCGAGGTTGTCCTTGAGCAGCAGCATGATCTCGCAGGCGTCGGTCAACGGCCTCGGCAACGTCATCGACGACGGGTCCCAGTCGCGTCCACCGAGGAAGGCGAAGTTCTCGCCCCGTTCGAACGGCACGTAGTCGTGCGCGAACCAGAGTTCTTCGGTGGACAGGTGGCGGTCGATGTTCGCTTCCACGACCGGCTCGAGTTCCAGGGTCAGCGCGTTAGCGACAGGTCTTTGTGCCATGAGATGACCGTAACCCGCGGACACAGGTTCATGAAATCGGCCGGGCCGTGTCGCCGCAACTGGTGACTTTGGTCCTCAATCGCGTGCGGCCGTGCTGTCCGGCCCGGCTAGCGGCCGACCAGCGCCCAGTCTTCGAGGCCGTCGTACAGCGGAAACTCCTGGGCCAGCCGGGTGACGCGCTGCCGCAGACCCGACACGTCGGCCGCGCTGCCGGCCGCCAGCGCGGTGGCGATGACGTCGGCAACCTCGCTGAACTCGGTGTCGCCGAAGCCGCGGGTGGCCAGGGCGGGCGTCCCGATCCGCAGGCCCGACGTGACCATCGGCGGCCGCGGGTCGTTGGGCACGGCGTTGCGGTTGACGGTGATGCCGACCTCGTGCAGCAGATCCTCGGCGGCCTGCCCGTCGAGCGGGGAATTGCGCAGGTCCACCAGCACCAGGTGCACGTCCGTACCGCCGCTGACCACCGACACACCGGCCTTGGCGACGTCGGCGGCCAGCAACCGGTCGGCGAGGATGCGCGCGCCGGAGAGTGTGCGCCGCTGCCGCTCGACGAATTCGGGGGTGCTTGCGATCTTCAGCGCGACGGCCTTGCCCGCGATGACGTGCATGAGCGGTCCACCCTGCTGACCGGGGAACACCGCCGAGTTGACCGCTTTGGCGTACTCCTGCTTACCGAGGATCATCCCCGAGCGGCCGCCGCCGAGCGTCTTGTGAATGGTGGTCGACACGATGTCGGCGTGCGGCACCGGCGAGGGATGCAGCCCGGCTGCGACGAGGCCGGCGAAGTGCGCCATGTCCACCCAGAGCTTGGCGTCGACCTCGTCGGCGATCGACCGGAACGCGGCGAAGTCGAGGATCCGCGGATAGGCCGACCACCCGGCGATGATCACCTTGGGGCGGAATTCCAGCGCCTGCGCGCGCACCGCGTCCATGTCGACGAGGTGCGTCGTCGGGTCGACGCCGTAGAAGCCGTTCTCGTAGAGCTTGCCGGAGAAGTTCAGTTCCATGCCGTGCGTCAGGTGACCGCCGTTGGCCAGGTCCAGGCCCAGCAGCCGCTCCCCCGGTGACATCAGCGCGTGCAGCACGGCGGCGTTGGCCTGCGCGCCCGAATGCGGCTGCACGTTGGCGAAATCGGCCCCGAAGAGCGCCTTGGCCCGGTCGCGGGCGATGTTCTCCACGACGTCGACGTACTCGCAGCCGCCGTAGTAGCGGCGCCCGGGCAACCCCTCGGCGTACTTGTTGGTCAGCACGCTGCCCTGGGCTTGCAGCACCGCGCGCGGCACGAAGTTCTCCGAGGCGATCATCTCGAGGGTGTCGCGTTGCCGGCCCAGTTCTTTGCCGAGCAGCTCGGCGATATCCGGGTCGACCTCGGCCAGCGGGGCGGACATGAGGGACGCCGTGGCGGGGGCAGTGGGACGGGCGTCAGGTGCAGCAGTCACGGCCGCCAGTCTATCCAGCGCCGACTTTTCGACAGCCCAGCCGTCGGGCTTTTCCGCGCTCCTGCAACACTTGCACTATGCCGCGGCTTAGCGAGCCGAGCCCTTATGTGGAGTTCGACCGAAAGCAATGGCGTGCGCTTCGTATGTCGACGCCGCTGGCCCTCACCGAGGAGGAACTGGTCGGCCTGCGCGGTCTGGGTGAACAGATCGACTTGCTCGAAGTCGAAGAGGTTTATCTGCCGCTGGCCCGGCTCATTCACCTGCAGGTCGCGGCGCGCCAGCGATTGTTCGCCGCCACCGCCGAATTCCTCGGCGAACCCCAGCAAAACCCGGACCGGCCGGTGCCGTTCATCATCGGGGTGGCCGGCAGCGTCGCAGTCGGCAAGTCGACGACAGCCCGCGTGCTGCAGGCGCTCTTGGCGCGCTGGGACCACCACCCGCGGGTGGACCTGGTCACCACCGACGGCTTTCTATACCCGAATGCCGAGCTGGACCGGCGAAACCTGATGCATCGCAAAGGGTTTCCGGAAAGCTACAACCGCCGGGCGCTGATGCGGTTCGTGACCTCGGTGAAATCGGGTTCGGACTACGCGTGCGCGCCCGTGTATTCGCACCTGAAATACGACATCATCCCCGGGGCCAAGCATGTGGTGCGCCATCCCGACATTTTGATTTTGGAAGGTCTCAACGTTCTGCAGACAGGTCCGACCCTGATGGTGTCGGACCTGTTCGACTTCGGCGTGTACGTGGACGCCCGGATCGAGGACATCGAGCAGTGGTACGTATCGCGGTTCCTGGCCATGCGGAGCACCGCCTTCGCGGATCCCGAATCGCACTTCCACCACTACTCGGCGCTGAACGACACCAAGGCCGTCGCCGCCGCTCGGGAGATCTGGCGTTCGATCAACCGTCCCAACCTGGTGGAGAACATCCTTCCCACCCGGCCGCGCGCCACCCTGGTGCTGCGCAAAGACGCCGACCACTCCATCAACCGGCTGCGGCTGCGCAAGCTTTGACGCCCGCCGCGGCGGGCCGGCGGATCACGCCGCGAGGCGGCGCAATCCCAGGTACTGCAGCGCCGCGAACGCCGCCGTATACGCGCCGCTGGCCAGCGTCAACGCGACGCCGGTGACGGTCAGTGGCAGCGCTTCGGCGGCCACGATCGACGCCAGCGTGAACGCGACGTTGACCACCACGACGCCGATACCGACCCGGCGCAGGTCCGGCAACGCGCCGAGGCTGAACACCAGCAAGCCGGCGAGCACGAAGACGACGCCCACGCCGTATTCCGAAAGGACGTCAGGCCGGTCAGCGACGAGAGCGGGTCGGCGAGAAACGCGATCACCAGACCGCACAATCCCGTCAGCGTCGCGTCGGCGCGCACGGCAAATCGCAACAGCGAGTCGGTCGAGTCGTAGAGGGGCCGGGTGGTGATGCCTGAGACACCGGTAACAGAGCTCATGTGATTACTCCTCGCGATGGCGGGTTGGGTCGAACAGCTTTGAGGGTGCCGCCAGTGCACTGCCATATCGACTCGTGGCGCTGCCAACTAATGCCACGGATACAAAGACGAGGTGGTTCACCCGCATATTCCCATCAGTGGGTAAATATTTGACACGCGCCAGTCTGCTGGGCTCAGCGGCCCCACGAGTCACAGGAGCACGGGGTACAGCACTGTGCCGCCCGGCAACCGCGGTGACCGAAGTACCCGTTCTAGTCGCTGGGAACCGGGACCCGTCCACGAAGATCGGCGGCGATCAGCCGGGCGGCGGCGTTTTGCCAGTTGTGCAGCGAGCGCTGGGGGACCTCTGTGACGAACCACTGCCAGGCCTGCCGCGCGATGGGATCCAAGCCGGAGGCGGTGGCGTTCTGCGCGTAAGCGCGCACCCCGACGACGTAGGGGAAGTACAGCGAGTTGTAGTAGCGCCACTCTTCGGTGGTGCCGAAGTCGCCGCCGTCGCGCGGCTTCAGCCGCGCGATGCCGTCGGCGAGCACGGCCTTGAGTTCGTTGGCGCGCTCGATCGGATGGTCGGGGGCTCCCCGCGCGGCCAGCCGCCCGTCGATCACCGGCAGTGCGGTCAACGGGCTGGCGACCAGCTTGGTCAGATCGCCGTAGTGTCCCAGGGCCCGCCGGGTGAGCCGAACGAAGGTGACGTCGTCGACGCCGGCGAGCGGGTGCTCCTGCCGCAGCGGCAGCGCCGCCCCGGTATGCCGCAGCGCGGCCCGATCCGCCCGCAGCGCAGGCGATTTCGAGAAGGCCAGCCGGTCGAACACCCCGGCCAGCGGATCCGCGAGCACCTGCACGGTGATCGCGATCGCCAGGCTGGTGAACAACAGCACGGTCAGCGCGGTCTGCGCGCCGGGATCGTGGCGGGTGACCGCCAACCCGATCAGCGCCTGGCCGCCGAAAAGCACCGCCACCACTACCGAACCGGTGAACGAGCGCAGCATGTCGGCGCGCAGCGCCTGGCCCTCGTCGAACGCGTCCCAGAGGGCGACGGCGACCCCAAGCCCCAGGACGTCGCAACTCGTCGACGCCAGCGCGACCCAGCTGGGTACCAGGCCCAACGGAATGATCAGGATCGCGTTGCCCAACGCGAAGAACAGGGTCGCGGTGATGGCGAGTCCGACGGCCGGCCTGGGCCGTCGCGGGCGGCGCAACGCGGCGGCCATCGCGCCGAGGGTCGACACCGAGATCACCGCGAACATCAGCCAGTGACCGGGCCGCAGCGGCCCCTCCACGCTGCCGGCCAGCATCGCCCCGAACAGGGCCAGCGCCGCGACCCCGGCCACGAGCAAGACCTCGCGGGTGCGCGAGCGCCAGCCGTCGCTGGGCCGGGACAGCTCGACGAGCACCGCGAACCACGCCACACCGGGGATGGCCGTCAGGTAGATCTCGACTCGGCTCAGCATCCGAGCGGAGACGGGATTGGCAGTCCGAACCGCGTCCAGCCCCACCACGAGCGCGAAACCGCACAGCCCGATCGCCGCCAGCGCGAGGACGGGTTTGCGCGGGTCGCGGGCCACCAGATACAGGCCCAGCCAGGCGCTCAGCGTGAATACCACCGCCGACAGCGCAGCCATGTTCTTAGTGTGGCACGCGCGCGACGTGCCGTTGAGGCCGCTACTTGCCGTACCGGCGGTGCCGCTGGCTGTAGTCACGCAGCGCGCGCAGGAAATCGACCCGGCGGAACGCGGGCCAGTGCGCTTCGGTGAACCACATCTCCGAATACGCGCTCTGCCACAGCAGAAAACCGGACAGGCGTTGCTCGCCCGAGGTGCGGATCACCAGGTCGGGGTCGGGCTGCCCGGAGGTGTAAAGGTTCTCCGAGATCGCGTCGACCGTGACCGACTCGATCAGCTCTTCGGCGGTCGCGCCGTTGGCAAGTTCCTTGCTTAGCAGGGCACGCACCGCGTCGACGATCTCGCGGCGGCCGCCGTAGCCGACGGCGACGTTGACGTGGAAGGGCGCCACGACCGGGGTGGATTCCACGGCGTCGCGCAGCCGGCGGGCCGGTTCCTCGCCGAGCAACTCGAGATCCCCGACGGTGCGCACGCTCCAACGATTGGCCGGTGCGCAGATCTCCTCCACCACGTCGGTGATGATTTCGATCAGCCCGGCCAGCTCTTCGGGATCGCGTTGCAGGTTTTCCGTGGACAGCAAGTACACCGTGGTCATTTCGATGCCGGCCTCCTGGCACCAACGCAGCATCTCGGCAATCTTGACGGCACCCATCCGGTAGCCGTAACTCACGTCGTCGTAGCCCGCGTCGCGCGCCCAGCGCCGGTTACCGTCGCACAGCACCGCGATGTGGCGGGGCAGGTCGGATTTGGTGGAGGTCAGACCCTGCCGGAGCCGCATTTCGTAGATGCGATACAGCGGCTCTTTGAGACGCGGCGGGATAATTTCCACGAACATCCACCCTACTGCCAGCGGTGATCAATGCACCGCTTCTCATTTCGGCCCGGTCACCTCAGAAGTCGAGACTGTGCCGTAACCATCCCTGACTACTGTGGGTCTTGAACAGCCCCTGGCGACTTTGCCGCCGGCATCGCCCGTTGCGAAGACAAGACACAGGAGACATGAGCAGCCAGACCAGCACCGTCCCCAACCCGGAGCCCGACCACGAGTCGATCGTGCCGGGCAACACCGTCGATCAGTTCGTCGAGGGTGCCGCCCAGTTCCTGGGCAAGCCCCGGATGCGCGGCTGGATCCACTTCGTCTCCGCGTGGCTGGCCATCATCACCGGCGCCACACTGGTGTCGGTGTCGTGGGCGGTCGCCTCGCCCCGCGCCGGCCACTCCACGCTGGTCTACGCCGCGTCCACGGTGGCGATGTTCGCGGTCAGTGCCACCTACCACCGGGTGCACTGGAAGTCAGACGTCGCGCGCAGCCGGATGAAGCGACTCGACCATTCGATGATCTTCGTCTTCATCGCTGGCAGCTACACCCCGTTCGCGCGGCTGGTCATGCCGCAGAACACCGGGGTGCTGGTGCAATGCATCGTGTGGGGCGGCGCGGCGGCCGGCATCACGTTGAAGATGTGCTGGCCGACGGCGCCGCGCTGGGTCGGCGTGCCGCTTTATCTGCTGCTGGGCTGGGTGGCCGTCTGGTTCGCTCCCACGATCCTGCACCAAGCCGGCGTGGCCGCGATGGTGCTGCTGGCGGTGGGCGGCGTGTTCTACAGCGTCGGCGGCATCTTCTATGGGCTGCGCTGGCCCGACCCCTGGCCGCGGACATTCGGCTACCACGAGTTCTTCCACGCCTTCACCGCGATCGCGGCGATCCTGCACTACATCGCCATGTGGTTCGCCGTCTTCTACGCGGGCGACCACGCCTGGCTAGCGGGCGGCTGAGGCTGCGCCGTCACGCCGGCTAGGCCGGGGCGACGTCATCCTGCGGCGACCAGTAGGCCTTCATCGAGGCGATCTTGCCGCTTCCGTCGAAGACCATGACGTCGATGGGCTCGATCACCATCTGGTGCTCGCCCGCGGTCACGGTCAGCCGAAAGTGGAAAGCCGCCTCGTTGCCGGCGACGCGCAGCGTCAGCAGTTCGCATTCGCGCTGCAGACCATCGACCGCGGAGTAGAAACCGTGGATCGCCTGCCGCCCGATGTGCACCTCACCGCCGACCGGATCCTCGACGGTGGCGTCATCCGCATACAGCTCGACCAGATCATCGGCGCTGCCCTTGGCGACCAGTTCGATGTAGCGGTTGACCGTGCTTCTGATCGCGTCGGTCTTGGCGGCATTTGGCATGGGACGCAGGGTAACCCCCGGCGAGTGGTGATCGCCAGCGCGACGCAGCCGGGCGCAGCGGGTCACCACCATCGACTTCAGTGGTGATCGCCAGCGCGACGCAGCCGGGCGCAGCGGGTCACCACCATCGACTTCAGTGGTGATCGCCAGCGCGGCGCAGCCGGGCGCAGCGGGTCACCACCATCGACTTCAGTGGTGATCGCCAGCGCGGCGCAGCCGGGCGCAGCGGGTCACCACCATCGACTTCAGTGGTGATCGCCAGCGCGGCGCAGCCGGGCGCAGCGGGTCACCACCATCGACTTCAGTGGCCGGGAACATCCAGGGCGGCGGCCAGTTCGGGTGCGCCGGTCACCGGCAGGTCGCAGACCTGGCCGCGGCACACGTAGGCGGCGTCGGCGCCTCTAACCCGGGGCCGGCCGGCCAGCAGCGCCGACGAATCCACCTCCCCGCCCACGACGATCGCCCCGCCGGGCGCCAGCCGTCGCGCCTCGGCCAGCAGCGCCGAGGTCGACGGGTCGCAGGCGACCGCGATCTGCAGCGGTCCGCGCACCGCCGCTTCCGCAACGGCCAGCCAGTGTCCGGCCGACCGGGGCGCGCGGTCCAGCAGCACCGAGTGCGCGCCGAGCGAGTCGGACACCGCCCGCAGGTAACGGTGCGCGCGGTCCCCGTCGGCCAAATGCGCGGCGGTCAGCAGCGCCTCGGTGATCGACGACGCTCCCGACGGCGTCGCGCCGTCCAGCGGGTCGGCCGGCCGCAGCACCAACCGCTCGGCGTCGTCGGCGGTGTCGAACCAGCGGCCGGGTTGGTCCCGGTCGGCGAAGTGCGCCAGCGCGGTGTCCAGCAGATCGGTAGCCGCGGTCAGCCAGGCGTCCTCGGCGGTCAGCTGATACAGCGCAAGCAGCCCGGTGGCCAGCATCGCGTAGTCCTCGAGGATGGCCACGCTGTCGCCGACCACGCCGCCCAGGCTGGCCCGTCGCAGCCGGCCGTCGACGACATGCAAATCCAGCAGCGCCCGCGCGCAGCGCACCGCGGCCTCGACGAATTCGGGCTCGTCCAGCGCGACACCGGCCTCGGCCAGCCCGGTGATCGCCAGCCCATTCCACGACGTGACCACCTTGTCGTCGCGCCCGGGCTGGATCCGGCCGAGCCGGGCGGTCAGCAGCGCAGACCGCACGCGTTCCAGCCGCCGTAAATCCTCGACGTCGACCTGCAGCTGCAGCACCGAGGTGCCGTGCTCGAACGTGCCCTCCCGGGTGACCGCGAAAACGCTTGCCGCCCAAGGCGCGTCGTCCGGGCCGAGCACCTCGTTCAGCTGCGCCGGCGTCCAGACGTAGGTCGAGCCCTCGCGCCCGTCGGCGTCGGCGTCCAGCGACGAGGTGAACATGGCACCGTCGGCCAGGTCGTCGAGCAGGAACCGCGCGGTCTGGGCGGTGACCCGGCGCGCCAGCGGGTCTGCGGTACGCCGGGCCCAGTGCCCGTAGGCGCGCAGCAGCAGCGCATTGTCGTACAGCATCTTCTCGAAATGCGGTACCACCCAAGCATTGTCGACGCTGTAGCGGGCGAAGCCGCCGCCCAGTTGGTCATAGATCCCGCCGCGCGCCATCGCGTAGCCGGTGTGCGACACCGCCGCGAGCGCCGCCGGTGACCCGGTGCGCTCGAAGTGGCGCAGCAGCGCCTCGAGCAAGGCCGACGGCGGGAACTTCGGCGCGCCGCCGAAACCGCCGTGAACGGCGTCCCGATCCGTGAGCACGGTGGCGACGGCGTGGTCACACAACTCCGGCGCTATCGACGGGCCGCCGCCCGGAAGTGCCGCAGCCATCTTGCGCAGCTCGCCGGCGATATGGTCGGAGGCCTCCTCCACCTCGCCGCGGCGCTCCCGCCATGTGGCCGATACAGCCGAAAGGAGTTGCAGGAAAGCCTCTTTCGGATAGTAGGTGCCGCAGAAGAAGGGCCGCCCGTCCGGCGTCAAAAAACACGTCATCGGCCAGCCGCCGTGCCCGGTCAGCGCCACCGTGGCGTTCATGTACACCGCGTCGACGTCGGGGCGTTCCTCGCGGTCGACCTTGACGCAGACGAATCCCGCGTTCATCACGGCGGCCACCTCGTCGTCTTCGAACGATTCGTGGGCCATGACATGGCACCAGTGGCAGGCGGCGTAGCCGACGGAAAGCAGAATCGGCACGTCGCGTGCGGCGGCGTCGGCCAGCGCCTCGGCGGTCCACTGCTGCCAATGCACCGGATTGTCCGCGTGCTGGCGCAGGTACGGGCTGGTCGCCAGCCGTAGGGTATTCGTCGAAGCCGGGTCAGCCGGGCTCATCGCCGGGTCCCGGGGCTCGCGGCGAGCCGTCCGCCTGATCCGGGGCGTCGTGCGGGCCGACCGCGTCGGTGCCCTCGTCGGCGGCCTGGTCCGGTTCGGGGTGCTTGGGATCAAACGACTCCGGCACCTTCTTCAGCTGCCGGTTCATCGAACGCAGCAGAAACAGCGTGCTGATCAACAGCAACACCACGATCAGCAGCCCGACCGGGCTGGCCTTACCGAAATCGGGGCCGGTGTGGCGCGGCGGGCCGTCGGCCTGCCAGCCGGCGGCGGTCACGACGAGAAACAGGTGATTCACGCGTCGCTCTCGATTCCGGCGAACAGGTCGTCCTCGGGCAGCCGCACCGGGACCCGCGAGCGCGCCAACTCGAATTCCTCGGTGGGCCACAGCCGTTGCTGCCACGCGATGGGAGCGGCGAAGAAGTCGTGGTCGGGGTCGATCTGGGTGGTGTGCGCCCGCAGCGCGTCGTCGCGCTGGCTGAAGTACGCCGAGCACTCGACCCTGGTGGTGACCCGGGACTCGAACGGATCGTGCTTGGCGTCCCAGTGTTCGAGCCACTTTTTGAACGGGGGCTCCTGACCGTGCTTGATGGCCTCGTCGTGTAGCAGCTGCATCCGCGCCCGCAAAAACCCGTGGTTGTAGTAAAGCTTGGACACCGTCCACGGCTCGCCGGCGTCCGGACACCGCCGGTAGTCCCCGGCCGCCTCGAACGCGCCGAGCGAAACCTGGTGGCAGCGAATGTGATCGGGATGGGGGTAGCCGCCGTTTTCGTCGTACGTGGTCATCACGTGCGGGCGGAACTCGCGGACGACGCGGACCAGGGCCTCGACCGACTCTTCGAGCGGCACCAGCGCGAAACAACCCTCGGGCAACGGCGGCGGGGGGTCACCCTGGGGCAGTCCGGAGTCGACGAAACCCAGCCAGTGGTGCTCGACGCCGAGTATCTCGGCGGCCTTGGCCATCTCGTCCCGGCGGATTTCGGCGATGTGCCCGTGCACCTCGGGCAGGTCCATGGCCGGGTTGAGAATGTCGCCGCGCTCACCGCCGGTCAACGTCACGACCAGCACGCGATGGCCTTCGTCGGCGTAGCGGGCCAGCGTGGCCGCGCCCTTGCTGGACTCGTCGTCGGGGTGGGCGTGCACCGCCATCAACCGCAATCCGCTCACGTGCCCCCTTGTCGGTCCGATGGTCGCCCGGTCTGACCCTATAATTCCAGTTCCGAGTTCGTTGCATGCTGTCGGCCGGTGCCCGGCAGCCGACAACCAGGCATAACCAGGCATGACCGAAACCCCGACTCCACGTCCGGAGGCCCGCTACGGGCGCTCCCGGCTGTCGCGCATCCCCCGGCGGTCGGTGATCGTCACGCTGGGCGCGCTGGTCATCGTGGCCGGACTCGTGATTGCCGCCATCGGTTATCACCGGTTCGGCACGAGCGACGTCTCGGGGACGATGGCGGGCTATCAGGTGATCGACGACCAGACGGCGTCGATAACGATCAGCGTGACGCGATCCGACCCGTCGCGACCCGTGGACTGCATCGTGCGGGTCCGTTCGAAAGATGGCAGCGAGACGGGCCGGCGAGAACTGCTGGTTCCGCCATCGGACTCAGCCACCGTGCAGGTAACGACCACGGTGAAATCCTTTGAACGGCCGTCGGTGGCCGACATCTACGGCTGCGGCACCGATGTGCCCGCCTACCTGCGCGCACCGTGACCTCCCAATCCACGGCGAACTGCAAATATGGAGTCATCAAGTGTTTGCGCGGTGGTAACATGGATGAATGCACGGTT
Source organism: Mycobacterium mantenii (assembly GCF_010731775.1). NCBI lineage: Bacteria > Bacillati > Actinomycetota > Actinomycetes > Mycobacteriales > Mycobacteriaceae > Mycobacterium > Mycobacterium mantenii. The sequence continues at coordinate 5,805,054 of NZ_AP022590.1, read as the reverse complement.
CCGGTTGGGACCGTGTTGCTGCATTAGCGACCGTGAGCAAAACGGAGCGGCAGCACACGGGGAGGGACCCGCAACTCCGGGCAGCGGAGCTAACAGGACTTAACGCGGACTCGCGGAACAACATACGAGGAGCACGACGAGATGACGGACACTTCCGTGACCTGGCTGACCCAGGAGTCACACGATCGACTCAAGGCCGAGCTCGATCAGCTGATCGCGAATCGTCCGGTCATCGCCGCGGAGATCAATGACCGCCGCGAGGAGGGTGACCTGCGCGAGAACGGCGGCTACCACGCCGCCCGCGAAGAGCAGGGCCAGCAGGAGGCCCGCATCCGTCAGCTGCAGGACCTACTCAACAACGCCAAGGTCGGCGAGGCGCCCAAGCAGTCCGGCGTCGCGCTGCCCGGCTCGGTGGTGAAGGTCTACTACAACGGCGACAAGTCCGACACCGAGACCTTCCTGATCGCCACCCGCCAGGAGGGCGTCAACGACGGCAAGCTCGAGGTGTACTCACCCAACTCGCCGCTGGGCGGCGCTCTGATCGACGCCAAGGAAGGCGAGACCCGCAGCTACGTGGTGCCCAACGGCAACACCGTCGAGGTCACGCTGGTCAGCGCGGAGCCTTACCACTCCTAGTCGACTAGCCCCATTGGTGGCGACCCGCTTCGCCCGGCTGCGCCGTGCTCGCGATCGCCACTAGCTGAGCGCCTGGTCGAGATCGGCCAGCAGGTCGGCGATGTCCTCGATGCCGACCGACAGGCGCACCAGATCGTCGGGCACTTCCAACTGCGACCCGGCCGTCGACGCATGCGTCATGGCACTGGGGTGCTCGATCAACGACTCGACCCCGCCCAGCGATTCCGCCAGAATGAACACCCGGGTGTTGGCGCACAGATCGCGGGCCGCCTGGCGGCCACCGCGCATGCGCACCGAAACCATGCCGCCGAAGCCGCGCATCTGCCGTGCGGCGACCTCATGCCCGGGATGTGAGGGCAAGCCGGGATAGAGCACCGTGCTCACCGCGGCATGCCCGGCGAGGAATTCGGCCACGGCCGAGGCGTTTTCGCTGTGCCGCTGCATCCGCAGCACCAGGGTCTTCAGGCCGCGCATGGTCAGGTAGGCGTCAAACGGGCCGGGCACCGCCCCGGCCCCGTTCTGCAGGAAGGCGAAGGCCTCGTCCAGCTCTTTGTCGTTGGTGATCAGCGCACCGCCCACCACGTCGGAGTGCCCGCCGATGTATTTGGTGGTGGAGTGCAGCACGATGTCGGCGCCCAGCGTCAACGGCTGCTGCAGCGCCGGCGAGGCAAAAGTATTGTCCACCAATACTTTTGTTGAACTCTGCTTTCCCAGTTCGGCCAGGGCGGCGATGTCGGCGATGGACAGCAGCGGATTGGTCGGGGTCTCCACCCAGATCAGCCGGGTTCGCGGCGTGATCGCGGCCCCGACGGCGTCGACATCGTCCAGCGGCACGGGTGTGTACTCGACGTTCCACTGCGTGAAGACCTTGTCGATCAGCCGGAAGGTGCCGCCGTACGCATCGTTGGGGATGACCACATGGTCGCCGGGCCGCAGCAGCGCCCGCAGGGCACAGTCGGTGGCGGCCATGCCCGAACCGAAGGCTCGCCCGTAGGCACCCTCTTCGACGGCGGCCAGCGACGCTTCCAGCGCGGCCCGCGTCGGGTTGCCGGTGCGCGCGTATTCGTACCCGCCGCGCAATGCACCGACACCGTCCTGGACGAAGGTGCTGCTGGCGTAGATCGGGGCGTTCACCGCTCCGGTCGCCGGGTCCGGCCGATAGCCGGCGTGAATCGCCTTGGTGGCCAGTCCGGTGAACTCGTGATGTCGGTTGTGGTCGTCGCTCATCGACGACCAGCCTAGGTGACGGCCGGCCTCTCGGAACCGTCGATGGGCAGGCACACCGTCGTCATGATCTTGTCCGCCAGCGTTTGACGCTTCGAATCCCACAGCGGGAAAAAGAATCCGATGAAGCAGATGATCGCGTCGACGAAGTGCGCCAGCGAGCGCACCACCGACATCCCGAAGCCGATGGGCTGGCCGGTGATTTCGCTGACCACTTTGAACTTCATCACCGATTTGCCGACGCTCGAGCCGGTGGTGCCCTGCCGGTAGCCGAAGTTCCAGATCAAATAGAACAGCCCGATGATCGACGCCAGCCACTGCGCCACCATGCCGACGGTCGAGTTCTGGGTGGCGCAGTACTGGTTGACGGCGTACTGCGTGACGTCGGTGATGCAGGCGGTCTGCTGGGTGGCGACCAGGATCGCGGTGCCGATCCCGTGCACGACGGCGTACGGGAGGATGTCGATGATGAACGCCAGCGCACGGGTGAGCCACGGCGTGTAGTCCTGCGTCGGCAACGTGCGGATCGCGGGCCCGGGCGGCGGAGGCGCGTATCCGCCGGCCGACGGCGGGGGCGGCGGATAGGAACCGCCGGGCGGCGGAGGCGGGGGCGGAGGATAGGCACCGCCGGCGGGCGCCTGCGGAGGCGGGGGCGGCGGGGTTTCCTGCCCACCCGACGGGGGCTGAGGCCCACCCGAGGGCCCGGGCGACGAGGGAGGTGGCGGGTAAGCGCCGCCGGGCGGCGGTTGATTGGTCATGGGCAACCTTTCCACTCGGGTCCAGCTGAACTAGGCCGAAACAGTACCCGAGCGCGTCGCGGCCGAGCGAGACGCGCGGCGCGCGCCGGTGGTCACGCGCGGCAACGAGAACTACCGGCGCCCGAACAGCCCCCGGGGTCCCTCGGAGAGGAAGCCCAGCAAGTCATAGCGGGTGATCACCCCGACCGGTTTGCCCTCCTCGACCACCATCAACGCGTCCCAGTCACGCAGCGCCTTGCCGGCCGCGCTGACCAACTCCCCGGCGCCGATCATCGGCAGCGGCGGGCTCATGTGCTGTGCGACCGCGTCGGCCAACTTCGCGCGGCCCTCGAAGACGGCGGACAGCAGTTCGCGTTCGGAGACACTGCCGGCGACCTCCCCCGCCATCACCGGCGGCTCGGCGCCGACGACCGGCATCTGGGACACCCCGTACTCGCGCAGGATGCCGATGGCGTCGCGCACCGTCTCGGACGGGTGGGTGTGCACCAGGTCGGGCAGCTCGCCGGATTTGCGGCGCAGCACGTCGCCGACCCTGGACTGTTCGGTCGACCCGTCGAGACGGCTGCGCAGGAACCCGTACGACGACATCCAGGCGTCGTTGAAGATCTTCGACATGTAGCCCCGCCCGCCGTCGGGCAGCAGCACCACCACGAGCGAGTCCGGCCCGGCCTGCTCGGCGACCTTGAGCGCGGCGACCACCGCCATCCCGCATGACCCGCCGACCAGCATCGCTTCCTCGCGCGCCAGCCGCCGGGTCATGTCGAACGAGTCGGAATCGGAAACCGCGATGATCTCGTCGGGCACCGTGCGGTCGTATGCCTGCGGCCAGAAGTCCTCGCCGACGCCCTCCACCAGATAGGGCCGGCCGGTGCCGCCCGAATACACCGACCCCTCGGGGTCGACGCCGATGATGCGCACCGCACCGTTGGACACCTCTTTGAGGTAGCGCCCGGCGCCCGTGATCGTCCCGCCGGTGCCGATGCCGGCGACGAAATGGGTGACTTTGCCGTCGGTATCGGACCAGATCTCCGGGCCGGTGGTTGCGTAGTGGCTGGCCGGCCCTTCCGGGTTGGCGTACTGGTCGGGCTTCCACGCGCCGTCGATCTCGGTGACCAGCCGATCGGAGACGCTGTAGTAGCTGTCCGGGTGCTCGGGCGGCACGGCGGTCGGGCACACGACGACCTCGGCGCCGTAGGCCATCAGCACGTTGCGCTTGTCCTCGCTGACCTTGTCCGGGCAGACGAACACGCATTTGTAGCCGCGGTGCTGGGCGACGAGGGCCAGCCCGACGCCGGTGTTGCCCGAGGTGGGTTCGACGATGGTGCCGCCGGGCCGCAGCTGTCCGTTGGCTTCGGCGGCGTCGATCATCTTGACCGCGATCCGGTCCTTCGAGCTGCCGCCGGGGTTGAGGTATTCGACCTTGGCCGCCACGATGCCGGCGCCGTCAGGAACGACGGAATTCAGCCGCACCAACGGTGTGCCGCCGATGAGGTCACTGATGTGCTGCGCGATCCGCATGCGTTCATCGTCTCAGGCGGTTTCGCACGGCGCACAACTGCGCTCCGCGGGTTTGCGCGTCGGCCCGCGCCTTACTCCGTGGCCTCGCGGATGTAGTCGCCGATCTGACGCAGCGAGCGCACGGCCTCGGGCACCATCGGCGCGGCCAGCTGGAAGTCGTGAATCTGCCCGGGCCAGACCCGGACCTCGGCCGGCACCCCCACCGCGGCCAGCCTGCTGGCCGCCAGTCGCGCGTCGTGCAACAGCACCTCGGAGCCCGACACGTGAATCAGCGTGCGGGGCAGGCCGGGCTTGATGTGCTCCAGCGGCTCGTAGATCTCTTCGGGCTTCCCGTCGACGATGTTCTTCGACGCGGCGTTGGCCACCAGGACGGCGAGCGCATCGAACGCCCCGGCCGTGAACATCGCGTCGGTCTCGATGTTGGGATGGGCCTGCTTGGGTTCCTTGGCCAGCTGCAGCAGGGGCGAGATCGCCACCAGCGCGGCCGGATCCTCCCCTTCGGCCTGCAGCCGTTGGGCGAGCGTGAGCGCCAGGTAGCCGCCGGCGGAGTCACCGGCCAGCACGATCTGGTCGGGCTGGTATCCGCGCTGCCGCAGCCATTGATAGGCGTCGTGGCAGTCCTCGAGCGCCATCCCCACCGAATTCTTCGGCAGCAGGCGGTAATTGACCACCAAGATGGGTGAGTCGGCGAACTTGGACAGGGCTTCGACCAGCCTGCCGTGGGAGTTCGCCCCACAGGTCAGAAACGCGCCGCCGTGGAGGTAGACGATCACGCGGCGGGTGCCGTCGGCGGGCAGCACCCCGGGGGCGCGAACCAGCTGCGCCGACGCGTTGGGCAGCTTGATGGTCTCGCGGACGGTGGCCGACGCCGGGATCAGCACCCGGGCAGTGAGGTCGATGAGACCCCACGGCCAGGGCAGGTTGGGGACGTGGCTGCCGACCGACAGGATCGGCCGGATGGTCATCCGCGAGGTGAGGTTCGCCAGGCGCGCGGCGACGCTGGGCCCGGATTCCAGGACCTCGACCGGTGCGCCGTCGCTGATCGCGAACTTGCGCGTATGGGTCCGACGAGCTTTCAGGACGTCATGGGCCCGAAGGGTATTTGCCGACGTCCCCGATTCCTTGCTAGGTGCGGTCATGCTCAACACTCCTACGCCTTTGTAGTGCGATACAGCATGTGACGAGGCGACCAAGCGTCTGGTTCAGTTGTTTGCCATGGCGTTCAGCAACCCCTCGACTTCAGCTTGACAGGCGATGCTTAGTGCAACGTATGAAATAGCTGATTCGATACCAGTTTTGCTTCGCTCCGTGATCACTTCGTTTTCCAGCCGCCCGCGCAAACCGCGAAGCCGCTCTAAACTTGGTTGCGTGACCATGCGGCTGCCACGTCGTTCGGCGATCGCCCTGGCCACAGCAGGCGCGCTGGCCTCAACAGGAACCGCCTACCTGGGGGCACGCAGTCTGTTGGTCGGCCAGGCCACTCACGCGCGCACGATCATCCCCAAGTCATGGGACATCCCGCCCCGCGCGGACGGCGTGTACGTCCGCGGTGGCGGCCCGGTGGAGCGGTGGTACCGCGGCATGGCGGTCGATCTGCACCTGATGATCTTCGGCGACTCGACGGCCGCCGGATACGGCTGCCTGAGCGCCGAAGAGGTACCCGGGGTACGGATCACGCGGGGTCTGGCCGAGCAGACCGGCAACCGAATCCGGCTGAGCACCAAGGCCATCGTGGGCGCCACCTCCAAGGGCGTGTGCGGTCAGGTCGACGCGATGTTCGTGGCCGGCCCCCCGCCGGACGTCGCGGTGATCATGGTCGGCGCCAACGATGTGACGGCCCTCAACGGCATCAGCCAGTCGGCGCAACGGCTGGCGTTGTCCGTCCGCAAGTTGCGCGCCCGCGGCGCCGTCGTCATCGTCGGCACCTGCCCGGACCTCGGATTCATCAGCGCCATCCCCCAGCCACTGCGTTCGGTGGCGCACGAGCGTTGCCTGCAACTCGCCCGCGCCCAGACCGCGGCGGTCCGCTCGGCCGGCGGGGTGCCGGTGCCGCTGGCGCAGCTGATGGCGCCGCCATTCCGCGCCACCCCGGACGCTATGTTCTCCGCCGACGGCTACCACCCCTCGGCGCCCGCCTATGCGCTCGCGGCCGATGCGCTGCTGCTCGCCCTCTGCGAAGCGCTGGGCGAGGAGGTGGAGCGTGCGCCGCTGAGCGTGCCGGTGCCGGCGGCGACGCCGGTGCTCGGCCAGCGGCACACCCGCAGCAGCGTGATGTCGCGGCTGTGGCGGCATCCGGCACGCGGACCTGCCCCGTCTTCGTGCCCCGAGGTGGGCAGCGACTAGATTTGGTCTCGCCCGTCGACCGCCCGATGGTGCAGCGAGCCGACCCCCGTCTGTGGGATCTGAAGGGAACAACCATGCCTGAAGCCGTCATTGTCTCAACCGCTCGCTCGCCGATCGGCCGCGCGATGAAGGGGTCGCTGGTCAACATGCGCCCCGACGACCTGACCGTGCAGATCGTGCGCGCCGCGCTCGACAAGGTGCCCGCCCTGAACCCGCACCAGATCGACGACCTGATCCTGGGCTGCGGGCAGCCCGCCGGCGAATCCGGATACAACCTGGCGCGCGTCATCGCCGTCGAACTCGGTTTCGACTTCCTGCCGGGTACCACCGTCAACCGGTACTGCTCGTCGTCGCTGCAAACCTCGCGGATGGCCTTCCACGCGATCAAGGCCGGCGAGGGCGACGCGTTCATCTCCGCGGGTGTGGAGACCGTGTCCCGCTTCGCCAAGGGCAGCGCCGACTCGTGGCCGGAGACCAAGAACTCGCTGTTCGGTGAGGCGCAGGAGCGCTCGGCCGCCGCGGCCGAGGGCGCCGACGAGTGGCACGATCCCCGCGCCGACGACAACATTCCCGACGTCTACATCGCGATGGGGCAGACGGCCGAGAACGTTGCGCTGTTGACGGGCATCAGTCGTGAAGACCAGGACCACTGGGGAGTGCGCAGCCAGAACCGCGCCGAGGAAGCGATCAAGAGCGGGTTCTTCGAGCGGGAGATCACCCCGGTGACCCTGCCCGACGGCACCACCGTGAGCACCGACGACGGCCCGCGCCCCGGTACCACCTACGAGAAGATCAGCCAGCTCAAGCCGGTGTTCCGGCCCAACGGCACGGTGACCGCGGGCAACGCGTGCCCGCTCAACGACGGCGCGGCCGCGGTGGTGATCACCAGCGACACAAAGGCCAAGGAACTGGGCCTGACACCGCTGGCGCGCATCGTGTCCACCGGGGTCAGCGGCCTCTCCCCGGAGATCATGGGCCTAGGCCCGATCGAGGCGACCAAGAAGGCGCTTGCGCGCGCGAAGATGTCGGTCAGCGACATCGACCTGTTCGAGATCAACGAGGCGTTCGCCGTCCAGGTGCTGGGTTCGGCGCGCGAGCTGGGCATCGACGAGGACAAGCTGAACGTGTCCGGCGGGGCGATCGCGCTGGGCCACCCGTTCGGCATGACCGGCGCTCGCATCGCCACCACGCTGCTCAACAACCTGCAGACGCACGACAAGACGTTCGGTCTGGAGACCATGTGCGTTGGCGGCGGCCAGGGTATGGCGATGGTGATCGAGCGGCTGAGCTAGCCGTCTTGCTGGGGTGCCTTTAGCCGGGCGCCCGGGCGTCGCGTGTGAATCCTGGGCGGCGACACGCCGAGCGACCCCGTCCGTCACGTCACACTCAACGCCGTCACGTCGCACTCAACGGCGTCAGCTCACGAAAAAACCGGCACGCCAACGGGGCGTGCCGGTTTTTTCTGTGGCCGAGCTAGTCGTTCTGCAGATAACTGAGCAGACGCAGGATCTCGATGTACAGCCAGACCAGCGTCACGGTCAGACCCAGCGCGATGCCCCAGGCCGCCTTGTCCGGCGCGCCCGCGCGAACCATCTGGTCGGCCGCATCGAAGTCGATCAGGAAGCTGAACGCCGCGATCCCGATGCACACCAGCGAGAAGATGATCGCCACCGTGCCGCCGCTGCGCAGGCCCAGGCCGGTGCCGCCGTTGACGTGGAACATCGCCAGCACGAAGTTACCGAGCATCAGGGCCAGCACGCCGAACATCGCGGCGACCAGCATGCGGGTGAACTTGGGCGTCACCCGGATGGCCCCGGTCTTGTAGACGACGAGCATGCCGAAGAACACCCCGAAGGTGCCCAGGACCGCCTCACCGATCAGCGCGCCGGCGTTGGCGTTCGACACCGAGAAATTGGCGAAGACGAACGAGATGGCGCCCAGCACCAGGCCCTCGAGCACCGCGTAGCTCAGCACGATGCCCGGGTTGTCCTGCTTGCGACCGAAGGTGGCCACCAGCACCAGGGCCAAGCCGCCCAGCCCGCCGACCAAAGCCAGCGGCATGGCCAGCGCCACGTCGCGGGCGACCAGGAAGTAGGAGACCACGGCGGAGAGCGTCAGCACGGCCAGCGTGATGCCGGTCTTGGTGACGACGTCGTCGATGGTCAGCGGACGCGAGGCCCTAGCCTCTTGGTACGGGGCCTGATAAGGAGCCGCGTAAGGGTCGGCGCCGTAGCCCTGCATTGGGGGCGCGCCAGTGCCGAATTGCGCGTATCCGCCCCTCTGCTTAGGCAGCGAACGAAATACCGGGTTGCTTGTCTCCCGCACCGTCGGATCCTCTCTAATTGGCTTCGAGCTGTGCGAACACAATCTCAACGATCGGCGTTGCACCCTGGTTCCCAGCGGACCTGGGCGTTTTCCAGTGGATATGGCCTCCGCCGTTGTCGTCGCGTTAAAGATAACCCTTACCCGCGGGTACCGCGGTGGTCGCGACGATCTAGATTTCTTCCTCGAGGCTGGACCGGCTTAAGGGAGGCAAGGGCGTGAGCGACGAATCCGATGAGGTTCTGACCGAAGTCGAGGGACGCGTCGGCCTGATCACGCTCAACCGGCCCAAGGCGATCAACTCGCTGAATCAGCAGATGGTCGACGCCCTGAGCACCATCCTGACCGGCTGGGCCGACGACGACGCGGTGCGCGCGGTGGTGGTCTCCGGCGCCGGTGAACGCGGACTGTGCGCGGGCGGCGACGTGGTCTCCATCTATCACAGCGCCCGCAAGGACGGCGTCGAGGCGCGACGCTTCTGGCGCGACGAGTATCTGCTCAACGCGCAGATCGCCGAGTTCCCCAAGCCGTATGTGGCGCTGATGGACGGCATCGTGATGGGCGGTGGCGTCGGCGTCAGCGCGCACGCGAACACCCGGGTGGTCACCGACACCTCCAAGATCGCCATGCCCGAGGTCGGTATCGGCTTCATTCCCGACGTCGGCGGCGTTTATCTGCTGTCTCGCGCGCCCGGCGGGTTGGGCCTGCACGCCGCCCTGACCGGGGCGCCGTTCTCCGGGGCCGACGCCATCGCCATGGGCTTCGCCGACCACTATGTCCCGCACGACGACGTCGAGGCGTTCCGCCGCGCGGTCATCACCGACGGCGTCGAGCAGGCGCTGGCCAAGTACGCCGTCGAACCGCCACCCAGTGAGCTTGCCGCGCAACGCAACTGGATCGACGAATGCTTCGCCGGTGACACCGTTGAGGACATCGTCGCCGCCCTGCGCGGCCACGACGCGGGTCCGGCCGACGACGCCGCCAACCTGATCGCCACCCGTTCCCCGATCGCGCTGTCGGTGACCCTGGAGGCGGTACGCCGCGCCGCCAAACTGGAGACGCTCAAAGACGTTCTGGTGCAAGACTATCGGGTGTCATCGGCGTCGCTGCGCTCGCACGATCTGGTGGAGGGCATCCGCGCGCAACTGATCGACAAAGATCGCAATCCGAAGTGGTCGCCGGCGCAGCTGTCCGCGGTCACCGCGGCCGACATCGAGGCGTATTTCGTCCCGGTCGACGACGACTTGAGCTTCTAGAAAGGCGGTTTGGATGACAGACACGGCCCCCAAGACCTACGAGACCATCCTCGTCGAGCGCGAAGAGCGTGTCGGCATCATCACCCTGAACCGGCCGAAGGCCCTCAACGCGCTGAACACTCAGGTGATGAACGAAGTAACCAGCGCAGCAGCCGATTTCGACGACGATCCCGGCATCGGCGCGATCATCATCACCGGCTCGGCCAAGGCGTTCGCCGCCGGCGCCGACATCAAAGAGATGGCTGAGCTGACGTTCGCCGACGCCTTCGGCGCCGACTTCTTCGCCCCCTGGAGCAAGCTCGCCGCGGTCCGCACCCCGACGATCGCGGCGGTGGCCGGGCACGCGCTGGGCGGCGGCTGCGAGCTCGCCATGATGTGCGATGTGCTGATCGCCGCCGACACAGCGAAATTCGGCCAGCCGGAGATCAAACTCGGTGTGCTGCCCGGCATGGGCGGCTCGCAGCGGCTGACCCGCGCCATCGGCAAGGCCAAGGCCATGGACCTCATCCTGACCGGCCGCACCATCGGCGCAGAGGAGGCCGAACGAAGCGGTCTGGTATCGCGCGTGGTGCCGGCCGACGACCTGCTGACCGAGGCCAAGGCCGTCGCAACCACCATCTCGCAGATGTCGCGCTCGGCGGCCAGGATGGCCAAGGAGGCCGTCAACCGCGCGTTCGAATCCACCCTGGCCGAGGGACTTCTCTACGAGCGCAGGCTGTTTCATTCGACCTTCGCAACCGAGGATCAATCCGAAGGGATGGCGGCCTTCGTCGAGAAGCGCGCGCCGAACTTCACCCACCGCTAGGACGCTTGCATGAGCGAACCGGTTTCCGCGACAAACACCGAGACGGACCACAAACCGCCGGACGACGTCGAGGAGTCCGCGGCCCCCGAGCCGGGCGCAACACCACCGGCACCCGCGACGCGAGCCGGGCGCGCAGCGCCCACCCTGCCTTGGACCGAAAAGCCTTGGTGGGTGCGGCATTACACGTTCACCGGCACCGCGGTCGGCGTGGTCTTCATCTGGCTTTCGCTAACCCCGTCGCTGCTGCCGCGCGGCGCCTTGTTCCAGGGACTGGTCAGCGGATTGTCCGGCGCCATCGGCTACGGCTTGGGCGTCTTCGCGGTCTGGCTGGTCCGCTACATGGCCGGCAGGCAATCCAGCCCACCGCCGCCGCGCTGGGCGTGGCTGGTGCTGGTCCCGGTCGGGCTGATCGGCATGGTGCTGATGGCGATCTGGTTCCACGTCTGGCAGGACGACGTGCGCAACCTGATGGGCGTGGAGCACCTGAAGTGGTACGACTACCCCCTGGGCGCCGTGCTGTCGGTGGTGGTGTTGTTCACGGTGGTCGAGGTCGGGCAATTCATCCGCTGGCTGGTCAGATTCCTTGTCGGAGAACTGGACCGCGTCGCTCCATTCCGACTGTCCGCAACGATCGTGGTGGTGGTGCTGGTGACCCTGACCATCACCCTGCTCAACGGCGTCGTGCTCAAGTTCGCCATGCGCACCATGAACCACACCTTCGCCACGGCCAACGAAGAGATGAACCCCGACACCGCTCCCCCGAAAACCCCGCTGCGGTCGGGTGGCCCGGAGTCGCTGGTGTCGTGGGACTCGCTGGGCCGCGAGGGCCGCATCTTCGTGGAGGGCGGTCCGACCGTCGAGCAACTCACCGCGTTCAACGGAGACCCGGCCGCCGAGCCGATCCGGGCCTACGCCGGGCTGGACTCGTCGAAAGGTATCACGGCGGCCGCGGAGCTGGCGGCCCAGGAATTGCAGCGCACCGGCGGGCTGCGACGCGCCGTCGTCGCGGTGGCCACCACCACCGGCACAGGCTGGATCAACGAGGCGGAGGCCTCGGCGCTGGAATACATGTACAACGGCAACACGGCGATCGTGAGCATGCAGTATTCGTTCCTGCCGAGCTGGCTGTCGTTTCTGGTGGACAAGGAGAACGCCCGGCACGCCGGACAGGCGCTCTTCGAGGCCGTCGACAGGCTGATCCGCCAGATGCCCGAAGCCCAGCGGCCCAAGCTGGTGGTGTTCGGCGAGAGTTTAGGATCGTTCGGGGGCGAGGCGCCGTTCTTGAGCCTGAACAACGTGCTGGCGCGCACCGATGGGGCGTTGTTCAGTGGGCCCACGTTCAAAAACACCATCTGGACCGATCTGACGTCCACGCGTGACGCCCGATCGCCGGAGTGGTTACCGATCTACCAGGACGGTAAGTATGTCCGATTCATCGCTCGCGCAAAGGATTTGGCGCGTCCTGACGCGCCGTGGGATCACCCGCGCGTGGTGTACCTGCAGCACGCGTCGGATCCGATCGCGTGGTGGACCCCGGACCTGTTGTTCAGCAAGCCCGACTGGCTGAACGAACCGCGCGGCTATGACGTGCTGCCGCAAACGCGCTGGATTCCGGTCGTCACGTTCCTACAGGTGTCGGCCGACATGGCCGTGGCGGTCGACGTCCCCGACGGGCATGGCCACCACTACGTCGCCGCCGTCGCCGACGGCTGGGCGGCGGTGCTGCCACCGCCGGACTGGACACCGGAGAAAACGGCGAAATTGCGTCCGCTGCTGCACTCCAACGAGACGAGTTAGGTAACGAGACGAGTTAGGTAACGAGACGACTCAGAGCCAGCGGCGCGCGGTGCCGCCGGTGTCCGCGAACACCGGATCGACCCGGCCCCCGGCCAGCTCGCTCAGCACGCCGGCGCCGGCGAGCGCGTGGTAGCCGCCGATGACGTCGGTGGCGCGGTGCAGGCCGATGTCCAGCAGCGCGGCCGCGGCCAGGCTGGACGTATAGCCCTCAGAACACAGGATCACCCATTCGACGTCGTCGCCGACGGCCTGGGGCAGCCTGGCCTCGCTGGTGGGATCGCAGCGCCACTCCAGGACGTTGCGTTCGATCACCAGCGCCGAAGGCACCTCGCCCTCACGAAAGCGCTGGGCCTCCGGCCGGATGTCGACCAGCACCGCGCCGCGCCGCAGCGCGTCGGGCACTTCGGCGGCGGGCAGGCGGCGATACCGGCGCCGGGCGGATCTCACGACGACGTTGATGCGGCTCATAGCGATCCTTCCGGCTGGTCGGTCAGTTCGGTTCGGTTGCGGCGCAACGTCTTACGGTCGGTGATGTCGTAGTACGACATCGCGGTCAGGGGCGGCGAGTAGGCATGCACGCTCAACGTCGGCCGCACCGGCCCCGAGCTGGCGCTCGCCGCGGCGGGCAGTGTCACGGGCACGGTGACGGGCCGGGGCGCCCACACCACGTCGTGCACCCAGCCCAGTGGAAACCCGGCCTGATCGCCGGCGTCGAGCCGACGGCGTCGCAAAGCTCTGCCGTCCCAACGGTATTCGTTCAGCGATCCGGAGATGACGGTCAACGCGCCCAGCGACCCGCCGTGGTCGTGCAATTCGGTCGGGTGGCCGGGCACCCAGCTGATCAGCCAGACGTCGAGTTCCTCGTCGCCGTGGATGCGGGTGAACCAGCGCCGCGACTCGGGTATGCCGCCCTCGGGCAACAGGTGGTCGCGGCGTCCGCTGAGCACATCGTCGGCGGCCCGGTCGGTGGCGTGGAGCAGATCGGGCACTCGCAGCCGGGTGGGGCCGGCGGACGGGACGGAAAGGGTTCGCGGGCGCGGGGCAGCCGCGGTGGCGACGGGCACAGACATCGGGGGAACTCCAGGGAGAAAACGGACAGGGCAAGCGGCGGCGTGTTACGGCCGACAACACTCGCAAAATCCGAAGCGCTCCATCACGGCCGCCAGTGTTGCATAGATTGAGACCGTGCGTTGGTGCGGTGATCGGTCCCGGCGGTGGGGCGCGGTTGTTGTCGCGGTCGTGGTGACGGCGGTTACCGCGTGCTCGCAGGGCGCCCACGGCGGTGCGCCCGCGTCCCCGCCGGCGCGGCAGTCCGGCATCCCCGACGGTCCGGGGTCGGCGCCGGCGGGCTCCGTCGGCCTGTCCCCCGCCGGCGTGACGACCAGGGTCGATGTCCCCGCGGATTCGACCGAAGAGGAGTACTACCAGGCCTGTCACGCCGCGAAAGAGTGGATGGACGCCCAGCCCAAGAGCGACGCGTCGCTGTTCGAGCCCTATTTGTCGATGCTTCAGGCCTCGCCGTCGGGCACCGCGGGCAGCTGGAACGCCCCCTGGTCGAAGCTGACCCCGGCCCGGCAGGCGGCCGTGATCGTCGCCGCGCGCGCGGCCGCCGGCAACGAATGCGGGTAGCGCTGCACCCCGCGATTTCCGCCGCGGCGTAATTGGGATCACGGCTTAAAAAAGTCCCCGCACCGTCCATCAAGGGGTCACTGCCGCGCAAAATGGATGGGTGCCTGACGAACGTCGATCAGAACCGACTCGGGTGGCACTCGCGCTCGGCAGCGGTGGCGCCCGCGGCTACGCCCACATCGGGGTGATCGAGGCCCTGGCGGCGCGCGGCTACGAGATCGTCGGCATCTCCGGGTCATCGATGGGCGCGCTGGTCGGCGGCCTGCAGGCGGCCGGACGGCTCGACGAGTTCACCGATTGGGCCAAGTCGCTCACCCAGCGCACCATCCTGCGGCTGCTCGACCCGTCCATCAGCGCTGCCGGCGTGATGCGGGCCGGCAAGATCCTGGACGCGGTGCGCGACATCCTGGGCCCGGTCGCCATCGAGGAACTGCCGATCCCCTACACGGCGGTGGCCACCGACCTGCTGGCGGGCAAGTCGGTGTGGTTTCAGCGCGGCCCCCTCGACGAGGCGATCCGCGCCTCCATCGCCATCCCCGGCGTGATCGCCCCCCACGCGGTAGAGGGGCGGCTGCTCGCCGACGGCGGCATCCTGGATCCGCTACCGATGGCCCCGCTCGCCGCGGTCAACGCCGACCTGATCATCGCGGTGAGCCTGTCCGGCAGCGAGGCGATCACCACCCGCGAACCGGAGCCGGGCGCCACCGTCGAGTGGTTGACCCGCATGCTGCGGAGCACCTCCGCGCTGCTCGACACGGCCGCCGCCCGGTCGTTGCTCGATCGGCCGACCGCGCGGGCATTGCTGAGCAGATTGGGCGGCCCGGCTGGTGAGTCGGACAGCTGGTCGGACCTCCAGGACGACGAGCAGCCGGCGGCCGGTGACGAGGCCGGCGAACTGCCCGGTGCGGGAACCGAGGTGCCGAGGCTGGGCAGTTTCGAGGTGATGAACCGGACCATCGACATCGCCCAGGCCGCGCTGGCGCGCCACACCCTGGCCGTCTACCCGCCCGACCTGCTCATCGAGGTCCCACGTTCGACGTGCCGGGCCCTGGAATTCCACCGGGCGGCGGAGGTGATCACCGCCGGCCGGGCGCTGGCGCACGAGGCGTTGGAGGCGCTGGAAGTCCAGGGCGCCCAGGACGTCCCGCCCGCGATCGAGCGCTGAGCGGGAGTCAAATCGGTTGCGCGCCAAGCGCCGTCACACGCCCAGGAAGCGTGCGATGGCCGCGGCTTCGCGACGGCCCTGCTCGCGGCCGGCCATCGCCGACGGGATGCGACAGCCCGGATCCAGCGCATTGGGCCCGAAGGCGGCCAACGAATCGCCGTCGGCGAACACGGCGAGCGCCGCGCCCGCGAACGCCGAGACCTCGGCGGCCGGCCCGGCACCGAACGGCGACGGCGTGTCCACGCCCGAGGGCACCAGCACCACCGCCGTATCGCAGTCGGCGGCCACCACGAGATTGACCGAACTGGCGACCCCGCCGTCCATGTAGTGGCGGCCCGCGATCGTCACCGGTGGCCACGCCCCGGGTACCGCGCAACTGGCGGCCACGGCATCGACGAGGTCGACGCCGGAGTCGCGGTCGAAAACGGTCAATTCGCCGGTGGCGACATCGATCGCGGTGAGCCGCAGCTCCCGGTCCGGCCAGTCGTGCGACGGCAACCGCCGCGCGATGACGTCGCGGCGCACCGGCGCGGGAACGGTTTTGGTCGCGAGCGCCACGGCACCGATCCGCTGCATCTGCTGCCGGGTCCTGTCCAGCGACTCCTCGTACGGCTCCGCCAGGGCGGTCAGAAACAGTTCGGTGATGGTCTCGATGTCGACTCCGGAATCGATCTCGGCGGATGACGCGGAGACCTGCCGGTCGAACAGCTCGTCCAGGGAGTGGCCGCTGCTGAGCTGCGCGGCCACCGCCGAACCTGCCGAGGTCCCGACCAGCACGTCCGACTCGGCCAACAGCCGGGCCGCGGTCGGCGACTCGTCTGCGATACCGCGCAGAATACCTGTCTCCCAGGCGATTCCCGCTATCCCTCCACCAGCCAGCACCAGGGCGCGTTTGGTTGTCACGCCCACCAACTCTGCCAAACGGCGTCAGGCCGGCCGTCGGGTGCTCGGCAGGGCGTGCTGGGAGTCCTGCACCGGCGCGCTCAGATCCGTGCGGCGCAGCAGACGCTTGGGCGGGTCGGGCAGCACCAGACTGCGGGTGACGCGTAGCCCGGCGTCGACGTGAACCAGTTCGCCGGGCTCAAGCAGGCGCCAGCGCGCCTCGTCGTCCATGCGTTCGGTGGCGAAGATCACTGACGGCCGGGTGTACAGATGCTCGGAGCGCGCGTGAATTCGCAAGGTGCGCAAGTCGAATTCGGGATCGTGCGCGATCCCGACATCGGAGCGGTCCAGGATGTAGAGCTCGTGGGTGGCCGGGTAGCGCAGCGCCCACATGTCGGTGGCCGTGCTCAGCAGCACGTTGACCGCATAGATCGGGACGTGCTCGGCGAGCCATCGCACGGCGTCGACGAGGCCGGCCGTGATATCGCCGTCGCGCGCCCGGACCGAGGCGGTGATCAACGCGAAGACGCGTTCGGAGTCGGTGTCGCCCAACACCAAATCGTCGGTGCCGACCTCACGCAGCCGCTCGTCGAGGATGTCCAATCCCTCGAGGACACCGTTGTGCGCGAAGATCCGCCCGTCCTGCAGAAACGGGTGGGTGTTGCGGACGTCGAGCGATCCGGTGGTCGCGTAGCGGACATGGGCGATGACGGTCGTGCCGGTCATCTGATGCGCCTCGGTCGCGAATTTCGCGTCCTGCCAGGCCGCGATCGGCTCCTTGTCCAGGTGCGGTCGGCCGTGTTCGTCGAAGATGCCCAGGCCGGTGCCGTCCGGATTTCTCCTGCTCTGCTGGGACAGGCTGTCCGGCGCATCCAGCAGCCAAAAGGTCGCGGTGCACGCGCGATGCCCGGCGTGCAGGCCAAAGAGTCGGCACATGGCTTCCCACGCTAGCGGTTGCGGGTCAGGCCATCAGCAGGGCCGACAGGTCACGCAGCGCCCGCCGCGCGTAGCCCTTCCACATCCTGCCCAGCAGCGGCAGCATCCAGGCCGTCAGCGCCGACCTCGGGCGGATGTCCCAGCGCCAGGTGATCTCGGTGCCGGCCGCGGCGGGCGTGAAGATCCATTCGCCGATGATGTGGTCGACCAGCAGCGCCATCGGGCCGGTGATTTCGGAGAGCCGGTAGCCGAATGACCGGGGCTCCTCGACGCTGGTCAGTTCCTCGCGCATGCTGGCGCCGCCGGCCAGGTGCACGATGCGGGTTTGGCCCGCCGCGTCCCAGGCGCCGGTCTGCTCGCGGACTTCCGCGATCGGCGGGAACGGTCCGTACCAGCGGTGAAACAGCGTCGGAAGCGGAATCGGCAGGGTGCGGCCGAACGCATCCTGCACCGCGACCGGGGTGACGACGGATTGATCGACGACGAGCGAATGTGCCACGGGGATAAAGCCTCTCAGCTCTGCGCGCCAAATTGCATCGGTCTTGCTCGGTCAGTCCCGGGCTTCGACCACCCAATAGCCGTGCTCGGCATACCGCGCCCGGATGGCCTTCTTGTCGTACTTGCCCACGCTGGTGCGCGGAATCTCATCGACGAAAGTCCACCGTTCGGGTAGCCACCACCGAACCACCTTGTCCGCGAGGAACTTTCGCAGGTCCTCGGCGCTCACCGACGAATGCTTGGGCACGATGACCGCCAGCGGTCGTTCCTCCCACCGCTCGTCGGGTACGCCGACGACGGCGGCCTCGAGCACCTCCGGGTGGCCGATCAAGAAGTTCTCCAGCTCGACCGAGGAGATCCATTCCCCACCGGATTTGATGACGTCCTTAGCACGGTCGGTCAGGGTGACGAATCCCCGCTCGTCGATGCGGCCGACGTCCCCGGTGCGCAGCCAGCCGGAGTCGAACTTCGATTCGTCGCGGCCCAGGTAGTAGGAGCCGGCGATCCAGGGTCCGCGCACCTCGACCTCACCGACGGCGTTGCCGTCGTTGGGCAGCACCTGACCGTCGTCGTCGACGATGCGCATCTCGACCCCGCAGACCGGCTGCCCCTGCGTGCCGCGGAAGGCCCAATGCTGGTCCTCCGGGGTGCCCGGTGGGGGCCACGCCATGGTGGCCAGCGGCGACGTCTCCGTCATGCCCCACAGCTGGCGGATCTGGACGCCGTGTTTTTCCTCGAAGGTGCGCATCAGCGACACCGGCACGGCCGAGCCGCCACAGACCACCAGCCGCAGCGACGACATGTCGTGGTCGGGGTCCTCCTCGAGGTAATGCAGGACACCGTTCCAGATGGTCGGCACCGCCCCGGTCACGGTGGGCCGCAGGTCCTCGACCAGCCGAACTAGCGACTCGGGGTCCAGGTGACAGTCGGGCAGCACGAGGTCGGCGCCCGCCATCAGCGCCGCGTACGGCAGACCCCAGGCGTTGGCGTGAAACATCGGCACGATCGGCAGCACGCCGTCGGTGGCGCCCACGCCGATGCCGTTGGTCGTACACGCGCCCATGGTGTGCAGGAAGCTCGAACGGTGGCTGTAGACCACGCCTTTCGGGTTTCCGGTGGTGCCGCTGGTGTAGCACATCGCAGCCGCGGAGTTCTCGTCGATGTGCGGCCAGTCGAACTTGGTGGACTCGCCCTCGAGGACGTCGGCGTAACGCAGCACGGTCTTGCCCGATTCATGCAGAACTCGGGCGTCTTCGTCATCGCCGACCACGATCACCGTGTGCACGGTCTCCAGGTCGGGCAGCACGGGCGCGAGCAGTTTGACCAGTGACGCGTCGACCAGCACCACCTGGTCTTCGGCTTCGTTGGCGACAAACGCGATCTGCTCGGGGAACAGCCGGATGTTGAGGGTATGCAGGACGGCGCCCATCGACGGCAGGGCGAGGTACGCGACGAGGTGTTCGGCGTTGTTCCACATGAACGTGCCCACCCGCTGGTCACCGGTGACGCCGAGCCCGCGCAGCCCGTTGGCCAGTTGCGCGGCCTGCTGTCCCAGTTCCCGATAGGTCGTGCGCCGGTAGCCATCCCCGGTGGCGGTCGTGACGGTGCGTTCACCGTGCACGGTGCAGCCGTGCCGCATGATCGCGGTGATCGTCAATGGAAAGTCCTGCATCGTGCCGTCCATTGATGTACCGCCTCAATCTCGGCACAGCACGTCTGTGCCAATCCGCGAAATGCGGTGCCCCCGCATTCCGGCCGACCGCGTCAACGCCGTAGGCCGCCTCCACCCTAAGCCCGAATTCGGCGAGAGTGACAGCACCCGGCCGGGCCGAGGATCGATGGCGTGGATCCCGTTCCGCCGGCGTCGCTTTGGTCGCCCAGCCGAACGCGGGCCTCGGCCCTACAACTAGGCCAGGGCCAGCTCCCACTCCGGGAGCTCGGGCAGCCAGCCGGCCACCGACAGGTCCCGGTCGGTGGCGCCGACGGGGGTCTGCGGTGGTGCGGTCGAGGCGATCCGCGCCGCGGTGACCACGCCGGAGTAGTCGGCGATGTAGAGGTGGGTGCCGTCGGGGCTTTCCACCACGCAGGACGGGTGCCTGGAGACCACGACCTCGCCGACGACATCCTGCGTGTCGGTGCTCAGCACCGTGATGCGGTCGTCGCTGACCAGGTAGGCCCGTTCGCCGTCACGGCTGAGCGTCATCCGGGTGAGCGGACCGGTGATCTCGGGAATCTTGTGCGTGACGACGATCTTGGTGGCTCGGGTGTCGACCACGTCGAACACTGCCCCCGCGACCGGATCGCAGCTCGCCACGTACACCGTGCCGCCGTCGTGGCTCGGCGCCACATCGCGGACGGGCAGGCCGATGTCGACGACACCGACGATGCGCGACCGGCCGCCGACACGACGATCGTCGGACCGCGTCCGGGTCTCGATCACGGCGAGGCTGCCGCCGGTCGGCGCGTTCATGCCGACGTACAGACGACGCCCGTCGGCGCTGATCCGCACGCATGCGGTGGTGACACCCGGCGCGGTCGCCAGGTCGATGACCTCGAGTTCACCGGTGGTGGTGTCCAGGACCGTCACATCGGCCCCGCGAGCCGCGTTTCGGCTGGCGTAAACGTATTTCCCGTCCGGGCTCACCGTCAGGTCGCTCACGCTGTTCGCGAGCCGATGTGTGGCGATACGCCAGTTCGTGACGACGTCGATGACTTCGATGGCGTCGTAGCCGGGGGTCGCGGTGCTGACGTAGGCATAATTGGCGTCCGCACTGCTCATGGCGATCGCGAAGGGTTCGGCCAGCCCGGTGACGGTGCTCGAGACGCGGCACGCGTTGGCGTCGATGACCGAGACCGCGTTGCGGCCGTAGTTCGTAACCACCAGCCGGCGCCCGTCGGGGCTGATGTCGATGTCGCTGATCGGACCGTTGTGCAACGGGACTCGAGTCACCGAGGTGGCGTCAAGCTCGAAGACTTCGCCGTCTCGATCGTCGTGCGCGGCCGTAGGGCCCGTCACATCGTTCACGCTGGCACCGCCTTTGCTGTGTTGTCGGCTCTGGTGGGCGAAGTGGCGAGACCGCCGATACGTACACGGCAATTGGCCTCCGGCTCCACCGGCTTCAGCACCGAAAGGCGCTGACGAGACTGGTTTTCGGTAGTCTACTGGCCAAAAATCGCCCAACAGCGGTTCGAAATGCTCGACGTTAGCTACGTCACTCCGCGCACTTAGGTTCTGCTCAGACTTTTAATCACGCTGTACTGCACTCGCTTACCCCTAGCGAAAGACAGGCAAACCCGCTTCCGGCGGATTTCATCTGCGCCGCTAACAGCCCACGTGAGCGGCCTAACACCAGTTAAGTTAAGAATTCTCAGGTTTGAGGCGTCGACGAGGGAAAAATCACACCGGCCGCGGCGCTAGCTGAAATGCGTCTGTGGCCGCGCCAACCCGACCCCGTCGACGATGATGTCGAGTTTCTCGTTGTAGAACGCGATCAGACCGGCGATCTGGCCGACCGCCGGAAGTGGATAGTGGTAGGTCCACGCCAAGTCCTGGTGGACGGTGTCACCGACGCGCACCGACCAATAGCCCGACGTTATTCCCTTGTATGGACACAACGTCTGCGTCGCGCTGGGTTCCAGGTGTTCGAACGCGACATCGGTCGGATCGATGTAATACCTTGTCGGCAAACCTGTTTCAAACAGCAGCACGGGACAAACGGTGTCGGCCAAAGCAATTCCATCGATTTCAACCCTGATGTGCCGGTGCGAGCGCAGGGCGTCGACGCGCGAATACGGGTTGCGCGGGTGACCGTAGATCGGCTCGTCTTCTTCGAACCAGCGCAACGCATTCCACTCGAACCTGACCGTCCCGGCCAACGGTCCGCCACCGTGGGTGTCGAATACCCGCGCGGCCGACACATGCGTCTGACCGGCACCCACCAGGGAGTGCAGCCGCGACGGGCCGAATTGCACCTTCTGGGCGTGGTTTTCGTCGTGCAGGGACTCGGAACGAACGTCGGCCAGCGGGATGTAGTACTGGGGGTAGTAGGGGACTTCCCACACGTACCGGGCGGCGGTGGTGTCGAAGACCAGTGCATCGCCGAGATAACCACGGATCCGCCGTGGGGCGGGCTCGATCCTGCCGCGCGCGGCGGCCATCTGAGGGTAGTCGGTTTCGGCGGTCATCGCTGATTTACTGGTGTCTGGAGGCCAGTCCGGCCGGTGCGTGACCGATCGCCCTGCGGATGGCGTCGGCGAGCGCGAGCGCGCTTTCTTCGGTCAATTCCAGAGCCACCCGTGCCGACGGGCCGAGCTGCGGGTTGATCACGTCGATGTTGACCGTGTGGCCGTAGGGGGCATGGACGGGATGGTCGACGTACACCGTCGCGCGGTTGGCGCCGAACCATCCCGTCGCGCCCTTGCCGCTGCCGTCGATATCGACGTGTTCGGTGAGATAGGTGCACATAGCCGGTGCCTAGCCTTTCAGGTAGGTGGTGAAGAACTCGTCGATGCGCTGCCAGCCGTCCACCGCGGCCTCCGGCCGGTACGCCGGGCGGTCGACGGAGAAGAACGAATGGCCCGCGCCCTCGTAGGAGTGGAACTCGTGCGGCTTGTTCAGCTTGGTGAGCTCGGCGTCCAGGGTGGCCACCGCGGGGGGCGCCGGAAACCGGTCGTCGAGACCGAACAGGCCCAACAGCGGGCAGCTCAGGTTGGATGCCAGGTCCAGAATCGGCTTCATGGACTTGGGCATGCCCTCGGGCGGGTCCTCGACGATGAAGGCGCCGTAGCAGTCCACCGCCGCGTCGAACGGCAGCGAGCAGGCCGCGAGGTAGGCGTGCCGTCCGCCCGAGCAGTGACCGATGACGCCGAATTTGCCGTTGGCGCCGGCCAACTTACGCAGGTGCTCCACCGCGCCCGCGACGTCACCGACCAATCGCTCGTCGGGCACCCCGCCGGCGGCCCGCGCCGCGGCGGCCGCGTCGTCGGGCGCCGCACCCGGGGCTTCCCGCGAGTACAGGTTGGGCGCCACGGCGTTGTAGCCGCTGACGGCGATCCGGCGGACGAATTCCTTGGTCTCCCGGTCGTATCCGGGCATGTGGTGGATCCACACGACGCCGCCCCGCGAGCCCTGCGCGAGCGGCACGGCCTGGTAGGCCTCGATCTCGTCGCCGCCGTGGCCGGTGATGGTGATGGTTTCCGCGCGTATGGCGTCGGCGCTGGGTGGGTTCATCGCGACTCCTGTTCTCCGCTCCGGTGGGCATTCCCGTTGTGGCCGCAACCGGATGCGGAGCGCCTGCGGCAGGTCCGGGGCCGCTCCGCCGAGAACCAACGTAGCCGAACCGCGGTGCGGGTTCAGCGCCGCTTGTCGCGCACCTTGTACGTCGAGGGCCACGACTTTCGGGACTCGTCTCCGGTCAACGGAGTTCCCATCCCGCCCACCTTGACAGCGTAGGCCTCCTTGCCCGGACCGACCTCGCGGTTGGCGTGCTCGGTGGCCAGGAAGTAGAGCTCATCGATGGTGGCTTCGTCGTAGGCGACGAACGAGGTTTCCCGCGCGACGTCGTCGATGCCGACCAGCATGCGGTCGGGCAGCAGTCGCGAGGCCACCGCCGCGAGCCCCAGCAGGCCGAAGGGGATGATCCAGTAGCAGAGGAACGACAGCGGGGTCTTCGTGTCCAGCATCAGGGCGGCGGTCGTCCCGGCGGGGCCGGCCAGGATCGGCGGGATCGCCGACGACACCGTCATCCCGGCGAACGTCGCGACCCAAAGCCAGCTCAGGATCGTGACGACCCGGCGGAACAGATCGGTCTTGACGACGTCGGCGGCTTGTTCCGCCGCGGCGAACTCGGCTATGAAGGGCTTGCCGACCAGCATCCCGATCAGCGTCACCAGGAAGATCCCCGCGTTGCTCAGCGGCAGTATCCACCGCTCGAGGAACGATTCACTGAGCGTGAAGGCCAGCACGGCGAGGACCAAAAGCACTGCGGCGGAGGCAAAGTCAAAGAATTGCCACTTCCGGCCCACCACGCCCCCCACGCCCAGGCTGGCGGCGGCGATCACCAGCGCGACCAGGACGGCCGCGGGGAACGGAACGTTACCGACGAGTACCCAATACACGATCCACGGCGCGAGGCCGAACAGCATGCCCATGCTGGGTGAGTGTATGGATGACGATTTTCGGGCCCGTCGGCGGCGGGGCCAAAGTATTGGTCCACGCGGGCGATGGCCGAGGACGGCACCGCATCATGTTTGTCAAAAGCATTATGTTGCAACCGATTCCGTGCACTAGACGGACGGCGCGGTGTTCAGCGCCATCGCCAGAAAATCCAGAAGCCACAGCGACCGGAACAGCGTCAGCCCGAAGTCCTGCACACGCTGCCTGTCCCCCGGCCTGGCGTCGTCGCGCTCCACGGCGGGCGTGTGCGAGTTTTGAGCGGTCGCTGTTCGGGTAACCGACTTCGGCACGACTGTGACCGCAGTGACACGGAGTTAGCAGGGCGAATGGACACCCGGGTGTTGCTCGCCGGCCGCTATGAGGTGCGCGGCAGGCTGGGTAGTGGCGGCATGGCCGAGGTTCGCGACGGGTGGGACACCCGACTTCGCCGGCCGATCGCAATCAAGCTGCTACACCCGGCAGTGTGCGCCCAAAGCGGCATGCGGAATCGTTTTGACGCCGAAGCGCACGCTGCAGCCGCACTCAACCATCCGAATATCGTCGCGGTCTACGACACGGGTGAGCAGGACGGCAGGCCGTTCATCGTGATGGAACGGTTGCCTGGGAAAACCCTGGCTCAGGAGATGGCCCGTGGCCCACTGTCGCAAGCGCGGGTGCGGGCGCTGCTCGACAATGTCCTCGCCGCGCTGAGCGCGGCGCATCGCGCCGCCATCCTGCATCGCGACATCAAACCAGGAAACATCCTGATTTCCGCGGGGGGCGAGAGCCTCAAGGTTGCGGACTTCGGGATTGCCAAGCTTCCGGAGGCGACCAACACGCTGACCGGTCAGATCCTCGGCACCATTGCTTATCTGAGCCCCGAGCGGATCGCCGGTGCGCCTGCTTGTGTAGCCGATGACCTCTATGCGGTCGGCGTCGTGGGTTATGAAGCGCTCGCCGGGCACCGCCCGTTCCCGCAGGAGAACGTGGCCGCGCTCGCCGGCGCCATTCTGCACGGGCGGCCGCCGCCACTCGCCGGGCTGAGGCCCGACGTCGATCCCCGGCTGATCATGGTCATCGAACGGGCGATGGCGTACGACCAAGGGCAGCGGTTTGGCAGCGCCGACGAGATGCGCGCCGCGATGCACGGCCGACGTGACGTGGTCGCAGGCGTGCAAGTCGCCCCGCCGGTGCACCCGGCGACAAAGCCGCTTACGGTGCCGGTGCCCGGCTCGCCCACAAACACTTTCGTCCCGGCACTGGTCCCACCGACGAGCCGCAGGCGAAAGTTGCTGGGCGTTTTGGCGGTCTTGGCGGTACTGATTCTCGTCCCGTTGGCACTCGCGCTTGATGCGTCGTCCTCCCACGCACCCGTTGAGCCGGCGACCACCAGCACGCCGTCGCCGGCTCCGGTCAGTAATGCCCCACCGCCGCCACCCCCGCCAGCACAACAGCCTCCGGCCCCACCAGGGCACGGTCCAGGTAAGGGACACGGCAAGGGCAACGGCGCTGGTCGGGGAGACTAAGCCCGGGCTCGCACAACAGGCCGGACACGAGCAGGCGTGGGCCCGCCCGCCTGCGGGTGTCGATGACCCGAGCGAGGCATCATCATCCAATCCCCTTCCGCTCCAAAGCCTTTCAGCATCACACCATGCTCGAAAACCCGTGCGGTGCCGCTCCTTTCGAGGTTGGCGGCGCACCGGGAGCCGGTCCGGCGCACCTGCCGCGTTCAGCATGCAGCGGGACGTTTGACCAGCAGCGGCGGGCGGTGAATGCGGCCCGAACCGGGCCAACCTGGTGCCCCCAGTCGGACTCGAACCGACACTGGGCGGATTTTAAGTCCGCTGCCTCTGCCAATTGGGCTATGGGGGCCCGGTCGCGAATGTAGCCGACGGGGGGCCGGCTATCCGGTAGGGCCTTTGAGCGCCATGGCCAAAAAGTCCAACCGCCACAGGCCCCTGAACAGCTTGTGCCCGAAATCTTGCAGCAGGGCCCTGTGCTCGTCGGGGACGTCACCCGCGCGTGCCACACATTCGATGATCTCCGCGATGGTGCGGCGGCCGTCGACGTGCTGGACGAAAGGCAGCTGCGCGGGGTTGAGCTTCTGTTTGCCGCCCGGCCAACGGATTTCGTCGCCGGACAACAGGCACGCGGTGCGCAGCAGCGGTACGTAATCGAATGAGGCCGGCAACGCGAAATCGATCGTGTACTGCGCCTTGGGACGTTCCGGGCGGCAGGCCAGGAAGAAGTGGGTGGCGTTGGCCGGCTGCAGGCGTTCCATCACCGACCACAGTTCGGCGTCGGGCAATTGGTTCAACGCCGATTGAAAGCCGCTCACCGGCGTGAGCATGTCGTGCGAGTAGTACGGCGTCTTGTGAAACCATCCCTGGAACGCGAGTCCGGCCGCGGCGACCAGGTCCAGGCATTCCGCGACGGTGTAGCTCCGCGCGCGACTGTGCAGGAACGTATCGACCAGGGCGCCGTCGGAGACGAGGTCGCGCGCCGCTTTCAGATAGCTGCGCACCGGATGGTCGGCCGGCAGCACCGCGACCGCCTCTTTGACCAACTGAACCGAGGCCTCGTCCTGCGACAGCTTGAGGTCGCGAAACACCGACTCGAGCATTTCGACGCCGATCCGGCCGTACTTCGCGTAGAGCATGACCGCCAGGACCCCCTCGCTGCGCAGGCATTGGCCCAGCGCCGTCAGCCCGGCCAGCGGATCGGCCAGGTGGTGCAGGACGCCGCTGGAGACGATGAGGTCGAAGTCGCGCCCGAGCGCCGACGCCTCTTCGATCGGCAGCAGGTGCAGCTCCAAATTCCCCAGCCCGTGCTTGTCCTTCAGCTGCCTCTGGTGATTCAGGGCATTGCCG
Organism: Mycobacterium mantenii; assembly: GCF_010731775.1. Classification (NCBI taxonomy): domain Bacteria; kingdom Bacillati; phylum Actinomycetota; class Actinomycetes; order Mycobacteriales; family Mycobacteriaceae; genus Mycobacterium; species Mycobacterium mantenii. Next base: position 5,778,261 of record NZ_AP022590.1, on the reverse strand, counting down.
CTGACGTCGATCCCCACCACCTTGGCGCCGCGGTTCTTAAAGGCGAAGAGGGCGGCCTGAAAGGTGCCGCAACCCGCGATCAGGATGTCGAGGTCCGGCTTGTACTCCCGGTCCGGCCACAACACCCGGTGGGCCCAGAACGGGTCAAACCAATCCCAATGAGTTTCGCTCCAGGCCGCGAGGTCAGCCACCGGGGGCGGATATTCCCACCGATCGTATTGGCGGGAGACACCGTCCCCGCGCGGATCCTCGGTCACTTCGGCGCTGGCTCCTTCGCAACTGGCGGGCCTTCCCGGCATGCCTTGGGTGGTCGCGACAAACTTACAAGCCTCCGCCGGTATCCGGGCGTCAAGAAAACCGCTGGTTAGCTCGTCGAGACAGATTTGCCGGACACAATTAGGATTCGATTCCTGCGCGCCCGAACCGCCACGGAGGAGTCGACGAGTGAAAAAGACGGCACTTTTGGCCGGCCCGGTCGCTGTCGTGGTGGTTGGTGTCGTCGGCATCGTCGCCGCGCCGGTCGCGACTGCCGACCCCGCGGATGACCAGTACCTGCAAACGCTGCATTTGCGCGGCCTCAGCTGGGCGGATGGCGCCGATCAAACGATGATCAATGTGGGGCATGCCGTGTGTACGGACTTCGATGGCGGGGACACGGCGGCCCAGACCATCAGCGATGTGAAGAAGTCGGTCGGGTTGAGCAGCGGCGGCGCCAACATCATCGTGGGCGCGGCGGTTGCGGCGTACTGCCCGCAAAACCGCAGCAAACTGTAGGAGCCGCCGCCAGTGGCAGCGGCACCATCGCCGGGGTGCTGTGACGACCCACTTAACTGCCCGGGGTTCGGGAGCAAGATCCCCTAACCCCTCCCGGCCGCTCGCAAGTTTGCTACCTGACACCTGGAGCAATGCCACTTAATCGCCGGGAGCAAATACCGGCGATCCGCGACGGCCATCCCGTGGTGTGCATCACAGCAGGCCGCACGGCACGCTACTCAGGCAGCCGCCGGAAGCTCAGACCAGTTTGCGCGACACCGGCCCTAGCCGGGCGTCGCCGGAACCGCAACCCACGTCGATCAGACGCACCCGCAACTTCGCGCCGAAGCTCGAACGTCAAGCGGCGCTTGGGGATTTGGCTCCGTTTCGCCATCGCCGGTCGGGTCATCGGGGCCTGGCGCGCGACGGCCGCCCGCCGGCACGGCCACCCGCCCGCAATTAGCCAAATGTCTAACGTGCGGCGCGAACGTGCGTCGACTAGTATCCGCGCGCCACGCGCGATCTCCTGATACGCCACCCGATTTCAGATGACATCACGGTATCGCCCGACAGGAGCTTGTTAAAACTACGACACTCGGCGTTAAGAAGCCGTAAACGGCTGTCACGTGTGCCTTTTCGGCGGGAACGTGGAGTCGGTGGATAGCTAGCCTTTTCCCCAACGCACAGGGGACGTGGCGTGAACACACAGGCCGGCTTATCGCAGGGGGTCGGTCCGTTCCAACACTAGGAGCAACGGATGTCATTTCTGACAACACAAACCGAAGAGATGTTAGCCGCGGAGCAGTTGCTCAGCGGGATCAACACTAACCTGGCGGCGCAGAATGCGGGCGCCGCGTCGGCTACCACCGTGATCGCTCCCGCGGCGGCCGATCCGGTCTCGGCCCAGCAGGCGGCAATCTTCTCGACCTACGGCACCCAGTATCAGGCCGTCGCCGCCCAGGCGCAGGCGCAGCTCGAGCAGTATGCGAGCACCCTGGGCATCAGCTCCAACGCCTACGGCGACACCGAGGCCGTCAACGCGAGTCAGGCCGTGCTGTCGAATCTCAGCGCCAGCCCGCTTGGCACAGCTGCGACCACTACTTCAGGCAGTCCGCTCGACTGGCTTGCATACCTGCTCGGTAGCACAGGCAACGGCACCAACCCGAACATGCTCGGCGGGCTCTTCGGCCTCTCGAGCAACGGTGCCAACATCTTGAACATCGGTGGTGGCAACTGGGCCTCGGCGGGGTCCGACCTGATCGGACTCGCCGGTGGTGGTCTGCTCGACACGTCCGGCGATGCCGCTGGCGCCGGATTGGCCGCGGACGTCGCCGCCTCGCCCGGGCTCGGCGCCACCGCCGCGGCCGGCGGCATGACCGGCATGGGCGGCGTCAGCGCACTGCCGGTGGCCTCAATGGGTTCCGCGACCATGGTCAGCAACCTGGCGGTGCCGCCGAGCTGGGCCGGCGCGCCCGCCCCGGTCGTCACGCCCGTCAGCGCGATCCAAACAGCGGGCTGGACCGCCGCGGCGCCGCAGGCCGGCGCGGGCTCGGTCGTCCCCGGCATGCCCGGGATGGCCTCGGCCGGCCGCAGCAGCGCCGGCTTCGGCGCTCCGCGCTACGGCGTCAAGCCGATCGTCATGCCGAAACCGACCGCCGTCTAAGCAGCGGTCACGGTCACAGACTTCGAATTCGAACAGACAAATAAGGAGCGGGACAAAAATGGTTCTAAGTTTTGCGGCAATACCCCCGGAGATCACCTCCTCGCTCATCTACTCCGGTGCGGGCGCCGCGCCCCTGATGGCGGCCGCGACGGCGTACGCCAACCTGGCCGCCGAGGTGAGCACGACGGCCACCCAGTGGGAGTCGATCATCGCGCTGCTGACCAGCGAGCAGTGGACGGGCGGCGGGTCGGTGGCGGCGGCCGCGGCGGCCCAGCCCATCGTCACCTACCTGACCGAGACGGCGGCGACGCTGGAGCAGGCGAGTGCGCAGGCCACAGCGTCGGCGGCCGCTTTCGAGGCGGTGTTCGCTGCGGTGGTGCCGCCACCGGTGATTGCCACGAACAGGGCCACGCAGGCGGCGCTCGTCGCGTCCAATGTGCTGGGCCAGAACACGCCCGCGATCGTGGCGCTGGACACCCTGTACGCCGAGTATTGGGCCCAGGACGCCGCCGCCATGGCCGCGTATCAGGCGGCCTCAACGGCGGCCGGGACGCTGACCCCGGTGACGCCGCTGACGTCGACCACCGACCCGGCGGCCGCCGCGACCGTGGACAACGCCGCCCTCGCCGGTGGCACGACCAGCGGCACGGCCCAAGCGCTACTCGCCCCCGTCTCCAATGCGGCGGTTTTGACCGCCGCACCCCCCTGGGGGGCGAACACGTTCCCTGGCATTCTGGGCTCGATCGACAATTTCCTCGGCACGCCGGCCGTGTTCAACGGCATCAACGGCGCCGTCAACACCGCGGCCTGGTTCACCATGAACACCATTCCGACGGCGGTGTCGCTGGGCCACACCCTGGGCGCCGTGCCGGCGATCGCCGTTGGCGACGTGGCGCCCGCCGGCGTCGCCGGCATCACCGAAGGCACCATGGTGGGCTCGGTGGCGCCGGGAAGCGGCCTGGGCGCGGCGACAACGGCGGCCGCCGGCCAGGCGTCCATGGTCGGCCGTCTGTCGGTGCCCCCCGGTTGGTCCGCGGCCGCGCCGGCGACGCAGTTGGCTTCGGCCGCCGCCCCGCTCGAGGGCTCGGGCTGGACCGTCGCCTCCGAGGCCGAGCCCGTCACCGCGATGCCCGGCATGCCCGGAATGGCGGCGGCGGCAAAGGGTGCCGGCGCCTACGGGTCCGGCCCGCGGTACGGCTTCAAGCCGATCGTGATGCCCAAGCAGGTCGTCGTCTAGGAGGTCCGCTGATATGGGAAAAGGGGGGTGCATGTCACCCATTTGAGGCGAGCAATTAACCGGTAGGCCGTAATCTCTTTACAACGCGGCCACCACCGCATCAATTACAACTGTTAAGACTTCGGCGAACTGAAGCTTCAAGATAGGAGACAGTCGACATGGCGACACGTTTTATGACCGACCCGCACGAGATGCGGGCGATGGCGGGGCGCTTCGAGGTGCACGCCCAGACCGTTGAGGACGAGGCTCGCAAGATGTGGGCGTCGTCGATGAACATCGCCGGCTCGGGCTGGAGCGGTCAGGCCCAGGCCACCTCGTACGACACCATGGGTCAGGTCAACCAGGCCTTCCGCAACATCGTCAACATGCTCCACGGAGTGCGCGACGGACTGATTCGCGACGCGAACAACTACGAGCAGCAAGAGCAGGCCTCGCAGCAGATCCTCGGCAGCTAACAGTCAAACCGGCTGCTGCCCGACACTTTTAAGGAGCTAAGCAAATGAGCATTAACTACCAGTTCGGCGATGTAGACGCCCACGGTGCGTTGATCCGCGCCCAGGCCGCGTCCTTGGAAGCTGAGCACCAGGCCATCGTTCGCGATGTGCTTGCTGCCGGCGACTTCTGGGGCGGTGCGGGTTCGGTGGCCTGCCAGGAGTTCATCACCCAGTTGGGTCGCAACTTCCAGGTCATCTACGAGCAGGCCAACGCCCACGGACAGAAGGTGCAGTCCGCGGGCAGCAACATGGCCAGCACTGACAGCGCCGTCGGGTCCAGCTGGGCCTGACACCGCGTCTCGATACCGGGGCCGCACACCGATCGGTGTGCGGCCCCGTTTTTCGATGGGCGAATGTTCTCCGGCGCGGGCTAGCCGGCCGCCGGTGAACGCGGAACAGCCAGGGGCGCAGGCCGATTCGGTGAACCGCACCGTCGGACTCGCGGCCGACCATCGCGCCCAGCGGCAGCTTGGACATGCCGGTTGAAATTGCCTGCGACGGCACGGCGCCCACCGATCCCGGCCACATACGGCGCGACCGCGGCCGCCATCGCCATCGATGTCGGGCCCAGCCACTCGTTTGTCAGGGTCGTGATCACCGATTCGTAGCCGCCCGCGGCGGCACTCAGCTCAGCGGCCAGGGCGTCCCAGGCCGCCGCGGCGGCCAGTAGCGAGCCAGGCCCCGGCCCCAGATACATCCGACCGGAGTTGACCTCCGGGGCAACGCGCCGAAATCCATGGCTTGCCTGCCCGCTACCGGAGTTTGCTAACGCGACGGGACGGGGTGGCTGGCGGTGACCGGCGCGGCCGCGGCGAACGGCTGGCGTCCCGAAGGTGGTGCGGCCCCGCGTTGCGGGCTGTGCAAACGGAGCCGGCGGGTGCGGCCCAACCATTCGCGACACCGGTCGGCGTCCATTCGACGGCCGCGAACACCGGCACTACGCGGGGATCATGATTCGCGGTGTGCGCAAGCCTGCCGTCGTAAGCTCCGGGATGTCGCCGCGCATCGGGTCGGGCGTTGCAGTCAGCCCTTCGGGTCTTGCACCCACCGGCGGTAATACGAAAACCAGGTCAATCAACCACTACTCGTAATACGTAACTTGCAGGTAATGGAAATCGGGACCTCGTCGTCCCCCGCCGCCGTGCGTACGTATGGAGCACGGACGGCGCTCGCTGCACTGCAGCTTGTGTGAATTCAACGAATTCTGTTCTTGTACCGTAGATTCGGAGACCCTAGTCTCTGGATGACTAACGGCTTTCCAACCAACAACACTGCATACCAGTATTTTTCAAATTTCGACTTGCCTCAAATCGACCCACTCAGCACATATGAAACTCATATTTGAATCGCATCAGAGGTTGAACCATCCCGCGTTTGATGCGCACCTCCTTCCTTGGGAAGGTGCATGTCATGCCGAGCAAGTACGACCCGCAGACGCGGGCCAAGGCGGTCCGTCTGGTGTTGGAGCACCGTGCTGACTACCCAAGTGAGTGGGCGGCGATCACGGCGGTGTCCAAGCGGTTGGGGATGACGGCCGAGACGCTGCGTAGTTGGATCCGTCAGCAGCAGGTCGACGACGGTGATCGTGACGGTGTCTCCTCGGCGGCGGCCGCTGAGATCCGCGCCCTCAAGCGGCGCAACGCCGAGCTCGAGCAGACGATCGAAATCCTCAAGGCGGCAACGTCTTTCTTCGTGCGGGAGAGCGACCCGCGCAACCGCCGCTGACCAGTTCGGTCTGCGAGTTCATCGCCAAACACAGGCACCGCTTCGGGGTCGCTCCGATCTGCCGCGTGCTCACCGAGCACGGTGTGCCGATCGCCCCACGCACCTTCTACGCCTGGGTCAAGCGGGCACCGTCGAAGCGAGCCCTGTGGGACGCCACCATCAGCGAGGTCTTGGCCGGCTACTACGAACCCGATGAGCACGGCCGGCGCAAGCTGAGTCGCTGTACGGGTCGGTGAAGATGTGGGCACATCTGCAGCGCAAAGGCATCCCGGTGGCGAAGTCCACGGTGGAACGCCTGATGCGCCGAAACGGGTGGCAGGGCGTACGCCGCCAGAAGGCCGTGCGCACCACGATCGCCGACCCGGCGGCGGTGAGGCCACCGGATCTGGTGGATCGCCAGTTCGGGGTGGGCGCACCCAACCAGCTGCTCGTTGCGGACTTCACCTACGTCAAGCTCGTCACGGGGGTGTTCGTCTACGTCGCATTCGTCATCGACGCCTACGCCGGGGCGATCGTGGGATGGGAGGCCTGCGCCTCCAAGCAGACCCAGTTCGTCGAATCGGCGATCCGTCAGGCCGTCGCATTGCGGTCGCGTCAGGGTCACCCGATCGAGGACGCCATCCACCACAGCGACGCAGGATCGCAGTACACCAGCGTGAGATTCGGTGAAACACTTGCCCTTTCGGGCATCCGACCCTCGGTCGGCAGTGTCGGCGATGCCTATGACAATGCTCTGGCCGAGACCACGATCGGACTCTACAAGACTGAGTGCATCCGGCCTGATTCCCCGTTCCGTCGCGGGCCGCTCACCACGGTCGGTGACGTCGAGTACATCACCGCCGACTACGTCGCCTGGTACAACCAGCAGCGCCTCATGCACCGCCTCGGCCGAGTCCCACCCGCCGAAGCCGAAGCCCAGTACTATTCCCAACACGTGACCGACCAACCGGCCGGCTCACAGAACCCCGAGGGTGCATGAAACCCGGGATGCTTCAGGTGATCTGGCGAACACGCCTACATTTGAGAATTCTATGAACTCTGTGACAATCCGGTATGTGTTTGCCAGAATGTAGGAACATGACCGCGATGTCGGGATACACAGGCGCGCAGCGCCCACGCCAAGCCATCCTGGGACAGCTGCCCAGGATCTACCGTGCCGACGGATCACCCATCAGGGTTTTGCTGGTCGACGACGAGCCGGCGCTGACCAATCTGGTGAAAATGGCGCTGCACTATGAGGGCTGGGTTGTCGACATCGCCCACAACGGGCGCGAGGCCATGGCCAAGTTCGAGCGCGCCAACCCCGACGTCCTCGTCCTCGACATCATGCTTCCCGACGTGGACGGGCTGCGAATCCTGGAACGGGTCCGCCAATCCGAGGCGTACACCCCCACGCTCTTCCTCACCGCGCGGGACTCGGTCATGGACCGGGTGACCGGTCTGACCGCGGGCGCCGACGACTACATGACCAAACCGTTCAGTCTCGAGGAACTGGTCGCCCGGCTGCGCGGGTTGTTGCGCCGCTCCGGCCAGCAGCCCACGCCGACCAACGAAACCCTCAAAGTCGGCGACCTCAAGGTCGACAACGCCAGCCGCGAGGTCACCCGCGCCGGCGACCCGATATCGCTGTCCTCCACCGAATTCGAATTGCTGCGCTTCCTCATGCGCAATCCCCGTCGCGCGCTCAGCCGCACCGAGATCTTGGACCGCGTCTGGAATTACGACTTCGCCGGTCGCACCAGCATCGTGGATCTCTACATCTCGTACCTGCGAAAGAAGATCGACTCCGGGCGGGAACCGATGATTCATACCGTCCGCGGGGTGGGGTACATGCTGCGGCCGGCGGAATGACGCGAGACCGCGGCGCCTCGGCGGGGACTTTTCCCCGGTGGTTTCCGCGCTCGCTGCGCCGCCAGCTGTTGTTGGGCGTGCTGGCCGTGGTCAGCGGCGTACTGGTGACAGTCGGAATCGTATTGGTGCTGAGCCTGCGCGGCTACGTCAACGCCATGAGCGACGCCGATGTGGCAGAGTCCCTGGACGCGTTCAGCCACCAGTACACCAAATACCGCAACGGCGAACACGTTTCGCCGCGCCCCGGCACCCCGCCAATCGCTCAGGCAATGCTGGAGTTCACCGGGCAGACGCCGGGAAACCTCGTCGCCGTCCTGCACAACGGCACCGTGATCGGGTCGGCGGTGTTCTCCGAAGACGAACCGAAGCCCGCGCCGGCCGACGTCGTCCGCGACCTGCAGGCGCAATCGTGGCGGGACGGACCGCCGCGCACCGAAATACTCGGCCGGCTGGGGCCCTACCGCGTCGACAGCACCGTCAACGGGTCCGACGTCCTCGTGGTCGGGGTGTCGCAGAACCTCGCCGACCGGATCATCGCCCGCAAACAGCTGACCACCATCGTGCTCACCGCGGCGGCGCTGGTGCTCACCGCCGGGCTCACCGTGTGGGTGGTCGGGTACACGCTTCGCCCGCTGCGCCGGCTGGCGGCCATCGCCGCCGACGTCGCCGCGATGCCGCTGGCTGACGACGACCACCGGATCAGTGTCCGGGTACCGCCGCAGGACACCAACACGCAGAACGAGGTCGGGATCGTCGGGCACGCGCTGAACCGCTTGCTGGACAACGTCGATAGCGCGCTGGCGCATCGGGTCGAGTCCGATCTGCGGATGCGCGAGTTCATCACCGATGCCAGCCACGAGCTGCGCACACCGCTGGCGGCGATCCAGGGCTACGCCGAGCTCACCCGCCAGGACAGTTCGGCGCTGCCGCCGACCACCGAATACGCGCTGGCCCGCATCGAGTCCGAGGCCCGGCGGATGGCCTCGCTCGTCGACGAGTTGCTCCTGCTGTCCCGCCTGGGCGAGGGCCAGGACCTGCAGTCCGAGGACGTCGACCTGGCCGAGGTGGTCAGCAACGCCGTGAATGACGCGACGGTGGCCGCATCGACGCACCACTGGGTCAAAGACCTGCCCGACGGACCGGTATGGGTGCGCGGCGACCACGCCCGGCTACATCAACTGGTCAGCAATCTGCTCAACAATGCCCGCGTGCACACCCCGCCGGGGGTCACGGTGACGACCGGAATCACCTGTCGCCGTGGCGGTCCCGAGGCACCTTACGCGGAATTAACCGTCGCCGACGACGGTCCGGGCATCGACGCCGACCTTCTGCCCATTTTGTTCGAACGGTTCGTTCGGGCGGACAAGTCGAGATCCAACGGCTCGGGCAACGGATTGGGTCTGGCCATCGTCGATTCGATCGTCAAGGCACATCATGGTTCCGTCACCGCGGAATCCACCGAGGGCAGCACGGTTTTCCGGGTGCGGCTGCCGCTGATCGGAGCCGATGGCGCCTGATCGTCAGTTGAGCTTGCCCGAGGCCGGCCGCTTTCCGTGGTTGGCTTTTTTCTTCTTCCGGGCGCGCTTCTTGTCGGCTCGCTTTGACATCACCTTCCTCCTTTTCTAGTGCAGCGCTGACTCAATGAGGTCGGCGCTGAGTTGTTCCAATCGTCTACGCGCGCGGGAGTTTTCCGCGAGCGCTGACGCCTTCGCCGGGCTCAGACCGTCGTAGTAGCCGCCGTCGACCACCGAATACGCGCGCGACGCCAGCGTGGTCAGGATGGGGGCGGCCTCCTCGGCCGGTCGGCCGACGCGGCCGTAGATGCGCAACAGCCCAGTCTCGAATACCCCGGGATGAACACTGAGGGCCGTGAACGAAGCACCGCTGGCCTCGGCCAACGACTTGGTGTGCATCGTCAGCGCAAGCTTCGATTGCGCGTAGGCCGCAAGCGGCCAGTAGTGTTCTCCGGCCAGGTTCTTCCACTTGATGTTTCCACCGCGGTGCATCACCGAGGACACGTTGACAACTCTTCCGCCCGCGCTCGCCAGCCGGGACATTAGTTTCGTGGTCAGCAGGTATGGCGCGAGGTAGTTCACCTGAAATGTCAGCTCTGTGCCGTCTTGGGTGTGGGTGCGTCGCTCAGGTGCGGCAATCGCGGCGTTGTTGACCAACACATCCAGCGCCGGCAGTGTCGCCGCGAGCCTGTCGGCCAGTGCGGCGACCTCTGCCAGGCGGGTGAAGTCGGCGACGACCAGGTATAGGCGCAGCGGTTCTGCGCCGCCTTTCACCAGGCGTGTCATCGCCTTCTCACCGCTGTCGCGGTCCGGGGCATGCAGATATACCGTCGCCCCTGAATCGACGAACCGGCGGGCCGTTGCGTAACCGATGCCGTGTGTGGCGCCTGTGATGAGCACGGCTGGTGAGGTTGAAATAGGTTCGGACATAATAACTTTCGTAAACTAGAAGGTACGACTGCAGACATCGCGCAATATGACGGGACGACGAGTGCGCGATCGAATTACTGGGAACGGGGACGAACAACAAGCGGCCATGGCCGTCAAGCGCAAGCGCTTGGCTCAGCGGCTGATTCGGCGACGATATGGGGGTTCGTCATCCCAGCCCGCACCGTAACGCTCCAACGCAGAAGGCACTGCGATGGCGACAACGGTGGTGCGGGTCATGCGATCCATGACAGCAGACGGGACCGTTGCCGACAGTGCGACTTACGACTTTCTCACGAGATGACCGATTTCCTTGACGAATTTCTTACGGCGAGCCTTGCCACGTCGCACTGGCGCTCTTCCCTTGACCCCGGGGAGGCAGGGCGATCAATATTGCGTCAACGAAGGCGCCTATGGCGTAGGGATTGCGTAACTGCCGGCACCTCGCAGCCATACGCGCCGTAACTTCGCGTCCGAAAGGTCGGGTCTGGATTAAGGGAGCAGCCCCATCAACGATCCGCATCAGTGGTCAATGGCGGCTTGGCTACAGGTAGCCGCGGTTGCCGTCTTGGTCGTGACGCTGCACGTGCCTCTCGGCGGCTACATGGCCGGCGTCTATTCCGACGCACGGCATTGGCGCCTCGAGAAGGTGGTCTACCGGCTGATAGGCGCTCAACCCGGCGACAAGCAGCGCTGGACGAAATACGGCACATCGGTGCTGGCCTTCTCCGCCGTCAGTGTGCTCTTCCTGTACGCGCTCCTCCTGGCACAGACGCGATTACCAGAGCCGTGGGGACGCAGCGGTATGACGCCCGCGCTGGCCTTCAACACCTCAATCTCGTTCGTCACCAACACCAGTTGGCAGAACTACCCCGGCGAAACCACACTCGGGCAGGTAGGGCTGCTGACCGGACTAGGTGTTCAGGCGTTCGCCAGCTGCGCGGTCGGAATGTGCGTCGCCGCGGCGCTGATCCGGGGTCTTTCGCAGTACCGAAGCGAGGAGATCGGAAACTTCTGGGTCGACCTGGTGCGAACGGTGGTGCGCATCCTCATTCCGCTCTCGATCGTCGTCACACTGATCCTGCTCGCGCTCGGGGTGGTCAACAATTTTCATGCGGCGCAGGACATCACAACCATTGCCGGCGGGCGGCAGCCTATTCTGGGCGGCCCCGTGGCCACATGGGAATCGATCAAGCTGATGTCCGGGGACGGCGGCGGCGCCTTCAACGTGAACAGCGCCCATCCTTTCGAGAACCCAACGCCGCTCACGAACATCGTAGAAATCGTTGCGATGCTGGTGATTCCGGTCGCATTCATCCGAACCTTTGGGGTGATGGTCGGCGACAGGAAACAGGGCTGGGCGCTATTTGCCGCAGCCGCAATCTTGTTCGTGATCGGCACCGCGGCACTAACCGCGTCGGATCTCATTGCGAACGGCACCGTGGTCCACGCCGTGGGAGCCCCGACCGACGGCACCGAAACCCGCTTCGGGGTGCCGGGCAGCGCCATCTTCGGTCAGGCCGCAACCGCCAGTGCGGACGGCGCCGCAAACTCCTCGTACGACAGCTACGCCAGCGTCGGCGGAGCGGTGCTGATGCTGAACATGATGCTTGGCGAAGTCGCGCCCGGCGGAGCGGGCAGCGGGCTCTACGGCCTGCTGATGATGACGCTCCTCGCGGTCTTCCTCGGCGGGCTGATGATCGGACGGACACCGGAATACCTCAAGCAGCGGCTCCATGCCCGCCACATGAAGCTCGTCAGCCTCTACATTCTGGCGCTCCCCGCGGCGGTCCTCATCGGCACCGCGGTGGCCGTGGCGCTTCCTGGTGAACGCGCCGCCATGCTCAACACCGGGTCCCACGGCCTCTCCGAAGTGCTCTACGCATTCACCAGTGCCGCGGCCAACAACGGCAGTGCCTTCGCCGGATTGTCCGGCAACACAACGTGGTACAACATCGCGCTCGCCCTCGCGATGGTGATAGGACGGTTCCTGCCGATCATCGCCGTACTCGCGATCGCTGGTACATTCGCGGCCCAGCGGCCCGGTGTCATCACCGCGGGAACGCTGCGCACCCACAGCCCGACGTTCGTTCTCCTCATCGCCGGTGCGACTCTGCTCATCGTCGGGCTCGAATACCTGCCCGCGCTGGCACTCGGACCGGCGGCTGACGCGCTGCCGAGATAGGCGGTCAGCGCGCGTAACGATGTCCCTGCCACCCCAGCAGTGGACAGTCAGCATGACCGCCGCTGCGCGGCGGCTGCCTCCGGAATCGGCGGCAGCGCATCAGGCAAGCTGGATCGCCTCCAGACGCTCGTAGGCATCCCACCATATGGCCTCATGCTCGACCGGTGAGATGGCACGAATCGTCAGCATGCGGTCAGCCTTGATCAGCATGTCGACCAACGTTCGCCATTCGGTGTACCTGCGCAACTCCTGCACGTCGGCGGTGTTGGGCATGAGGATGATCGACAGCGACCTCGCTCGCAAGCTTCCGGCCCGGAAGAAGAGGAGCATGCTGATACCCAGGTAGGCGGACGCCGCGGCCGTCAGCACAGTACCGGGTGAGGCCACCGCGCTGTCAGACATCACGACGCCCAGCAGCAACAGCGCGGCTCCTGTTATCGGCCAACCACGCCACAGCCGTGCCAGCCACCGATCAGTGGTGCTGGCTCCGGGCGGGTAGATGATCAGGCTGTAGCGGCGAACACCGTACCGGCTGACCGTGGCCTCGTACGATCCCCAGGGATGAGCGCCGTCGAACAGGCGCGACAACCAGCCCGGCCCAGAAATTGGCGCCTGAGCGGGCGGGGCAACTACCCGTTCAACGGTTCCGCTTTGAGGCTCACGCATGATTTCGGTCTACGCCGAAGTCAACGGCCGCCGCTGCGATCCGAACAGCATCGCTACGCCCGAGGAACCAATGTTTACGGATCCTTTTCGACCTTCGGCACGACCCGGCGGGCCCGGATCGAATTCGGTGAGTACGACCACTTGCAATTGCCGGTGCCGGTCAGTTATATATCCGCCGTGATGGCGAGCGCTACGGTGTTCATTTGGTGGGCGGCCGCACTGATGTGATGCCACGCCTCAGCATGGTGTGGCCACAGTGGCGGCGCGAAGCGCTGCGCACCAATCTGTGGCTGGTCCCGGCGATCGTAATCGTTGGGGCGCTCGGACTTTTCGGCCTAACGTTGTGGTTTGACCGAGCCGCTTACTACGGCCGGTTTCGGCCTCCTTCGTTCGTGATCAGCGGCACCGCCGACGCGGCGCGCCAAATCCTCACCTCGATTGCGGCTTCCGTGATCACCGTCGTAGGCATCGTCTTTTCCATCACCATCGTGACCTTGACGCTGGCGTCAACACAGTTTGGTCCCCGGATGCTGCGCAACTTCATCCGCGACCGCGGCACCCAGCTCACGCTGGGAGCCTTCGTGGCGACGTTCGTGTACTGCATTGTGGTACTCGTATCGATCGGACCCGGTGATCGAGGCGAATTCGTCCCACACATCTCGATCACAACAGCGTTCGGTCTGGTGCTGATTGACCTGGCTGTGCTGATCTACTTCATTCACCACATCGCGACGCAGATTCAGCTCCCGCAGGTGATCGCCGGCATCGCCAAAGATTTGGCCCAGGCGGTGGCAGCGCAAAGCGAGGACCAGCCGCGATCCTCGACGCGCAGACCTGCGCAGGGCCCCTCGCTCAAGGAGTTGCTTACCAGAATCGAGAGTTCCGGCGGTGTCATCCGCACGCCCAAAAGCGGCTACCTGCAATTCATCCGCCATCCCACGCTGGTCCGCATCGCTACCGAAGCCGACGCTGTGATCCGGCTGCCCTATCGTCCCGGCCACTTCCTCGTCGAAGGCCGTGAACTGGCGAGTGTGTGGCCCCCCGCCGCCGCCGAGCAGGTGGCCGACTACCTCGCCCGCGCTCAGGCGACCGGACCGCACCGCACCCTCACACAGGATGTCGCATTCGGTGTCGACCAGCTGGTGGAGATCGCCATCCGGGCGCTCTCCCCCGCCGTCAACGACACTTTCACTGCGTTGACGTGCATCGACTGGCTCGGCGACTGCCTGTGCAAGATCGCACCGGTATGGTCTCCCACCCAAGTTCATCGCGATCAGCGTGGCTTCATCCGCGTCATCTCCGATCAGGTCAGCTACGAGCGGCTAGTGCAGCGGTCTTTTGAGAAGATCCGCCAGGCCGGTCGCGGGATGCCGGCGGTGATGATCCGCCAGCTCGACACGCTCACAACGATCATGGAACAAACGACCGACCCACAACGCGCGCGAGTTTTGATGGACCAAGCGGGCATGATCGAGCGTGCGAACCGCGAATCGGTTCCCGACGAGTCCGATCGTGCCGACGTGGAGCGGCGATACGGCGCATTACGGACCGTTTACGAACGGCTGAACGAGTAGGTCTGTTCCCCATCGCTCTCAAAGTCCTTGTCGGGGTTGGTCATAGAGCAGAAAAGGAGTTGGCGCTGATGAGGTGCGGGGCAACCTGAGCAAAGGCGGCGGGTTAGAACGGACGTACGTAAAGAAAACGTAAAGGTGCACTGCGGTGGCGTTAGGAAAGTGTCAACCAAAGGCCCTATCCAATACCTCCCAACTAATTTCAAGCTGACCTTGCCTCCGAGTACTGCGCTGTGGCGGACTCGATGAGGTCCTTTCGTATGCAAGTGATTGGCGCGGAACGGAGACAAGATGGGCGTGTTGGTGTACGTCGTGGTCACGGTGGCGATTTTTGCCGTGCTCGGCTTCGCGCAGAAGCTGGTCGAGCGCCTGTGAACTACGAAAATATCGTCGGTTTGGCACTTGCCGTCGTTCTCGCGTTGTATTTGGTCGGCGCCCTGCTGTTCCCGGAGAGTTTCTAGTGAGCACAACGACAGCGGGGCTGATCTTCCTCGCCGTTCTCGTCATTGCACTGGTTGCGGTACATGTGCCCTTGGGGGACTACATGTACCGGGTGTACTCGTCGGATAAGGACTCGTATGTCGAGCGGGCAATCTATCGGCTGATCGGTGTGGATTCCCGCTCGGAGCAGACGTGGGGAGCCTACGCCCGAAGCGTCTTGGCGTTCTCGTCGATCAGCATCCTGTTCCTTTTCGCGTTCCAGCTCCTGCAGGGCAAGCTGCCACTGCACCTGCATGACCCGGCCACGCAGATGACCCCCGGGTTGGCGTGGAACACCGCGATCAGCTTTGTCACCAACACCAACTGGCAGGCCTATTCCGGCGAATCAACCCAGGGCCACCTTGTGCAGATGGCCGGCTTGGCGGTGCAGAACTTCGTTTCGGCCGCCGTCGGCATGGCGGTGGCGATCGCGCTGGTGCGCGGTTTTGCCCGGCGGCGCACCGGCGATCTCGGGAACTTCTGGGTAGACCTGGTCCGGGGCACGCTGCGCATCCTGCTGCCGATCGCGGTCATCGGCGCGATCGTGCTTATCGCGGGCGGAGCGATCCAGAACTTCCACCTGAATGACCAGATTGTGACCACCCTCAACGGCACCCAGCAGACGATCACCGGCGGCCCGGTGGCCAGCCAGGAGGTCATCAAAGAGCTTGGCACCAACGGCGGAGGGTTCTACAACGCGAACTCCGCGCACCCGTTCGAGAATCCGACGACGTGGACCAACTGGCTGGAAATCTTCCTGCTGCTGATGATCAGCTTCTCGCTGCCACGCACCTTCGGGCGCATGGTGGGCAGCACGAAACAGGGCTTCGCTATCGCATCCGTCATGGCGACGCTTTATGGCATCAGCGTGACGTTCATGCTGTGGTTCCAGCTGCAGCATCACGGCACGGTGCCGACCTCGATCGGCTCAGCCATGGAGGGAGTCGAACAACGCTTCGGCATCGCCGACTCGGCGGTGTTCGCCGACTCGACAACGCTCACCTCCACCGGTGCCGTCGACTCGTTCCACGACTCTTACACCAGCCTCGGCGGCATGATCACGATGTTCAACATGCAGCTCGGCGAGGTCGCTCCCGGCGGCACCGGATCCGGCCTGTACGGCATGTTGATCCTGGCGGTGATCACGGTGTTCGTCGCCGGGCTGATGGTCGGGCGCACCCCAGAATACCTCGGCAAGAAGATCAATCCCCGCGAAATCAAGCTCGCCGCAAGCTATTTCCTGGTCACACCGCTGATTGTGTTGACCGGCACCGCGATCGCAATGGCGCTGCCGGGCGAACGCGCCGGCATGGCCAACACCGGCCCGCACGGCCTGGCCGAAGTCTTATACGCGTTCACCTCCGCGGCCAACAACAACGGGTCCGCCTTCGCCGGACTCAGCGTCAACACCAACTGGTGGAACACGGCATTGGGGCTAGCGATGGTCTTCGGCCGCTTTCTACCGATGGTGTTAGTGCTCGCCCTGGCCGGCTCGCTGGCCAAGCAGGGCATGACACCCGAATCGGCGGGCACCCTGCCCACCCATAGGCCACAGTTCGTCGGCATGGTCGCCGGCGTCACCCTGATTTTGGTGGCCCTCACTTTCCTGCCCATGCTGGCGCTCGGGCCCCTCGCCGAAGGAATCCATTGATGACCGCGTCCACCATCGATATGGCTGAGGAGACCCAGCCGACAGCGCACACGAGCACGAAACGAGTCCAGGGCGGCTTGCTGGACCCGAAGATGCTGTGGCGCTCGACGCCCGATGCGCTGCGCAAACTCAACCCGCGCACGCTGTGGCGCAACCCGGTGATGTTCATCGTCGAGATCGGCGCCGCCTGGAGCACCGTGCTGGCCATCATCAACCCGACCTGGTTCGCGTGGCTGATCGTGGCCTGGCTCTGGCTGACGGTGCTGTTCGCGAACCTTGCCGAAGCGGTGGCCGAAGGCCGCGGCAAGGCTCAGGCAGAAACGCTGCGCCGGGCCAAAAGTCACACCTTGGCGCGGCGGCTCAAGAACTACAGGCCCGGCGCGCCGGTCGTGGAGGAAGAGGTCGCGGCGCCGCTGCTACAGCAGGGCGATGTCGTCGTGATCGAGGCCGGACAGGTGATACCGGGTGACGGCGACGTGGTGGAAGGCATTGCCTCGGTAGATGAATCGGCGATCACCGGTGAGTCGGCGCCGGTGATTCGCGAGTCCGGTGGTGACCGTTCGGCGGTCACCGGCGGCACCACCGTGCTCAGCGATCGGATCGTCGTGCAGATTACCCAGAAGCCTGGGGAAAGCTTCATCGACCGAATGATCGCGCTCGTCGAGGGTGCGAACCGGCAGAAGACGCCGAACGAGATCGCGCTGAACATCCTGTTGGCCGCGTTGACGATCATCTTCGTCTTCGCCGTAGCGACCCTGCAACCGCTGGCGATCTACTCGAAGATCAACAATCCCGGCGTCCCAGACACCCAGGCGCTCAACGCGAATGGCGTCACCGGAATCGTGATGGTGTCATTGCTCGTGTGCCTGATCCCGACGACCATCGGCGCGCTGCTATCGGCCATCGGCATCGCTGGCATGGACCGGCTGGTGCAGCGCAACGTGCTCGCCATGTCGGGACGTGCGGTGGAAGCTGCCGGCGACGTCAACACGCTGCTGCTCGACAAAACGGGCACCATCACCCTGGGCAATCGACAGGCCGCGGCCTTCGTCCCCCTCGACGGCGTCACGAACGAGCAACTGGCCGACGCGGCGCAGTTATCCAGCCTGGCCGACGAAACACCCGAAGGACGCTCGATCGTCGTATATGCCAAGCAGCACTTCGGGCTGCGCGCACGCACAGCGGGCGAACTCTCACAAGCCCACTGGGTGGCCTTCTCGGCCGTCACCCGGATGTCGGGTGTCGACCTCGACGGGCACCTGCTGCGCAAGGGCGCGGCCAGCTCGGTCGCGGAATGGGTTCGCGGGCAAGGCGGCAAGGTGCCTCATCAACTCGGCGAGATCGTCGACGGCATCTCCGCCGCCGGCGGCACCCCGCTGGTCGTCGGGGAGGCCGTCAACGGCGAGGCGGCGGTACTCGGTGTCATCCACCTCAAGGACGTCGTCAAGCAGGGCATGCGTGAGCGCTTCGACGAGATGCGCAAGATGGGCATCCGGACGGTGATGATCACCGGCGATAACCCGTTGACCGCCAAGGCGATTGCCGATGAAGCCGGTGTCGACGACTTCCTCGCCGAGGCCACGCCCGAGGACAAGCTCGAATTGATCAAGCGCGAGCAGGAGGGCGGCAAGCTGGTCGCGATGACCGGTGACGGCACCAATGACGCACCGGCTCTGGCCCAGGCCGATGTCGGTGTGGCAATGAACACGGGAACGTCGGCGGCCAAAGAGGCCGGCAACATGGTCGACCTCGACTCCGACCCCACCAAACTCATCGAGATCGTCGAGATCGGTAAGCAACTGCTGATCACGCGCGGGGCGCTGACCACCTTCTCGATCGCCAACGACATCGCGAAGTACTTCGCGATCATTCCGGCGATGTTCGTGGCACTGTTCCCCGGGCTCGACATGATCAACATCATGCGGCTGCACAGCCCGGAGTCGGCGATCCTGTCGGCGGTGATCTTTAACGCGGTCGTCATCGTGGCGCTGATCCCGCTCTCGCTGCGCGGTGTCCGTTACACACCGAGCAGCGCTTCAAAGCTGTTGAGCCGCAACCTCTATGTCTATGGGCTCGGCGGGATCGTCGCCCCGTTCATCGGAATCAAGTTGATCGATCTGATCGTCCAATTCGTCCCAGGGATGTCCTGACATGAAGTTCTCGAATTTCGTCCGCATGCACTGGGCGGCCTTCCGCGCGCTGCTGGTGCTCACCGTGATCACCGGTCTCGCCTACCCGCTGTTCATCTGGCTGGTCGCGCAGCTGCCTGGACTGCACGACAAGGCTGAAGGGTCGATCCTGACCGCGAACGGCAAGCCGGTCGGCAGCCGGCTGATCGGTCAGCTGTTCACGGACAAGGACGGCAACCCGTTGCCGCGGTACTTCCAAAGTCGCCCCTCAGCGGCCGGCAACGGTTACGACCCGCTGTCGTCGAGTGCGAGCAACCTTGGGCCGGAAAGCGTTGTCGACACACCCGCCGACCCCGCACAACTGGCGGCCGGCAAGTCCAAGTCCGACGCGGGCTTCAAGCCGGGCTTGCTGACGACGGTGTGCTCGCGCAGCACCGCCGTGGGCCAGCTCGAAGGCGTCGACGGGTCGCGTCCGTTCTGCACCGGCGGCGGCATCGGTGCGGTGCTCTCGGTGATCGGACCTCGCGATGCCCGCGGCAACGTCATTCACCCCACCCGGGTGGTCAGCGTCAACGAGCCGTGCCAGACGACGCCGGCGCCGTTTGTGACCCTCTACGAGGGCGTGCGGGTC
Organism: Mycobacterium mantenii; assembly: GCF_010731775.1. Classification (NCBI taxonomy): domain Bacteria; kingdom Bacillati; phylum Actinomycetota; class Actinomycetes; order Mycobacteriales; family Mycobacteriaceae; genus Mycobacterium; species Mycobacterium mantenii. The sequence continues at coordinate 5,758,784 of NZ_AP022590.1, read as the reverse complement.
GAGTGCGCGAAGTACGGTGAGGACTACACCATCGGGCAGATCGTGCCCATTCGCGGCGCCGCACCCGGCAACCCGCCGTGCCCGCCGATGCCGTCACCGCTAGTGGCAGCGGCTTGGACCCGAACATCTCACCGGCCTACGCCGACATCCAGGTCGCCAGGGTGGCCAAGGCTCGGCATGTCAGCGCGGACCAGATTCGTGCAGTCGTAGCGCAGTACACCAGCGGCCGCCTCCTTGGGGTCTTCGGGGAGCCTACGGTGAACGTGGTTCAACTGAATCTGCAACTCGATCACAGGTATCCGGTCACGGGCTAGCCTGAAAGGAGGGATGATGGTTGACGTGAGCGTCATCGACCACCCTCCTAAACGTGGTGAGCTGCGCATCTACCTCGGTGCGGCTCCGGGTGTCGGGAAGACATTCGCCATGCTCGGTGAGGCGCATCGCCGGCTGGAGCGCGGGACCGACGTGGTGGCGGGTGTCATTGAAACTCACGGGCGGGCGAAAACCGCTGAGCTGCTTGAGGGCATCGAGTTCGTCCCACCTCGCTACATCGAATATCGCGGCGGCACCTTTGCCGAGCTCGACGTACCCGCCGTGCTGGCGCGCCGACCCCAGGTCGTCCTGGTCGACGAACTCGCACACACCAATACGCCGGGCAGCAAAAACGCCAAGCGGTGGCAAGACGTCGAGGAATTGCTCGATGCCGGCATCACCGTGATCTCCACCGTAAACGTGCAGCATCTGGAAAGCCTCAACGACGTGGTCGCCCAGATCACCGGCATCGAACAGAAAGAAACGATACCCGACTCGATCGTGCGGCAGGCTTCACAGGTTGAACTGATCGACATCACGCCAGAGGCCTTGCGTCGCAGGCTTTCTCATGGCAATGTCTATACGCCGGAACGAATCGATGCGGCGCTGTCCAATTATTTCCGGCGGGGAAACCTCACCGCGTTAAGGGAATTGGCGTTGCTATGGCTGGCCGACCAGGTCGATACCGCACTGGCCAAGTACCGGGCAGAGAACAAGATCACCGACATGTGGGAAGCCCGCGAACGGGTGGTGGTGGCGATCACCGGTGGCCCGGAGTCGGAGACGCTGGTGCGGCGGGCATCCCGGATCGCGTCGAAGTCCAGTGCTGAGCTGATGGTGGTGCACGTCATCCGCGGTGACGGGCTGGCCGGCCTGTCGGAGGCGCGGATGGCGAAGATCCGTGAGCTGGCGAGCAGCCTCGACGCGTCCCTCCATACCGTCGTCGGTGACGATGTGCCCACTGCCCTACTCGATTTCGCCCGTGAGATGAATGCCACGCAACTGGTGATCGGTACCTCGCGGCGGTCGCGGTGGGTCCGTGTCTTCGAGGAGGGCATCGGCGCGAGGATCGTCGAGGTGTCGGGCAAGATCGATGTGCACCTGGTCACCCATGAGGAATCCAAACGCGGCTTTCGCGTGTCCTCGCTGGCGCCCCACGAGCGGCGGGTGACGTCGTGGCTGGCAGCCATCATCGTGCCGTCCCTCATCTGTGCGTTCACCGTCACGACGCTGGACCGGTATCTGGATACCGGCGGCGAAAGCGCCTTGTTCTTCATCGGGGTGCTCCTCGTCGGGCTGCTGGGGGGCGTTGCGCCCGCGGCGCTTTCGGCGGTGCTGTCCGGGTTGCTGCTGAACTACTTCCTGATCGCGCCGCGGCACAGTTTCACCATCGCCGAACCCAACAGCGCCATCACCGAATTGGTGCTGCTGCTCGTCGCGGTCGCGGTCGCGGTGCTGGTCGACTTCGCGACCAAACGCACCCGGGAAGCCCGTCGCGCCTCCCAGGAGGCGGAGCTACTGACGCTGTTCGCGGGTTCGGTGCTGCGCGGCGCCGATCTCGACACGCTGCTCGAGCGGGTGCGCGAGACGTACGCGCAGCGCGCGGTAAGCATGCTGCGCGAGCCCGTCGGTGAGGACCACGCCGCCGGAAAGAAGGCCGACGTCGTTGCGTGCGTTGGCAGGGATCCTTGTGTCACCGTCGATTCCGCCGACACCGCGATCGAGGTCGGCGATGATGAATTCTGGATGCTGTTGGCGGGCAGAAAGCTTTCGGCGCGCGACCGGCGGGTGCTGAGCGCGGTCGCCAAGCAGGCCGCGGGGTTGATCCGACAGCGCGAGCTGGCCGAGGAGGCCAGCCGGGCCGAGGCGATCGTGCGCGCCGACGAGCTACGGCGCTCCCTGCTGTCAGCTGTGAGCCACGACCTGCGTACGCCCCTGGCGGCGGCCAAGGTCGCGGTGTCCAGCCTCCGCGCCGAAGACGTTGCCTTTTCTCCCGCGGATACGGCGGAGTTGCTGGCCACCATCGAGGAGTCGATCGACCAGCTGACCGCCCTGGTTGGAAACCTGCTCGATTCATCGCGATTGGCCGCCGGGGTGATCCACCCAGATCTGCGCCGAGTGTATCTGGAGGAAACGGTGCAACGGGCGCTGATCAGTATCGGCAAGGGCGCCACCGGTTTCTACCGATCCGCCATCGATCGGGTGAAGATGGAGGTGGATGACGCGGTGGTGCTGGCCGACGCCGGGTTGCTGGAACGGGTGCTGGCCAACCTGATCGACAATGCGCTGCGGTACGCGCCCAACTGTGTCGTCCGGGTCAACGCGGGTCGCGTCGGCGATCGCGTTCTGATCAACGTCATCGACGAGGGGCCCGGCGTCCCGCACGGGACCGAAGAGCAGATCTTTGAAGCATTTCAGCGCCTCGGTGATCACGACAACACCACGGGGGTGGGCCTAGGCATGTCGGTGGCGCGCGGTTTTGTGGAAGCCATGGGCGGCAGCATCGCCGCCGGTGACACTCCGGGTGGGGGGCTTACGGTGACGGTGGAGTTGACCGCGCCGCAACCGATGGGCGCCCAATGACCCGCGCCGGCGACGATGCAGAGCGCAGCGATGCGGAGGAGCGGCGCAAATGACCAGGGTGCTGGTGATCGACGACGAACCGCAGATCCTGCGCGCACTGCGCATCAACCTGACCGTGCGGGGCTATGAGGTGGTCACCGCCTCCAGCGGTGCCGGCGCGTTGCGGGCGGCCGCCGAACACAAACCCGACGTGGTCGTCCTCGACCTCGGCCTGCCCGACATCTCGGGCATCGACGTGCTGGCCGGCCTGCGGGGCTGGCTCACCGCACCGGTGATCGTCTTGTCGGCCCGCACCGATTCGTCGGACAAGGTCGAGGCCCTGGACGCCGGCGCCGACGACTATGTGACCAAACCCTTTGGGATGGACGAGTTCTTGGCGCGACTGCGCGCGGCGGTGCGCCGCAACACCGCGGCCTCCGAACTCGAGCAGCCGGTGATCGAGACCGAATCGTTTACCGTCGACCTGGCCGCCAAGAAGGTCACCAAGAACGGCAGCGAAGTCCACCTCACCCCGACCGAGTGGGGAATGCTCGAAGTCCTGGTCCGCAATCGCGGCAAGCTGGTGGGCCGCGAGGAGCTCCTCAAAGAGGTTTGGGGTCCCGCCTACGCCACCGAAACGCATTACCTGCGTGTGTATCTCGCGCAGCTGCGCCGCAAACTCGAGGATGACCCGTCGCATCCCAAGCACCTGCTGACCGAGTCGGGCATGGGGTATCGCTTCGAGGCGTGAACCTCGCGGGCCCGGCCCCGCGCCCCACGACCGGCCGCGTTACACCGGCGGCAGCGCCCCACCTGCAACATGCGTCCCTCCGGATGGGGACCATGCTTATTGCCCGCCTCGTAGCGACAACTTGGCCGCCTCCCGCAACGCCAGCACACGTTGGTGAATTCGATGCTCGGTGCCACGCGGCATGTACCCCGGCGCGTAACGGCCCCGCCCGAGCCGTCGCACCCTGCCGCGCTCGATCTCCCACCGCAGCGCGTCCGAGATCGCCTTAGATGGTCTGCCGCACACCCCAAAGCTGTTCCACTTCAACGCATCGATCAATTCGGCGATGGTCGCCGGCCCATGCACCGCCAGCTGCATCGCGAGCACGTAACGCAACTCAATTCCGCGAAGATTCATCCCCGGACGGTCGCACACGGGTATGACACCGACCGCGTTGTCGCTACAAGGCGGGCAAAAGGTGTGCCCACTTCCGCAGAGACCAGCGTGGCGTATGTGACCTAGTCGGTGATGGACAACACGATGCCGTCCAGGATGTCGTGCTCGCTGACCGTCAGCTCGTCGATGCCCGCACGGGCGCGCAGCTCGCGGGCCAACTCCTCGACCACGATCGCGCCCCCGCCGATCACGTCGGCTCGACCCTCATGCATCGGCGGCAGCGCCGCACGCTCGGCCCGCGTCATGCCGATCAGCCGTTCGCACACCGACAACAGATCATCGCCCGGAACGCGCGAAAGGTGAATGGCCGCAGAGTCATACGTCGTCAAGTCATGGGCCAGAGCGGACAGCGTCGTCATCGTCCCGGCCAGTCCGACCCAGGTCTTGGCCCCCTCGACGGGCACCACACCGAGGGCGACCTCGAGCCGTTCGCGCACCACCTCGCGCGCCGCCGCCACCTCCTCGGGCGTCGGCGGGTCGGAATGCAGGCAGCGTTCGGTCAGCCGCACGCAGCCGATGTCGGCCGAGTAGCTGGCCGTGACCACGTCGGCGCCGACCACGATTTCGGTGGACCCGCCGCCCAGGTCGACGACGACGAAAGGTCCTGCCGCGCTGTCTAACTCGCCGACCGCCCCACGGAACGAGAGCTCGGCCTCCTCGGCGCCGGTGATCACCTCCGCCACCGCACCGGGCAGCACCGCGCCCAACACCTCGGCCGTCATCGCAAAGAAGGCGTCCCGGTTGGCGACGTCGCGCGCCGCCGACGTCGCCACCATCCGGACCCGCTGCGCACCGTGCTCTTTGATCAAGGCCGCGTAATCAGTCAGCGCCGCACGGGTACGAGCTATCGCGTCCGCGGCGAACTCGCCGGTGGCGTCCACGCCCTGACCCAGCCGCACGATCCGCGTCTCCCGATGCACATCGCGCAGCCGGCCACCGTCGAAGTCGGCGATGAGCAACCGGATTGAGTTAGTACCGCAGTCGATTCCCGCGAACCTGCCGTTCACCACTGGCCGGCCACCAAGATCCCGGCCATCGCGGGCTCGTCGGCCAGGATCGCCAGCGCCTCGTCGCCGAACGGATTCACGCCGGGGCCCTTGGCCAGCGAATGGGCGATCAGCACGTGCAGGCACTTGACCCGGTCGGGCATCCCGCCGCCGGAGAACGTGGTCCCCAGCGATTCGATCGCGTCCCGTTCGGCCAGATACGACTCGTGGGCGCGCCGGTATGCGGCGGCCAATTCGGCGTCCCGGCCCAGCCGCTCGGTCATCTCGCGCATCAACCCCGTGGTCTCCAGCCTGCTGGCGGCGGACGTCAGCGCCGGATGGGTCAGATAGTACAACGTCGGAAATGGCGTGCCGTCAGGCAGTTTCGGCGCGGTCTTCACCACGCCGGGTTCGCCATTGGGACAACGGTAGGCGATTTCGAGTACCCCGCGCGGCTCGCGGCCCAGCTGGCGCGCCACCGCTTCCAGGTCGGCACGATCAGCCACCGGGACCCGGGGGATTCGGTGCGGGCGCCGGACCGGGCGATCCCGGTTCGGCCGGAGGGGACGGGGCTTGCGGCGCAGGCGGATTGGCCGGCGGCAGGTGCGGGGCGTCGGCGATGGTATGCCACAGCGACGTGTACCACGGGTCGCTGTTGGCCGGTTTCGCCGACGGGGATCCGGGCTGGGTGGGCTCGGCCGCCGACGGCGGAAGCTGAACCTGGAACGGGATGTCACCGGGCTTGACGAAGCCGAGCCGCTCACGGGCCTGCGCCGCAATGTAGGCCGGGTCGCCGAGTTTAGCCTTCCGCTGCTCCAGATCCGCGACCTGACGGCGCAGGACCGCTTCGGTGGCGGACAGCTGATTCATCTCGGTGCGTTGCGCAAAGTAGGTGCGCACCGGTCCGGCGATGGTCAATGTCAGCACGCAGATCACCGCCGCCAGCACGGCTGCCCGGCGCGCGGTGAAACCCAGCCGTTGCTCGGAGCGCTGCTCGACCGATTCGGCGGCCTGGCGCACGATGGGCTCGACGACATGCTCTTGCTGCGCCCGCGCGGTGTTGCGGCCGGTCTGGTTGGCCGTGGGCGACGTTCGCGACGACGGCTTGGAGGACGGCTTGGCCGTGCGGCGCCCCCGACCCGAATCGCCGGCCTTCCCCGGGCGCGATGCCGGGGAGCGCCGTTTCGAATCGGGCCGTTTCGCGTCAGCCATGTCAGCCGTTGGACGTCAAGCTATTTCGCCTCCACGGCGTACCGTGGGAAGGCCAGGTCACCGGCGTAGCGTGCGGCGTCTCCGAGCGCCTCCTCGATCCGCAGCAGCTGGTTGTACTTGGCGACGCGCTCGCTGCGGGCCGGCGCACCGGTCTTGATCTGACCGCTGCCGACGGCCACGGCCAGGTCGGCGATCGTGGTGTCCTCGGTCTCTCCGCTGCGGTGGCTCATCATCGTGCGATAGCCGCTGTGGTGGGCGAGCGCGACGGCGTCCAGCGTCTCGGTCAGCGTGCCAATCTGATTGACCTTCACCAGCAACGCGTTTGCCACGCCCTTTTCGATGCCCTCTTCCAGGCGTTCGGGATTGGTGACGAAGATGTCGTCGCCGACCAGCTGCACCCGGTCACCGATCGACGCGGTCAAAGTCACCCAGCCATCCCAATCGTCTTCCGACAGCGGGTCTTCGATGGACACCAAGGGATACGAGCCGAGCAGCCCGGCATAGAAATCCGCCATCTGCTCCGCGGTGCGGGCGGCGCCCTCGAACTTGTAACCGGTCCCGTCGGTGTAGAACTCGGTGGCCGCCGCGTCGAGGGCCAGCGCCACGTCCGCGCCGAGGTTGAAACCGACCGACTCGATGGCCCGGCTGATCAGATCCAGGGCCGCGGTGGTGCCCGCCACGTCGGGGGCGAATCCGCCCTCGTCGCCCAGGCCCGTGCTCAACCCCTCCTTCTTCAGCACCGACTTCAGCGCGTGATACACCTCGGCGCCCCAGCGCAACGCCTCGGCGAAACTGGGCGCACCGATGGGCGCCACCATGAACTCCTGGATGTCCACCGCGGTGTCGGCGTGCGCGCCGCCGTTGAGGATGTTCATCATCGGCACCGGCAGGATGTGCGCGTTCGGGCCGCCGAGGTAGCGGAACAGCGGCAGCTCGGCCGAATCGGCCGCGGCCTTGGCCACGGCCAGCGACACGCCCAGGATCGCGTTGCCGCCCAGCCTCGACTTGTCGGGGGTGCCGTCCAGATCCAGCAGCGCCTGGTCCACCAGCCGCTGATCGTCCGCGTTCAGGCCGATCACCGCCGGACCGATCTCGTCCAGCACGGCCTGCACCGCTTTCTGCACGCCCTTGCCGCCGTACCGCTCGCCACCGTCGCGCAGTTCGACGGCCTCGTGCTCGCCCGTCGACGCGCCGGACGGCACCGCCGCGCGGGCAAACGTCCCATCGATCAGGGCTATTTCGACCTCGACTGTCGGGTTACCGCGGGAATCGAGGATCTCGCGGGCCCCGACCTGCTCGATAATCGGCACTGAGTTCTCCTTGCGTCGTCGCCGGTGCGTGCTTTCGCCGGTCAGCGATACATCCTCCTACAGCGGGTGGCCTTTCGCGTAAGCGGTCGCCCAATCGCGGACCGCCCGGGCGTACACACCGGAGTTGTTGTAGGCCCGCAGCGCGGTGATCCAGCCCCGCGGTGTTGCGAGATCCTTTCCGCGCCAACACAGATAACCCGCCGCCGCGAGCGCGGCGTCGTCGATGTTGTCCGGGCTGACGCGGCCGTCGTTGTGGGCGTCGACACCATAAAGTCGCCACGTCTCCGGGATGAACTGCATCGGTCCCATGGCGCGCGTCACACCGTCTCCGTCGGTGACGCTTTCCTCGGCGTCGACGATGCGCAGCGTGCCACCGCTGCCGTCGAGGCGGACGCCCCGAATCGGGGGGCTCACATCGCCGTTGGGCGCCAGCCGCGCGCCGCGGTAGGTGCCGTGGTGGCTCTCGACCTGTCCGATGCCGGCCAGGGTCGTCCAGGCGATATGGCATTTCGGGTTCTCGACTTCGGCCACCCGCGCCGCATACGCGTAGGCCTCGAGCGCGATCACCGGGATCTCCAGCCCCGCCGAGCGTTGTTGGGCCCAGTCCCGCAACTGATCCGCGGGCCGGCCGCTGGCGTGCGTGTCCACCGCCGGCACCGGATCGCCGGCCGGCGGCGGGACGCCGTCGGGAATGAACAGGCTGAGCTGCCAGGTGCAACTGGAGGCCAGAACGATCGCGGTCGCGCCGATCACGGCGGCCGCGCGCATCCAACGCCTCGGCGACACCATGCGCTCCTGAGCTCCCCTAAACTCGCCTGCACCAACTTCCGCCACACCATCGTCCCATGTGTTCGGGCACTACCCGGTTGCCTCGGGCCGTGGCGCACCGGCGTATCGCCGGTTTCAGCTAATCCGTGGTTAGCTGCTGGTCGCTTTGGCTAGCGCGGCCAGACCAACGCCGGCCACGGGGATTCGCAACCTCATCGGCGATATTACCGAGCGCCCGACGACAAATTCGGCAAACATCGCGGTGATCGCTCTCACCCGGGGCCGAAAGCGGGAAATAGGCGCGGCGGCGCCGCCGTACGGGCGTTGCCGCGCGTCAGGCGTCGTCGGTCACGGCGTCGGCGGCGGATTCCTCTTCCACCGCGTCGGCAGCCGGGTCGGCCTCGCCGTCGGTGTGCGGCGCCGGATCCTGCGCCCGATCGTCGACCGCCGGTGCGCCGGCCGGCCAGTGCTCGCGCCATTCGCATTCGGTGATCTCGCCGAGCGGGGCCACGTCGAACTCCACGGGGACGCCGGTGCCGCGGCGCGCGGCCGCAATCGCCCGCTCGGCCGCGTGGACCGTCTCCACGAATTCCAGAACGGCGGTACGCAACGCACTTTCGGCGTCGACATCGGCCGACACCGAGACCGAGGTGATCTCGTCGGGGATCAGGTCGGCGGGCAGCCCGGCTTTGCCGGCACGCGCAATAACCTTCTGGGCCAGCGCCAATGCGGGCTGGCCGGTGTGCACGTCGTCCATCACCGATTTCCGCGGCTTCTCGGCCGCCTTCCGCTCATCCCACTGCGCCAGCTGCTCTTCGAGCGAAATAGGTTGCCCGGCAAGGACTCCCGGTACCCGGTTGCCCAGTTTGCGCATCAGGGTGACGGCGACGTCGTCGATGGTGAAGGGGAGCTGCGCGGCGTCCTCGGCGATGCGGGCGTGAAAGAGGACCTGCAGCAGCACGTCGCCGAGCTCTTCGCGCAACTGCTCGGCGTTGCCGCGGCCGACCGCGTCCAGCAGTTCGTAGGTCTCCTCCAGCAAAAACCTGCGCAGCGAGTCGTGGGTCTGCTCGCTTTCCCACGGCCCGGCGGTGCGCAGTTTGTCCATCATCGCCACGGCGTCGACCAGTCGTTCGCCGCGCGGCGTCTCGGGCGCCGAGATCAGCCGCGCCCCGGCCGCCAGCCGGGCGACGACGGCGGGGTGGTCGCGGTCCGAGGACAGCAGCACCGGGGCGTCATCACCGGAGTGCACCGGGCGCGCCGCGGACAGCGACCAGGGCACCGCGACGGGCATCTCTTCGGTGTATTGCACCTCGCCGGCCAGGTGCTCGATGGCTTCGATGGGCACCAGCGAGGGACGGCGCGGGTCGAACAAGACGACGATCATGCGCGTCGCTCCTCCCCCGTCGTCGCTGCAGGTGAACCCGTTATACCAATGTCTGTCTGCGGTTTGCCCTGCAGTGCCGTCACCAGGTTGGCCACCATCTGCACCAGCTCGACATCGCGCAATCGCGGCGCGCCCACCCCACCGGCGCGCGGGATGGGAACCTGCACCGTGGACGTCGTGGCCCGGTAGCTCGCGGCCGGGTACATCCGCTTGAGGCGCACCTGCGCCGAATCCGGCAGCGTCATCGGCGAGAGCCGCACGGTCGACGCCGACGGCGCGGACACCTCGGTGATGCCGGCGGTGCGGCACAGCAGCCGCAGCCGTGCCACCGCCACCAGCCGCAGGGCCGGTTCGGGCAGCGCCCCGTACCGGTCGATGAGTTCCTCCACGACCGCGTCGATCTCGCCGTCGGAGGCCGCGGCGGCCAGCCGCCGATAGCCCTCCAGGCGCAGCCGGTCGCTGGCGATGTAGTCCGGCGGCAGGTGCGCGTCGACCGGCAGGTCGATCCGCACGTCCTTGGGCTCCTCGGCCGTCGTGACGGTCTGGCCGTCGGCGGCCGCCCGGTACGCCTCCACCGCTTCGCCCACCAACCGGACGTACAGGTCGAAACCGACCCCGGCGACGTGCCCGGACTGCTCGACACCCAGCACGTTGCCGGCGCCGCGGATCTCGAGGTCCTTCATCGCGACGGCCATGCCCGCGCCCAGCTCGTTGTTCTGCGCGATGGTGGCCAGGCGGTCGTAGGCCGTCTCGGTCAGCGGCGCGTGCGGCGGATAGAGGAAGTAGGCGTAGCCGCGCTCCCGGCTGCGGCCGACCCGTCCGCGCAGCTGGTGCAGCTGCGACAGGCCGAAGGTGTCGGCACGCTCCACGATCAGCGTGTTGGCGTTGGAAATGTCCAGCCCAGTCTCCACGATCGTGGTGCACACCAGGATGTCGTATTCGCGGTTCCAGAACCCCTGCACGGTGCGTTCCAGCCGTTCCTCGGGCATCTGCCCGTGCGCGACGACGACCCGCGCCTCGGGCACCAGCTCGCGGATCCGGGCCGCGGTCCGGTCGATCGAGCTGACCCGGTTGTGCACGTAGAAGACCTGCCCGTCGCGCAGCAACTCGCGCCGCAGGGCCGCCGCGACCTGCTTGTCATCGTGCGGGCCGACATAGGTCAGCACCGGATACCGTTCCTCGGGCGGGGTCAGGATCGTCGACATCTCCCGGATACCGGCCAGGCTCATCTCCAGCGTCCGCGGAATGGGGGTGGCGCTCATGGTCAGTACGTCGACGTGGGTGCGCAGCGACTTGATGTGCTCTTTGTGCTCGACGCCGAACCGCTGCTCCTCGTCCACCACCACCAGGCCGAGGTCCTTCCAGCGCACCCCGGTCTGCAGCAGCCGGTGCGTGCCGATCACCACGTCCACCGATCCGTCGGCCAGGCCCTCGATCACGGCCTTGGACTCCGCCGGGTCGGTGAACCGGGACAGGCCTTTGACCGTCACCGGGAACCCGGCCATCCGGTCGATGAAGGTCTGCAGATGCTGGTCGGCCAGCAGCGTGGTGGGCACCAGCACGGCGACCTGCTTGCCGTCCTGGACCGCCTTGAACGCCGCCCGCACCGCGATCTCGGTCTTGCCGTAGCCGACGTCGCCGCAGATCACCCGGTCCATCGGGATCGGCTTTTCCATGTCGCTTTTGACCTCGATGATCGCGGTGAGCTGGTCGACCGTCTCGGTGTAGCCGAACGCGTCCTCCATCTCGGCCTGCCACGGGGTGTCCGGCCCGAACGCGTGCCCGGGGCTGGCCTGCCGCTTGGCGTATAGCGACACCAGCTCGCCAGCGATCTCGCGGACCGCGCGGCGCGCCTTGGTCTTGGTGTTGGTCCAGTCGCTGCCGCCCAGCTTGCTCAGCGCGGGCGCCTGCCCGCCGACGTAGCGCGATAGCTGGTCCAGCGAATCCATCGGCACGTACAGCTTGTCTGTGTTTTTGGCCGCACCACCACGGTTCTTGCTGGAGGCGTACTCGAGCACCAGGTACTCGCGGCGCGCGCCGCCGACGGTGCGCTCGACCATCTCCACGAACCGGCCGATGCCGTGCTGATCGTGCACCACCAGATCGCCGGCGGTGAGCGCCAACGGGTCAACGGTGTTGCGCCGCTTGGCCGCCAGGCGCTTGCCCTCGACGGCCGTCACCCGGCTGCCGGTCAGATCGGTCTCGGTGATCACCACCAACGTGGCGCCGGGAATGATGACGCCGTCGTGCAGCGGCCCCTTGAGCACGCCGACCACGCCGGCCTTGGGTGCCGCGCCCGATTCGAGCATCGCGGCGGGGGTGTCGCATTCGGCCAGTCGTTCCACTACGCGGTGCGCGGTGCCGGTGCCGGGCGCGACGACGACGGCGTGGCCGCCGGTGCTGACGTGTGCGCGCAGCATCGCGAAGATGCCGTCGATGTCGTGCTGATGCCCGCGAGCCGACGGCGCCGCCCGGATATCGAGCTCCATGGCCGACTCGTCGGACAGCTGGCTCAGCGTCCACCACGGATGCCCGGCGCGGGCGGCGGCGGCCCGCACGTCGTCGAGTTCGGCGAACCCCGATCCGCCGAACTGCGCCACGTCGACCGGGGCGTCGGTACCGAGCGCGGCCACCGACCACGACGCCTCGAGGAATTCGCTGCCGGTCTTGATCAGATCAGCGGCCCGGGTGCGGACCTTCTCCGGGTCGCAGAGCAAGACCGGGGTGCGCGGCGCCAATTGGTCGGTCAACAGCACGTGTTCGCCGGGCCGCAACACCGGCAGCAGCGCCTCCATGCCGTCGACCGCGATGCCCTCGCCGATCTTGGCCAGCATGTCAGTGACGCTGCCCGTGATGGCGGGCTCGGTGGTGCGGTGCCGGGCGGCCAGCTCGGCGGCGCGCTCACGCACGTCATCGGTCAGCAGCAGTTCACGGCAGGCCACCGCGATCAGGGTGTCGACCTCGATCTCCGGGATCGAGCGCTGATCGGCGACCGAGAACATCCGCATCTCGCTGACCTCGTCGCCCCAGAACTCGATGCGCACCGGGTGCTCGGCGGTCGGCGGGAAGACGTCGAGAATCCCGCCGCGCACGGCGAATTCGCCGCGCCGGCCGACCATGTCGACCCGGGTGTAGGCCAGCTCGGCGAGCCGGCTGATCACGCCCTCGAATTCGATTTCCGCGCCCACACTCAACGTGACCGGCTCCACCAGCCCCAGCCGCGGCGTCATCGGCTGCAGCAGCGAGCGCACCGCGGTCACCACCACCTGCAGCGGTGGACCCAACCGCGCGTCGTCGGGATGGGCCAGCCTGCGCAGCACCGTCAACCGGGCGCCGACGGTGTCGACGCCGGGCGAAAGTCGCTCGTGCGGCAGCGTTTCCCAGGATGGGAAGACCGCGACGGCATCGCCGAAGACGCCGCGCAGTTCAGCGCTCAGGTCGTCGGCTTCGCGCCCGGCCGCGGTGACTACCAGTAGAGGCCCCAACCGCGCCAGCGCACTGGCGACGAACAGCCGTGCGCTGGCTGGACCCACCAGGTGCAATTCGGCCGGCGACGCGGCCGCGCTGTCGATCAGCTGCTGGAAGGTCGGCGCGGTGAGCGCCAATTCAACGAGCCCCGCGATCGGGGTTTCTGGGCGAGCAGCCCCCGGTGCGGTCATGATGAATTCCATTCTAGGGGCGGCACCGGACACGCCGAACCGCGTCAAAATTGAGCTCGCTGCCGTCAAGGGATCGTAAGAAGAGCCCCACCTGAATACCCGCGGGCGCACGTTGGATTCATGACATTGCTGGACATCCTGCCGTCTCTCGGTCACGCGGCTTCCCCGCGATTCGATCCCGCGATCTGGCCCCTCACCACCCACCCCGACGAGGAGGGCTGGCTGTGCGTCGGCGGCGTACCACTGGCCGATATCGCCGACGAGTTTGGAACCCCGGCCTACGTCATCGACGAAACCGACTTCCGGCATCGCGCCCGCCGGTACCGCAAAACACTGCGCGACGCCGAGATCGTCTACGCCGGGAAGTCGCTGCTGAGCACCGCGGTGGCCCGCTGGGCCCACGAAGAGGGCCTCGGCATCGACGTCTGCTCCAGCGGGGAGTTGACCGTCGCCCTCGCCGGTGGCGTCGACCCGGCACGCATCGTCATGCACGGCAACGCGAAATCGCCCGACGAGCTGCGCGAAGCGGTGCGCGTCGGCGTGGGGCGCATCGTGCTGGATTCCGGCATGGAGATCGCCTACCTCGCCGGCCTGGCGCAACGGCGCCAACCGGTGCTCATCCGGGTCACCCCCGACATCGACATCCACGGGCATCGCGCCGTCACCACCGGCGTCACCGACCAGAAGTTCGGGTTCACGCTGCACGGCGACCGGGCCGACGTCGCGGCCCAGCGGGTGCTGTCGCACCCCATCCTCGACCTCGTCGGACTGCACTGCCACATCGGCTCGCACGTCAGCGACCCCGCCCTGTACGGCGAAGCCATCCGCCGGATGATCGCCGCGATGGCCGATATCCGGGCCCGGCACGGCGTCATCCTCACCGAGCTGAACATCGGCGGCGGGCACGCCATCCCCTACGTCCCCGGTGATCGCGAGCTGAATCTCGAGCAACTGGCCGACGTCGTCGAGAACGTCCTCGACGAGGCCTGCGCCGCCGAGCATTTCCCCCGCCCCCAGCTCGTGGTGGAACCGGGCCGGGCCATCAGCGGCCGGGCGGGCGTGACGCTGTACCGGGTCCGTTCGATCAAGACCCAGCCCGGTGGACGCACCTTCGTCGCGGTCGATGGCGGGATGAGCGACAACCCGCGGGTGTCGCTGTACGGCGCGCAATACACGGCCGCGCTGGCCAACCGGCATTCGCTGGAGCTCAAGCAGCGGGTCACGGTCGTCGGCCGGCATTGCGAGGCGGGCGACGAGATCGCCCGCGACATCGAGCTTCCGGCGGACCTGCATCCCGGCGACCTGCTGGCCGTGGCCTGCACCGGCGCCTACCACCACAGCATGGCGTCGAACTACAACATGGTCGGCCGCCCCGCGCTGGTGGCGGTCAGGGACGGGCGGGCGCGCGAACTGGTTCGCCGGGAGACCGTTGCCGACCTGCTGGCCCGCGACTGCGGCTAGTTCGGGCCGCGCTGGGCTCCGCCCGGTTGCCGAGCGTAAGCGCACTGCGACAAATCAAGCCGAAAATCGCGGTGGGCTTACGCTCGCGACGCCGTGCTACTCGTCCTGCAGCCGCGGGTCGGCTTCCAGGTGGGTCAACCCGTTCCACATCAGGTTGACCAGGTGCGCGGCCACCACTTCTTTCTTGGGCTCCCGGGTGTCGAGCCACCACTGCGCGGTCATCGACACCGAGCCGACGAGCGCCTGGGCGTACAGAGGCGCAAGCCCGGGATCCAGGCCGCGACGGGAGAAATCGCCGGCCAGGATGGAGCTGACCTGGTTGACGGCGTCGTTGAGCAGGCTCGAGTAGGTGCCCGAGCTGATCGCGGCCGGCGAGTCGCGGATCATGATCCGGAAGCCGTCGGTGCGCTCTTCGACGTAGGTGAGCAGCGCCAGGGCGACCCGCTCGACGCGCACCCGGGACCGGTTGTTGGTCAGCGACGAGGTGATGCCGTCCAGCAGCGCCGACATCTCCCGGTCGACGACCACGGCGTACAGGCCTTCCTTGCCGCCGAAATGCTCGTAGACGACCGGCTTGGACACGTTGGCGCGCAGCGCGATCTCCTCGATCGAGGTGCCTTCGTACCCGCGCTCGGCGAACAGCGTGCGCGCGATGCCGACGAGCTGTTGCCGGCGCTCGGTGCCGGTCATCCGGGCGCGCGGCGCCCGCACCTCTTTATCCGGTTCCTTGTCCAGCACGGCCACGTCAATCAGCGTATCGGTCGACAGCCGACCAGCGGCCCGCATCGTGGTCAGACGAGGTCGAGATTTGTCCGACTTCTCATCGGGCCGCAAGCAGCCCGCGCCGTCGTCAGACTAAAGTCTTGTTGGCGCGGTCGGGCTCAACCCGTCGCCCGCCGTGGGTTAGCGATCCGTCGTGGTGTAATCGGCAGCACCTCTGATTTTGGTTCAGATAGTTCAGGTTCGAGTCCTGGCGACGGAGCTTCAATTGCGTGTTGCGATATCCCATCGTTTTTTGCCTTCACCGCAGCTGAAGTGACACGCTTGACGGCGTGCGGCGCTTCCGCGCGCAGTCCGCGCGGGACAAACCCAACGAGGAGGGTTGATGTCGTCTCCCGGTGATACCGCGGTCCTGGTGCTGGCGGCCGGGCCCGGCACCCGGATGCGGTCGGACACCCCGAAAGTCCTGCACACCCTCGGTGGGCGCAGCATGCTGGCCCATCTCCTGCATGCGATCACCAAGGTGGCTCCGCAACACCTGGCGGTCGTTTTGGGCCACGACCATGAGCGCATCGCACCGCTGGTCGCCGACTGGGCCGACGCCCTGGGACGTCCCATCGACGTGGCGCTGCAGGAGCGGCCCCGCGGCACCGGGGACGCGGTGCTGTGCGGCCTGTCCGCGCTGCCCGCCGACTACGCCGGGGTCGTCGTCGTCACCTCAGGCGACACCCCGCTGCTGGACGCCGACACCCTGGCCGACCTCATCGCCAGCCACAGCGCGGCCTCGGCGGCGGTCACGGTGCTGACCACGACGGTGAGTGACCCCAGTGGCTACGGCCGCATCCTGCGCACCCAGGACAACGAGGTCATGGCGATCGTGGAACACGCCGACGCGACGCCCTCCCAGCGTGAGATCCGTGAGGTCAACGCCGGCGTCTACGCCTTCGACACCGCGGCGCTGCGCTCGGCGCTGAACCGGTTGGGTTCCAACAACGCCCAACACGAGCTCTACCTGACCGACGTCATCGCCATCCTGCGCGGCGACGGCCTGGCCATCCATGCCCGCCACGTCGACGACAGTGCACTGGTGGCCGGCGTCAACAATCGCGTCCAACTCGCGCAGCTGGGCGCCGAACTCAACCGTCGCATCGTCGCGGGCCACCAGATGGCCGGCGTCACCATCGTGGACCCCGCCACCACCTGGATCGACGTCGACGTCGCCATCGGCCGCGACACCGTCATCCAGCCGGGGACGCAGCTGCTGGGCCGCACCCACGTGGGTGGTCATTGCGTCATCGGCCCCGATACCACCCTGACCGACGTCAGCGTCGGCGACGGCGCCTCGGTGGTGCGCACCCACGGCACCGCGTCATCCATCGGCGCCGGCGCGACCGTCGGCCCCTTCACCTACCTGCGGCCGGGCACCGTGCTCGGCGACGACGGCAAGCTCGGCGCGTTCGTCGAGACCAAGAACGCCACCATCGGAACCGGGTCGAAGGTGCCGCACCTGACCTATGTCGGGGACGCCGACATCGGCGAACACAGCAACATCGGCGCGTCCAGCGTGTTCGTCAACTACGACGGCGAGACCAAACGGCGGACCACCATCGGCTCGCACGTGCGCACCGGCTCGGACACCATGTTCGTGGCGCCGGTGACGGTCGGCGACGGCGCCTACACCGGCGCGGGCACCGTGGTGCGCAACGACGTCCCGCCCGGAACGCTGGCGGTATCCGCGGGTCCACAACGCAATATCGAAGGGTGGGTGCACCGCAGGCGCCCGGGCAGCGCGGCCGCGCAGGCGGCCGAAGCCGCCGAGAAAGCCGCCGGTCAGGGCGCCGCGGACAGCCCCACACCAGAAGCCGAATAGACACCGTGAATTCGCTAGTCGGCAACCCGGCCACATTTCCGTACGATTCGCTTCGTACGATGGGGCCTTCCATCCCCCACCCCGATATGGCGAGGGCAGCGCGTTGAGCCACGACTGGACCGATAACCGCAAAAATTTGATGCTCTTCTCCGGCCGTGCGCATCCGGAGCTGGCCGAGCAGGTCGCCAAGGAGCTCGACGTCCACGTCACCGCGCAGACCGCGCGGGAGTTCGCCAACGGTGAGATCTTCGTGCGGTTCAACGAGTCGGTTCGCGGGTGCGACGCGTTCGTCCTGCAGTCGGCGCCGGCGCCGGTGAACGACTGGCTGATGGAACAGCTGATCATGATCGACGCCCTCAAGCGGGGCAGCGCCAAGCGGATCACCGCCGTCATGCCGTTCTACCCCTACGCCCGGCAGGACAAGAAGCACCGCGGCCGCGAACCGATCTCGGCTCGGCTGGTCGCCGACCTGCTCAAGACCGCCGGCGCGGACCGGATCGTGACCGTCGACCTGCACACCGACCAGATTCAGGGTTTCTTCGACGGGCCCGTCGACCACATGCGCGGGCAGAACCTGTTGACCGGCTACATCCGCGACAACTACCCCGACGGCAACATGGTGGTCGTCTCGCCGGACTCCGGCCGGGTGCGCATCGCGGAGAAATGGGCCGACGCACTGGGCGGCGTGCCCCTGGCTTTCATTCACAAGACCCGCGACCCGCGGGTGCCCAACCAGGTGGTGTCCAACCGCGTGGTCGGTGAGGTGCAGGGGCGGACCTGTGTCTTGATCGACGACATGATCGACACCGGTGGCACCATCGCCGGCGCGGTGAAGCTGCTGCGCGACGAGGGCGCCGGCGACGTGATCATCGCGGCCACCCACGGCGTGCTCTCCGATCCGGCCGCCGAGCGGCTGGCCGCGTGCGGCGCCCGGGAAGTGATTGTGACGAACACCCTTCCGATCGGCGAAGAGAAGCGTTTCCCGCAGCTGACGGTCCTGTCCATCGCGCCGCTGCTGGCCAGCACCATCCGCGCCGTCTTCGAAAATGGCTCGGTCACAGGGCTCTTCGACGGAGACGCCTAGATGGCTGCCAAGCCAGACCAAGCCGTCATCTACCACAACCCACGCTGCAGCACCTCCCGCAAAACGCTGGACCTGCTGCGCGACAGCGGCTTTGACCCCACCGTCGTCGAGTACCTGAAGACCCCGCCGTCGCGCAGCGAGCTGGCGAAGATGATCCGCGACGCCGGCATCGACGTGCGCACCGCAACCCGCAAGCGCGAATCGCTTTATGACGAGCTAAATCTCGCGGACGCGACCGATGACCAGTTGCTAGACGCCATGGCCGAACACCCCATCCTCATCGAACGCCCCTTCGTCGTCACGCCGAAGGGCACTCGGCTGGCCCGCCCGATCGACGCGGTCCGCGAGATTTTGTGAATCGGGTCGGCAGCCGTGCGGGCGTTGCCGCTGCCGCGATGGTTGCGGCGGCCGTCTCGGTCGCCGGTTGTGCGCCGAAACCGCCGGATTACCAGTCGATCCTGTCGAAAACCTCGACGACCGAAACCACCAAGGCGACCGAGAAGCCGGTTCCCCTGTCGCAGTACCTGCAGAGCATCGGTGTGACCGGACAACCTGTGGCGCCGGGATCCCTGCCCGACCTGACGGTGTCGATACCGACACCCCCGGGCTGGGCGCCGTTCACCAGTCCGAACATCAACCCGCAGACGCTGATCATCTCGCAGGGCGGCAAATTCCCCACGGCTCGGCTGGTGGTGTTCAAGCTGAATGGCGATTTCGACCCGGCCCAGGTCATCAAGCACGGCAACGACGACGCGCAGCTGTTCGAGAACTTCAGGCAGCTGGACGCCTCCGGCGCGCCCTTCAACGGCTTTCCCTCGTCGATGATTCAGGGCAGCTATGACCTCGACGGCATGCGCCTGCACAGCTGGAACCGCATCGTCATCCCCACCGGCTCACCGCCCGCACGCCAGCGTTACCTGGTGCAGCTGACCATCACCGGTCTGGCCAATCAGGCGGCCGCGCAGTCCACCGACATCGACGCGATCATCCACGGATTCGTCGTCGCCGCAAAGTAGATAGACGTCGGGCAACAGGCGGCCCGGGCGTCGTGACCAGTAGTGTTGTCAGCCATGACTGGCTGGACCGCCGCAGATCTACCGTCGTTCGCTGAACGAACCGTCATCATCACCGGCGCCAACAGCGGGCTGGGCGCCGTGACCGCCCGCGAGTTGGCGCGACGAGGGGCCACGATCATCATGGCCGTCCGCGACATCCGCAAGGGCGAGACCGCGGCCCGGAAGATGGCCGGTCAGGTCGAGGTGCGCGAGCTCGACCTGCAGGACCTGTCGTCGGTGCGCCGGTTCGCCGACGGGGTGGGCAAGGCCGATGTGCTGATCAACAACGCCGGCATCATGGCCGCCCCCTTCGCACTGACGGTCGACGGCTTCGAGACCCAGATCGGCACCAACCACCTCGGGCACTTCGCGCTGACGAACCTGTTGCTGCCCAAGCTGACCGATCGGGTGGTGACGGTGTCGTCGATGGCGCACTGGGCCGGACGCATCAACCTCGACGACCTGAACTGGCAGGGACGGCGGTACTCGCCGTGGCTGGCCTACAGCCAGTCCAAGCTCGCCAACCTGCTGTTCACCAGCGAGCTGCAGCGCCGCCTGGCCGCGGCCGGTTCCCCGCTGCGCGCGCTCGCGGCCCACCCGGGCTACTCGCACACCAACCTGCAGGGCGCCTCCGGGCGCAAGCTGGGTGACACGCTGATGTCGGCCGTCACCCGGGTGGTCGCCACCGACGCCGATTTCGGTGCCCGGCAGACCCTGTATGCAGCGTCGCAGGATCTGCCCGGCGACACGTTCGTCGGGCCGCGGTTCGGCCAGGTCGGCCGCACCCAACCGGTCGGGCGCAGCCGGCGTGCCCGGGACACTGCCACCGCGGCGACGTTGTGGGCGCTGTCCGAGCGGCTCACCAAGACCAGTTTCCCGCTCTGAGCCCTGCGTCACGTGGGCCACGGCTGCCACACAGCCCCTTGGCGAGCCGGTGCATGTGACTGGTGTGACGCACCGTCACGCACGCCCCGCGGCCCGGCACGGATTTCCCCTCTGAGGTGCGGATGCGCTAACCTGACCGGGCGTCACGGCGAGGGTGGCTGGCTGGCCAGCACCGTTATCGACGGAGACCGACGAATCGTCGCGACCCCGGCCGTGCCCCGAAACACAGGCGAGCACACAGGAGCGACACGATGGCCAAGCAAGCACTCAACCAGTTGAAGGTCGCGGTCCGCGCCGAGACCGGCAAGGGTGCGTCCCGGCGGGCCCGCCGCGACGGCAAGATCCCGGCCGTCCTCTACGGCCACGGCGCCGACCCGCAGCACCTGGAACTGCCCGGCCATGACTTCGCCGCGGTGCTGCGGCACGCGGGCACCAACGCCGTGCTGACCCTCGACATCGACGGCAAGGAGCAGCTGGCGCTGACCAAGTCGCTCGACATCCACCCCATTCGCCGCACCATTCAGCACGCCGACCTGCTGGTCGTGCGGCGCGGCGAGAAGGTCGTCGTCGAGGTGCGCGTGGTCATCGAGGGCGAGGCCGTGCCCGGCACCCTGGTCACCCAGGACGCCAGCACCATCGAAATCGAGGCCGATGCCCTGTCGATTCCCGAGCAGTTGACGGTGTCGGTTGAGGGCGCCGAGCCCGGCACCCAGTTCACCGCCGGACAGGTCGCCCTGCCCAAGGGCGTCAGCCTGATCTCCGACCCGGAGACGCTGGTGGTCAACGTGGTCACCGCGCCGACGGCCGAGGACCTCGCCGAAGAGGGCGCGGGCGAGGTCACCGAGGAAGCCGCGGCGGCCGAAGGCGAAGAAGAAGAAGGCGAGGCCGGCGAGGAAGAGGCCGCCGAAGCCGAGTCCGAGTAGGCGGATCGCACCGTGGCCGAGCCGTTGCTGGTCGTCGGCCTGGGCAATCCCGGAGACAACTACGCCCGGACCCGGCACAACGTCGGGTTCATGGTCGCCGACCTGCTCGCGGCGCGGATGGGTTCGAAGTTCAAGGCGCACAAGCGTTCCGGCGCCGAGATTGTGAGCGGCCGCCTCGCGGGGCACGCGGTGGTCGTGGCCAAACCGCGCTGCTACATGAACGAATCCGGCCGTCAGGTCGGCCCGTTGGCGAAGTTCTACTCGGTGCCCCCGGGCGACATCATCGTCATCCACGACGACCTCGACCTGGACTTCGGCCGCATCCGGCTCAAGATCGGCGGCGGCGAAGGCGGCCACAACGGTCTGCGTTCGGTCGCTAATGCCTTGGGCAGCAAGGATTTTCAGCGGGTTCGCCTCGGCATCGGTCGCCCTCCGGGACGCAAGGATCCGGCGGCGTTCGTGCTGGAAAATTTCAGCGCCGCCGAACGGGCCGAGGTGCCCACCGTCTGCGAGCAGGCCGCGGACGCCACCGAGTTGCTCATCGAACTGGGTTTAGAGCCCGCGCAGAACCGCGTCCACGCCTGGTAGGCCGGCGGGCACGCCGAGCGTGGGGCCTGTGGACGGATTTCGAGGTGCGGACGTACCTAACCCACACACTCGCCGCAGCAACCCCGGACTAGGTGACCAGGCTGACGGAGGTGGATCGGCGCAGCTTGCCCGACGGCGTCTTCGGGATGGTTCCCGGACCCAACACCACTACGTTGCGCGGCCGCACGTCGACCTCGGCCACCACCTCACGGGCGACCTGGTGCTCGATGCGACGCACCTCGGCCTGGTCCTGGAAGGCGTTGGACTCCACCGCCACGGCGAAGGTCTCGCGCGAGTGGCCGGCGTCCAGCCGCACGGCCACGGCGCAGCCGGGCCGCACCCCCTCGACTCGGCACGCGGCACGCTCGATATCGGTGGGATAGATGTTGCGGCCCGCCATGATGATGACGTCCTTGACCCGGCCGCACACCACCACGTGGCCGTCCTCGGTCAGGTAGCCGAGGTCACCGGTGTCGTACCAGCCGTTCTCGTCCTGCGCCGAGATGAAGCCGCCCATGGTGAGGTAGCCGGGCGTCAGCGACTCGCCGCGCAGCTCGATGACACCGACACCGCGCGGCGGCATCACGTCGCCGTTCTCGTCGATGATGCGCGCCTCGAGGTCCTGCAGCAGCGGACCGAGCGTGGCCAGCCGGCGGGTGTTGCCCTTGGCGGCCGGTACGGCGCGGCGCAGCGCGGCCAGCAGGTCGGCGTCCACCTCGTCGACCACCAGCCCGGCGTTGCACTCCGAGAACGACACGGCCAGCGTGGTCTCGGCCATGCCGTAGGCCGGCAGGATCGCCGCCGGGTTCAGGCCGAACGGCGCGCCCGCGTCGAGCAGGTCCTCGACATCGGCGGGCTCGACGGGCTCGGCCCCGGACAGGGCGAAGCGCAGGGTCGACAGGTCGAAGTCGCCGGGCTTGGCGTTGCGGCGCAGCCGCTTGGCCAGTAGCGCGTAGGCGAAGTTGGGCGCCGCGGTCATGGTGCCCTTGTACTTGTCGATGAGCTTGGCCCACAGCAGGGTGTCGCGCAGGAAGTCCATCGGGGTGACCTTGACCAGCTCGGCACCGAAGTACATCGGGATGGTGAGGAAGCCGACCATGCCCATGTCGTGGAAGCAGGGCAGCCAGCTGACCATGACGTCCTTGTCGACCTCATACTGGGCGCCGATGAACATCGCCTCGGCGTTGGAGTAAATGTTGCGGTGGGTGATCTGCACCGCCTTGGGGGACCCGGTCGAGCCGCTGGTCAGCTGCATCAGGGCTAGTGCGTCCTCGCCGACCTCGACGGGTTCGATGGGTTCCGCCGCGAGCAGGTCAGCCACGGTGAGGACCGTGATGCCCTTCTCCTCGAGCACTGGGATGGCCACCAGGAACGGCTCCGAGACGACGACGGCCTGCGCCTCGATCATGCCGATGACGTTCATGGTGTCCTCGGCCCACACGGCCAGATCCGTCCGCGGCGTGGGCTGGTGCAGCATGGTCAGACTGGCCCCGCGCATCCACAGGCCCTGCGCCGTCGGCGCGATCTCCACCGGGTAGCCGGCGAGCACGCCGACAGCGTCGTCCGGTCCGATGCCGGCGGCGGCCAAGCCACCCGCGATGCGGCGCGCGCGCTCGTGGACCTCGCCCCAGGTGTGGCGGACCGGTTCGTGGGGTTCACCGGTGACCATGCCCGTCGTCACCGACCGGGCATTGCGGTACATCTTCTCGGTAAACCTGCTCACAAAAACCTCCTCGGTTCCAGCGGTTGTCCCAACGCCCGGGATCTCATGTTCCGCCCGTTGGGTAACACTTCGCCGCAAGCACGCAAACACAGTTGGGTGGCGGTTAGGTCTCGGATCGATGATGCGTCCACGCCCGCCGGACCAGAGCGGCCTCGATAAGCGCAAAGCGGGCCCGAGAAACCTTGCCGGGCCCGATGCATTAATCGCCCGCCGGAACGCCCGGCGGACGATGGAATTAAGTGATCTTGCTCAGCGCTTCCCGTCACCGCGCATTATCTTAAACTCCTCTTAGGGAAGCGCCAAACGAATGCGCGAATTGCGGTTCTTTTCACACCTCAGGGGTGTCACACCTCGGTGGGTGCGGGGACCACCCGCGCGCCCACCACCGGCCCACTGGCCACCCGCACCGTGCGGCAGACACCCGCCCCGGACACCTCCGTGCCGACGTCGACGGCCGCGGCCGCCGACTGGCACAGGAAGGCACACGTCGGGCCCGAACCGGACACGATGCCGGCCAGCGCCCCGGCCTGCACACCGGCACGCAACGTCCGCCGCAAACCTGGGTGCAGGCTCACGGCGGCCGCCTGCATCTCGTTGCCGAGCAGCGGCGCCAGCCGCTCGGCGTCGCCCGCGGCCAGGGCGGCCAGCACCGGGCCGGGCGCGGGCAGGCGGGGCGGATCTCCCGCCTCCCGCAGTCGGTCCAGTTCGGCGAAGACTCCCGGCGTCAGCAGCTCACTGTCGGCGAACGCCAGCACCCAGTGAAAGGTGTTGCGGGACAACACCGTCGCCAACTCCTCGCCGCGGCCGGTGCCCAACGCGGTTCCGCCGTGCAGCGCGAACGGCACGTCGCTGCCCAGCCTCGCGGCCAGCATGCGCAGGTCGCGGCGGGGCACGTTGAGTTCCCACAGCGAGTTCATCGCGACCAGCACGGCCGCCGCGTCGGCGCTGCCACCGGCCATCCCGCCGGCCACCGGAATGGATTTGTCGATCATGATCGACACGTCCGGCGCGCGGCCGACGTGTTCGGCCATCAGCTCGGCGGCCTGCCAGGCAAGATTGCGTTCGTCGGTGGGCAGCTTCTCGGCGCCCTCGCCGACGATCTCGAGCGAGAGCACATCGGCATTGCGGACCGTCACCTCGTCGAGCAGGGAAACCGCCTGGAAGACGGTGTTCAGCTCGTGGTAGCCGTCCTCGCGGCGGTCACCGACCGCCAGGTAGAGGTTGACTTTGCCGGGCACCCGAACGGTGACCGACCCGGTGGGCACCCACTGCGCAGCGGTATTGCCGTCAGATGCGGACACCGCAGCAGACTATCGCTGCCGCCGGCCAACCACACGCAATGGCGCCCCGACGCCCGGGCGTCAGCCGGCCGAGGCCCCCTGTTCCGCCGTGTGTGCCGACACCTCGGCGGCGCTGTCCGGCCGGTCGGCGGACCGCTGCAACAACCGCACGAAGTCGTCGATCGAGAGCGTCTCACCGCGGCGGGCCGGGTCGATGCTGGCGGCCAGCAACCGATCCGCCGACTCGTTGCCCGAGCCGGCCCAGGCCACGAACGCGTTGCGACAGGTCTTGCGCCGCTGCCCGAACGCGATGTCGACCAGTTCGAACACCTGCCGGCGGAAGGCTTCGTCGGTCGGCCATGGCGAGGTGGCGTGCCGGTCGATGCGGACCAGCCCGGAGTAGACGCGGGGAATCGGCCAGAAAACGGTCGGCGACACCGTGCCGCACCGGCGGACCTTGCCGAAGAAACGAACCTTGACGCTGGGCACGCCGTACTCCTTGCCGCCCGGCTCCGCGGCCAGTCGCTCGGCGACCTCGGCCTGCACCATGACCGTCACGACCCGAATGGACGGAAACTCGGACAGCAGGTGCAGCAGCGCCGGGACCGCGACGTTGTACGGCAGATTGGCGACGACGGCGGTCGGCGCATCGGCCAGCTCGTCACGGCGCAGGGTCAAGACGTCGCGGTTGACCACCGTGAGGCGCTGGATTTCGCTATTGGAATGCTCCGCGACGGTGTGGGGCAACCGTTCGGCCAGTACCGGGTCGATTTCGACGGCGGTGACGGCGGCACCGCGGTCGAGCAGGGCCAGGGTCAGCGACCCCAGGCCGGGCCCGACTTCCAGGACGTGGTCAGACCGGCTCACCCCCGAGATCGAGACTATCCGGCGCACCGTGTTGGCGTCGTGCACGAAGTTCTGGCCGAGCGATTTCCGTGGCCGAAACTCAAGTTCTCTGGCCAGCCGCCTGATCTCGGTGCGTCCGAGTAGCCGGATGGTCAGCGTGCACCAGCTCTTCCACTGCACACCGGCCACGCGCCCCACCCCTGGCGCTCTCGGGTCACCTCGGCGACGGTGATCTGCTCCTCGCGGCTGGCGAGGTCGGCACGGGAGGCGAACCGCAACCCGCCGTTTCGCTCCCACGTGCCCTGATCGAACTGCACACCGCCGTAATACCCGTTACCGGTGTTGATCGCCCAGTTTCCGCCGGCCTCACAGCTGGCGATCGCATCCCAGATGGAGCCGTCGCTGACCGGAGGCACTTCGGTGCCAGGCTTGGTGCCGATGCGGACCACCGAATCGCGGGCGGGCGTGATCACCGCATTGGCGATCGGCAGCCGGCCGGTCTCGACGCCGTTGACCGTGGCCACCGAGAATGTGACGTCCTGCGTGCCCGGGCTGCCCGGATCCTCGACGACCTGGCGGCTCATGTTCATACCCGGATCTTCGATCCGACGGGCGGTGGGCGGCAGCGGGATCCGCTCGGTGACCTGCTGGATCCGGTTCCGGGTGACCTGGACTTCCATCCCGTCGACGATCGGCGCCGTGGCGGCGGGTACCACCTGGTCGCTCTCGACCAGCGGCGCGCCGGCGGCGCTCAGCAGGCCGGCGACGTTCGGCGCCGCCAGGTGCACCGTGCGGATCGCACCGGCGTCGTTGATGCGGACTGTCTTGGCACTGACGACGGGCAGCGCCATCCCGGCCAGCGGCACGCGGCTGCCGCGGTTGGCAGCGGCCGGGGCGGTGTCGGTCATCGCCAGCTGGGCCAGCGCCTCGTCCACCGTGGATGCGGTGGTCCACACCTGCTTGGTGTCGCGGCCGTCCAGCGAGATCTGCAACGGGCGGCTGCGGCGCAGCACGATCTTGCCGGCGTCGTGCACCGGGACATCACCCGCGGGATAGAGGTCGTCGCGCTCGTCGATGACGAAACCGTTTTCCTCGACGACGTCGATCACCCGCGACTTCATGGTGGTCACCCGCATGGCGACTCCGTCGACGGTCAACGTCACCGTCTTGCACACCGAAACCGCATAACTGCCCGCGAATGCCAGGACCACCAGCAGCCCTCCGACCACGAGCCGCAACATCGGCGAAGGATTCTGATGAAGTTTTGTCAATACACTCAACGCGCGCTACCCAACCCTCAACAACCCACTCATTCAGCAGCAAGTCACAAATTAAGGGCCCGCAGGCCCAACCGTTCGATCACAAGACGGTAACGAACCGGTCAATGTTGGGCAACTCCGACGCGGCGATGTTATAAGAATCGCCTGGTCGTTCACCTCAACCAGTGACCAATCCATACACCCGCTGAGCAGTGCCCGTTGTCGTCTCGGCCAGCTCTTCCGGGCGACGACCCACCAGTTCGGCGATCGCCCGAACAGTATAGGGAAGGCAATAGGGCTCGTTCGCCGTCCCCCGATAGGGATGCGGCGTCAAAAAGGGTGCATCGGTCTCCACCAGCAGCTGCTCCGGCGGTATCAACGGGATGGCCTCGCGCAGGGCGCGCGCGTTGCGGAAGCTCGCGGTGCCGGACAAACTCAGCAGCCATCCGGCGTCCACGCAGCGGCGGGCCATGGCGGCGTCCGACGAAAAGCAGTGAAAGATCACGGCGTCCGGAGCGCCCTCGGCAGCCAGCACGTCGAGCACCTCGGCGTCGGCTTCCCGGTTGTGGATCATCAGCGGTTTGCCGCACCGCTTCGCCAGGTCGATGTGCCAGGCGAACGCCTCCCGCTGCACGGCCGGCTCGGCGCAGCCGTCCAGGCGTCCGGGCCAGTACAGGTCCAGGCCGGTCTCGCCGACGGCCACCACCCTGGGATGGGCCACCAGCCGCTCGATTTCGGCGCGGGCGGCGTCGTCCAGCGCGCCGGCGCGGGTCGGGTGCAGCGCCACCGCCGCATAAACCCGGGGGTCCCAGTCCGCGGCGCGGGTGACCCAGCGCGCCGAGTCCAGGTCGTCGGCGATCGTGACGACCGCGACCACCCCGACCGCCGCGGCGCGGTCCACGATGGCCCGCACCCCCTCGGCGTCTTCGGCGCCGCACGCATCGAGGTGGGTGTGCGCGTCGACAAGCGGGCTCAACGGCTCGGGGGCCGGGGGCGGCTGACGTTGGGAACTCACGCGCACACAATAAGGTGGCCCCAATAAGGTTGAGGGCGATGAGGCCCTATTACGTCACCACCGCGATCACGTATCCCAACGGCGATCCGCACGTCGGGCATGCCTACGAATACATCGCCACCGACGCCATCGCCCGGTTCAAGCGGCTCGACGGGTTCGACGTCCGATTCCTGACCGGCACCGACGAGCATGGCCTCAAGATGGTCGAGACGGCGGCGGCCGAGGGCATTCCCACCGCCGAGCTGGCGCGGCGCAACTCCGACGTGTTCCAGCGCCTGCAGGAGAAGCTGAACATCTCCTTCGACCGGTTTATCCGCACGACCGACGCCGACCACATCGAGGCCTCCAAGGCGATCTGGCGACGGATGCAGGCCGCCGGGGACATCTATCTGGACACCTATTCCGGGTGGTATTCGGTCCGCGACGAGCGGTTCTTCGTCGAATCGGAGACCGCGCTCGTCGACGGGACCCGGATCGCCGTCGAAACCGGCGCCCCGGTGACCTGGACCGAGGAGCAGACCTACTTCTTCCGGCTCTCGGCGTATGCCGACAAGCTGCTGGCCCACTACGAGGCCAACCCGGACTTCATCGGGCCCGAGGTCCGACGCAACGAGGTGGTCAGCTTCGTCTCGGGCGGCCTGCGCGACTTGTCGATCTCGCGCACCTCGTTCGACTGGGGCGTGCAGGTGCCCGAGCATCCCGACCACGTCATGTACGTCTGGGTCGACGCGCTGACCAACTACCTGACCGGCGTCGGCTACCCGGACACCGAATCCGAGCAGTTCCGCCGCTACTGGCCGGCCGACCTGCACATGATCGGTAAGGACATCATCCGATTCCACACCGTGTACTGGCCGGCGTTTTTGATGTCGGCCGGAATCGAATTGCCGCGCAGGGTTTTCGCGCACGGGTTCCTGCTCAACCGCGGGCAGAAGATGAGCAAGTCGGTGGGCAACATCGTCGACCCGGCAACCCTTATCGAGACGTTCGGCGTAGACCAACTCCGCTACTTCCTGTTGCGGGAGGTGCCGTTCGGTCAGGACGGCAGCTACACCGAAGACGCCATCGTCACCCGGATCAACTCCGATCTGGCCAACGAACTGGGCAACCTGGCCCAGCGGTCGTTGTCGATGATCGCCAAGAACCTCGATGGGGTCGTTCCGCAACCCGGTGAGCTGATCGCCGCCGACACCGAGTTGTTGACGACGGCCGACGGGTTGCTGGAACGCGTCCGGGCCGGTTTCGAATCGCAGGCGATGCACTTGGCCCTCGAAGCGGTCTGGCTGATGCTCGGCGACGCCAACAAATACTTTTCGGCGCAGCAGCCGTGGGTCTTGCGCAAGAGCGAATCCGTGGCCGATCAGGCCCGCTTCCGCACCGTCTTGTACGTCACCTGCGAGGCGGTCCGCATCGCCGCGCTGCTGGTCCAGCCCGTCATGCCCGAATCGGCCGGCAAGCTGCTTGATCTGCTCGGGCAGGCCCACGACCAACGGACATTCGCGGCCGCCGGCACCCGGCTGGCACCCGGCACGGCGCTGCCGGCTCCCACCGGTGTGTTCCCCCGCTATCAGCCTGTTTCCCAAGTCGAATGAGCAAGGATCAAACGGCTCGACAATTCGGTTGAGGATCAAGCGAGTTCGACGACGCAGCCAATACTTGTGTGGCACTTTGGACAAAAGAGTCCAACATATGTTCTGGTATAGACCATAATCCTCGGTGTGGAACGACGCCAGAACAGGCAACAGAGCCAATCGCCGATGACGACTCTCAAGGAGCTACCCGCGCTGGTTGTGCTGGAGCGGATCCCGGTTCCCGTACTGGCCATCGGCGATGACGGCAGTATCTTGTTCGCCAACACCGCGTTTGCCGACATGATGGGATACGAACCTGACGAGGCCTTGACGCTGCGATTCGAGCAGATCTTTCATCAGGCCCCGGCGTCGGATTCGCTGCTGGCGACCGTCCACGCCCTCGCGAACATGGTCGTCGAGCTGGCACACAAGGACGGCTCGGTGGTGCGCGCGATGATGAGCAGGTCCGCGGTGCGCCGGGTCGACGACCAATTCGCCCTCGCCGCGTTCCAGGATCTGACCGAACAGCTCTGGGAAGAAGCGCGCTAGCTGTACCCGGTCAGCGGCGCGCCGGGCCGGCGGGTCTGCGCCGGCCCGGCACGCCGCCGGAGACCGTGAGCCGGAAGTGGTCGAACGACGAATTGCCGCCCACCGCCAACCGGGGCAATGCCAGCGGGTCGCAGCGACGATCGGCGAATCCAGGCGCGGTGGACAGCGCCCAGCGCACTCCACGGCGGCGCAACGCGTCCTTGGCTCGGGCGTCGAAATCCTGCAGCCGGCCATTCGGATAGGCGAAAACGGTTGGCGTCAAGCCGGTCTCACGTTCGAGCGCCGCGCAGGAATCGCCAATCTCCTGCTCCACCTTGCCGTCGGCGCACCGGGCGAGGATCGGATGGGTCACCGTGTGCGGGTACAGCGTCACCAGAGGGTCTTTGGCCATGGCACGCGCTTCGTCCCAGGTGAGCATCCGGAACGGGCCTGCGTCGCCGTCGTCGCGGTATCCGAGTGCGCGCAGGATCGCGTCGAGCGTTTCGATGCGTTCGGCGTCGGCGAGGTCCTTCAATGCCTCGACGGCCGCCTCGTAGACACCGCCCCGCTTGGCGCTGCCGTCCAGCGAGCGCGTCCCCAATCCCAGTGCGGCCAAATCTACTTCGGCGGCGTTGCTGCGGGCGATCGCCAACCACAGCCGGTCGGGCCACAAGGTTTCACCGGTGCCGATCGGGCCGGTCGCGACGAACACCGCCGCGGGCAGGTTCAGATCGCGCAGCACCGGCAGTGCGTGTGTCGCGAGGTTGCGGGTGCCGTCGTCGAACGTGATCGCCAGGGCGCGCGGCGGCAATGTCCCGGCGGCAAGGGCGGCGAGGGCCTCCTCGAGCGGCAGGACGTTGAAGTGCCTACGCACGTAGTCCAATTGGCGGCGATACAGCGCCGCGTCGTTGACATGCCAGCAGGGCGGCGACAGCGGTTGGTCTTCCACGCCATGGAACATCAGGATGGCGAGCATGTCGCGGTGTCGTCGCCGGGCCACCGCCGGAACCCCGGCGGCGCAGAGCAATCCGGCCGCGATGTTCTTGATGGTCGGGCGCGCCACGATGTCTGCGACTCGTGCCATCACGCGTCAGACTCTATCGGCGCCGCCAGGATTCGCGTCGCACGCGCCACAGAATCACCCCTGCGCCCACGATGGCCACGGCGACCCAACCCGCGCCGAACCACCACAGCCAGTCGAGGTCGGAATGGCCTCCGGATCCCCCGGCGGATGCGCCGGGCGCCAACGGCGGATGGTCGACGGTCACCGGGTCTTGCCCCGGTACCGACACCACCGCAACGCCTTTGAGCCGTTGCCAGTGCTTGTTGTTGTCGCTCTTGAGCCATCTGATCAGCTCGTCGAGTTGTCCGGGCGCTCCGTTGGACGTCGCGACCAGCAGGGATCGGCCGCGGTTGAAAACCGTTTGGAGAGAAGCGAACCGCAGCACCGGGTCCAGGGTGAGCTTGGCGGGCTTGTCGCCCGACCCGACGGCATTGACGGTGATCGGACCGCTGGGCCCCGCGGCCACCGGGAGCACCACGTCGGACTGGTTCCACCCGTCGGCGGAGACCAGTAGCGCGGGATTGGAGGAATCGATCGCTTGCTTGACGCTGGTGACGGTGGTGTCGATCGGGATCGAGCTGATGCGCTGCAGGCCCACCATGATGTCGAGCGCCCGCACGGTGTCGACGAAGGAGTGCTCGGCGACGCCCACCTGAACCCGCGGCATCAGTGTTTGCGGCACCGATTGAAAACCGTCCGGCACCGGCGGCGCGGCGGGGCTGCTCTGAATGATGCTGTCGCCGCTGATGTTCAGCGTCAGGAGCTGGTTGCCGGGACCGGCGGTGTAGAAGTCTCCGCAATGGCCGATGTTGCTCGCGACGTCGAGCACCAAGTCAACGCTGGTGTATCGCTGTAGCAGTCGGTCCGGGACGTCGACCCACCGGTCGATGTCGCCATGGCCGTCGGTCGGCCAGTGGTCGATGGTGTCCGGGCCGACGGTTACCGCGATCTGCCCGCCGATGTTGTTGGGCGTCGGAGTGTATGAGCCCCGCAGATGCACCCGCACCGAGTGAACGGATCTGCCAAACCGGGTCTGGTCCACTCCGATCGACACCCGTGGCTGCAGTGAAGTCGAGTTGGCAACGGACTGGCCAAGTTCGCGCAGCGTGGCGGTGTCCCCAGGCAATTGCACTTTGGGCTTGGGTGATTCCACCGAGGCCTTGGACGACAGGGCCAAATCCGACAGGTCGCTGAACAGCACGGCCGTGTCCGACTCGTCGGTGCGATTCAGCGGACCCGAAATCAACAGCCACGGCACACCGGAGGAGCCTTGCAGCGAAAGCCCGTTGTCCGGACCCTCTTTGACGACGACCTGACGTTCCAGCGATTGCGGCGGCGCCGGCGGCGCGCCCTGTCCTTCCTGCAACGGGATCACCACGATATCGGGCGCCTGTTTGCCATAGTGCGCGGCCGCGGAGGTGGCGAGTTGAATTGCGGTGTCAGACTCGGCCGTCGACGGCGATTGTGGCAGATATATGGTCAGTTTCCGCAGCACCGGCGGCAAGAAATGCGACACCGTGGTGGGCGGTAATTCGGTGCCCGTGTAGTTGACCGTCCCGTTGGCCAGACGCAGCGGGCTCTCCGGATACAGGCAAGCTCCGTCATTCGGCACCAGATAGGCCCGCAACGTCACCGTCAACCAATTGTCGATCACCTCTGCCCCGCCCAATGGAATGACGATCGGGGCCTGATCGGTGTTGGGCAGATTCAGGCGCGCGAGGGTGCGCTCGCCCTGCGACACGGTGAGCAACCCGGACCGCAGATTGATCGGCAATTCGACGGTCGCATTGAACGCCGCCGGGTTCAGCCCGTGCAGTACCGGAAGGGAAAGCTGCTGGCTGCTCGTCAGGCCCCAGAACTCCAGATTCGCCGAGGCACCAACGTCCGTCATCGACAGCGTCGTCGTGGTTGTCGTCGCCGAAGTCGACGTCGACGTCGAGTCCGACGGCGTGGTCGGGTCGGCGGGCGCACCCCACGATGCCGGAGCGCTCATCACCAAGAATCCGACGACACCGGCCAGCGCAATTAGTCGGCGGAGAGATTTCCGGTACATCACCGGAACAGTATGCATTGTTGAAAGCGCTTCAACCCCAATAACGGAATCGCCGTCGTGGCGACCGCGAAAAGGTATCTCGCACCAGCTCTTCGAAGATCCTGCCATTGCCGGCTATCCGGAACGGATCGTCAAAGAAGGGACGCCAGGGCGAAGGCGCTCATCGGGAACTACTCGGTTTTTGATTCCGCTGCGGCCTGGTCACGGGCGGCCCTGGCCGCCGCATGGCGCATTTCTTCGCGACGCAGGAATTGCTGGAAGTAGGGTAGCGACGCTTCCGAGACAACCCCAGGGAGCAGCAGATTCCATATCTGATGCAAGCGCGCGGTGGGGTCGCCGATGATGTTGCCGATTCGGCCGTGGCTCGATATGGCGCCGGTCACCAACCGCGCCCCGAAGATGGTGCCGATGATCGACGCGCTGAGCACGTCAGGGTCGATTTCGTCACGAAGGTCGCCTTCCTTGATCGCTCGCCGCGCCTCCTGCGCCGTTTCCAGCATCAGGTTCGCGAAGAAGCGCGAGGCCGCTCCGTTGAATCCGCTTAACGCCGTGGCCAATTGCGCGGCCGCGCGGGCCATTTTGTCTGAGCTCAACACCTCGACGATCGTGAATGTGCCGTGTAGCAGGTTTTCCAGCCCCGGCGACGACGCCCCGCAGACGTTGCGGAAAGCGCTCAGCAGCGTGTCCGAGCCTTCCTCGATGATGTTCGCGGCCAACGATTCTTTCGAATCGAAGTGGTGATAGAGAGCGCCCTTGGTCATTCCCGTTCGCTCGATGATGGTGCTCCATCCAGCGGCCGCATACCCGACGTCACCGAACACTTCGATCGCGGCATCGAGGATTTTTCGACGGGTGGCTTCAGACCGAACTTGGCGCGCCATTGTGCACGCACCTCCGGGGTCTCATTGGATGCGCGGATCGCTCATCGCGTTTCACGTTGCCCCGCACCTGCTAGTCGGTATCCGCGGAACTGGTATTGATGGCGAGTGCCGCACGCCGCCTGAGGAATTGGTGGAAGTACTCGGCGCGGTCCGGCTGCAGCACCCCGGTCAGCAGCAGGGACCAGCACTTCTCCAGGTCGCGCAGGAAGCGTTCCGGGTCGTCCAGGTTGCTGGTTTTCCGCAGCCCCATGTGCAGCGAGACCATCAAGCGGCCGAGGTCTTGCGGGTCGCAGTCAGCACTTATGTCGCCCTCGGCCTTGGCTTGCTCCGCGACTCTGGCCAGGGCTTTGATCCATTGGTCGAACAACTTTTCCTGCAGCCCGTCGGCCAGGCCGATCGATTCCATCAGGTTCAGGCCCGACCTGACGACATCGGTCTTGATGTCCTTGATCGCGATCAAATAGGAGAAGTCGATCAGGGTCTCGAGGCCCGAGAGCCCGCGCGACAGCAGGTCCCGCACGGCTTCGGCGCCGGCCTCGGTCTGAAAGTCGATGATCGCGACCGCCAACGCGTGCTTCGACTTGAAGTGGAAGTACATCGCGCCCTTGGTCAGTTCGGCCTCGGCGAGAATGTCGTCGAGGCCGACGTCGTGGTAAGGGCGCCGGGCGAACTGATGGGACGCGGCCCGCAGAATCTGTTGCCGGGTCGCGTCCGCTCGTCCATCGGTCGAATGGGTCGTCATCGCTGTCGAGAACTCGATTTCCCCGTGGCGCGAGTTTTGTCCCGAATGCCCAGGCCGAAGCCGACGCCGCGGGCCGTGCCGCCCGCCGTCACGTCGACAAACGCCTTGCTCCAGCAGGGCACAACTACCTCGGTTCTTCAGGGGTTGGAGCGAACACGTCGCTCAAGATATCCAGTCCACTTCCGAGGTTAGCAGTCATACGGCTGTCCCGGTTGACGCGCGCGTAAATACCTGAGGTCCAGATCACACGCCCTTGTCAAACCATTAGTATGTTTTATACGCTATTGTCAGATCGTCAGTTTGTAATCGGCTCCGAGATCGTATCGACCGTCTCACCGCATAAGGGGAAGCACATGTCGTTCGTTACGGCGAACCGCTGGTCACAGGCCTTACCTGGCCGGCAGACCATGGCTGACCTGCGGTTTGTCGACGCATTGCCGGTCGCTTTCGCCTCTCCCGCCGCCCCCGGCGCCTCGGCCCGACTGACGGCCAGGGCCTGAAATGATCGATTTCGGAGCCCTTCCCCCGGAGATCAACTCCACGAGGATGTACGCCGGCCCCGGCCCGCTCTCGCTGAGCGCCGCCGCGGTGGCCTGGGACGGTCTGGCCGCCGAACTGCATGCCGCGGCGAGCTGCTACCGGTCGGTGATCGCGGGTTTGACCACCCAGCGCTGGCTGGGCCCGTCGTCGCTGACGATGGCCTCCGCCTTCGCCCCGTACATGGCGTGGACGGCCGGGGCCGCCGCGCGGGCCGCGGAATCGGCCGGTCAGGCCCGGCTCGCCGTCGAGGTTTACGAAGCCGCCTTCGCCATGACCGTCCCCCCGCCGGCGGTGGCCGCCAACCGGGCCCAGCTCGCGATGCTGGTCGCGACCAACTTCTTCGGCCAGAACGCGGCGGCGATCGCGGCCACCGAAGCCGAGTACGGCGAGATGTGGGCGCAGGACGCCGCCGCGATGTACGAGTACGCCGCCGGCTCGGCCGCGGCCTGCTCGGTGACCCAGTTCAACCCGGCACCACACGTGACCAACGAAAGCGGGATGGCCCGGCAGGCCGCGGTGGTCGGGCAGATCACCTCGCAAACCGAACAGGCGAATCTCGCGCAGGTGGTGTCCAAGGTGCCCACCGCGCTGCACCAGCTGTCCTCACCGATGACCGCCGGGATCAACACGCTCACCGACGCCGGCGGCACCGCGGGAGGCGCCGCGGGCGGCACGGCCAGTTCGGCGGTCGACTCGGCCACCTCCTCGGCGATTTCCAGCCTGGTGTCCCAACTGCCCAACACCGCCGCCACCTACTTCATGGCCGGAGCCACACCCCTGTACGGGATGTCCTCCATCCTCGGCATGGCCCAGACCGCCCAGGGCCTGGCCAAGGCCGCCAGCGACGGGGCCATGGCGGTGGCGGGAACCGCGGCGTCGGGGGTCGCGAGCGCGGCGAGCAGCGGCGCGGGTGCGCTCGGGTCGCTCGGATCCGGCGTGTTCGGCAGCCTGGGCAGCGCGGCCTCGCTGGGCCCGCTGGCCGTGCCGGCGAGCTGGACCAGCGTGATCCCCGCGGCCAACAGCGCCGTGTCGGCCATGCCCGCCATCAACCTCGCCGGCGCGAACGTGCCGCCGAGCGTCATGGGCTCGCTACCGCGCCTGGCGGCCGCGTCCGGCAAGACGCTCGGACCCCGCTATGGCGTCATCCCGACCGTGATGACGCGTCCGCCCGCCGCCGGATATGCGTGAGCCATCGCATGCGCGACGAGGTTTTCTGCAGGCCCGGTCACAGAAGGAGCGGTAAGTGAAGTACACGCCCACCAACGTCGCCGGGGTGACCATCATCGATCTCGAACTCAGCCGCGACCATCGCGGGTTTTCCTCACGCTCGTTCTGCGCCCGGGACTTCGCCAATCACGGGCTGAATTTCGATGTCACGCAGACGAATATCGTCTTCAACTACACCCGCGGCACCGTGCGCGGCCTGTACCGTCAGGTGCCGCCGCACGCCGAGGCCAAGCTGCTCCGCTGCACCCGCGGCGCCATCGCCGCCGTCGCGGTCGACGTCCGTTCCGACTCTGTGACCTATGGCGACCACGTGATGGTCGAGCTGAACGCCGATGACCACCGGACCCTGTACCTGCCGCCCTATGTCGCCCACGGCTTTCAGACGCAGATCGACGACACCGAGGTCAGCTACCAGGTCAGCGGGCAGCAGCACGCGGTGCCCGATGAGCAGGGGATCCGCTGGGACGACCCCGAATTCGGCATCTCGTGGCCTATCCCGGTCACGGTCATCTCCGAACAGGACGCGAGCTGGCCCGCACGCAAACCCCGATTGGTTCCAGTGGAGCAGGTGGCAACATGCATCAGTCGGTAATGATTCGCAACACGGTGGATGTCATGCCCAGCCGTCGGCCGCTGAAAGCCTGGTCCCCCAGCGTGACCGCGGCGCATCGTGGCGAGACCAGTGCTTCGCCGGCGACCGCGGGTCCGCTGCCTTCGGCCAGTGGCAACGCCTTACGGCGTTGGCAGGACCACTATTCGCAGAATCTGCGCATCAGCGACTCGGTGATCGTCTGCGCCTCGGTGTTGCTTGCGCAGTATGTTCGCTTCGGCGAGATCGCCAACACCTCCGGCTACTCCGACCCGATGATGACGCTGTTCTCCGCCCTCTTCGCGGCGCTGTGGCTGTCGGCCCTCGCGGTATTCCAAACGCGCTCAACGCGAGTCATCGGCGCCGGGATCGAGGAGTACCGCCGGATCGGCACCGCATCCTTCTGGACATTCGGCATCATCGCGATGGTGACGCTGCTCGCCAAGGTCGACTTGGCCCGCGGCTATCTGGCGATCGCGCTTCCGGTCGGGACGTTGGCGTTGCTGGGCAGCCGCAGCGCGTGGCGCAAGCACGTCAACCGCAAGCGCGCGGAAGGCCAGTACCAGACCCGGGTTTTGGCGATCGGAGACCGCCAGGCGGTGACGCACCTCGCGCACGAACTCGCGCGTAGCCCGCTGGCCGGCTGCGTCGTGGTCGGCGTCTGCATCCCCGGTTACGGTCCACCCCGCGGCAACACCCTGACGATCGCGGGCCGCGAGATCCCGATCCTGGGCGACCAGACCCATGCGGCGACGGCGATCGCCAGCTGCGGTGCGGACACCGTGGCCCTGACCCAGACGGATCACTTTGGCATGCACGGGATCAGGGAGCTGATGTGGCAGCTCGAGACGATGAACGTCGACCTGGTGGTGTCGCCCGGTGTCATGGACGTGACCGAGGCGCGATTGACCCTGCGCCTCACCGCCGGGCTGCCGCTGCTACACGTCGACAAGCCGCAATACGAAGGGGCACACCGCTTCCAGAAGCAGGCCTTCGACTTCGTGTTCTCGCTGGCGGCCCTGGTTGCCACCGCGCCGCTGCTCATCGCGGCCGCCGTCGCCATCAAGCTGACCAGCAAGGGACCCGTCTTCTACCTGTCCGAGCGGATCGGAGTCGACGGAAAACCGTTCACAATGCTCAAGTTCCGCACCATGACCGACGGTGCGGACACGCAGATCGAGCAACTGCTGTCACTGAACGAGGGCGCCGACGGCATGCTGTTCAAGATGCGCGAAGACCCACGGGTCACCCCCGTCGGCAAGATTCTTCGCCGGTACAGCATCGACGAGCTGCCGCAATTCATCAACGTCATCAAGGGCGACATGAGCGTCGTCGGGCCGCGGCCCCCGTTGCGGCGGGAAGTGGACAACTACGAAAGTGACGTCAAGCGGCGGCTGCTGGTCAAGCCTGGCGTCAGCGGGTTGTGGCAAGTGAGCGGCCGTTCGGACCTGTCCTGGGAAGAGTCGGTGCGGCTGGACCAGTCGTACGTGGACAACTGGTCGATGTCGGGTGATCTGGTGATTATCGCCAAGACCGTGAAAGCGGTTCTAACAAGCCACGGAGCCTACTAGGCTCGCGAGCCATGACCGAGCCGACGGCACCCGATGCGCTGGTGCCGTCGGTGCCGCTCACGCGGATGGCTCACGCGTTTTCGATCCAGTTGATCTGCCGGGCCCTGGGCATGCTGGCCTCGGTGGTCTCGGTGGCGATGACCGCCCGCTATCTGGGACCCGGACGCTACGGGCAGCTTTCCATCGCCGTCCTCTTCATCGCCATGTGGACCAGCCTGGCCGATCTCGGTATCGCCACCGTGATCGTGCGCCGGGTGACCTCCGGGCGGGGCGACCTGGAACGCTTGGTGCGGATCAACAGCGGCCTGGCCCTGATCTACTGCGTCCCGCTGGCCGTGCTGGCAGCGCTGTCGGGGTTGCTGATTTACCGCGACGCGGATGTGCGAGTGATGCTCGTCGTGCTCTCCGGAGCGCTGCTGATGCAGACCATGGTGAGCCGGTTCGAGCCGGTTTTCCTTGCCACGGTGCGGTTCTCCGCAGTGGCCGTCTCCGACGTTGCCGGCCGGCTGGCGGCCCTCGCCATGGTGGCCTGGCTGGTCGCGGCGCACGCGAACGTCATCTGGTTCGCCGTCGCGCAACTCATCCCGCCGGCCGTGCAGCTGTTGATCCAGGGCGCCGCCGCGATGCGACAGATCTCGGTGCGCCCCATCTTCGCGCAGCGGGAGGCCGCCGACCTGTTGCGGGAAAGCTTGCCGCTCATCGGGTTCCTGGTCGTCGGGCTGCTGTACTGCCGCGCCGATGGGGTGATCCTGTCCCTGCTGAGCACTCATGCCGAGGTCGGCGTGTACGGGCTGGCCTTCACGATCGCGTTCAACACCATCGTGGTGTCGCTGATCTTTCTCAAGTCAACGCTGTCGACCGCGACCGAGCTGTTTGCCCGAGACGTCGGCGCGTTCGCGGGGTTTCTGCGGCGCAGCGTGGAGCTGATGTACTTCGTCGCGGTCCCCGTCGCGGTGGTCGGCGCGCTGCTGGCCGGACCGTTGATCGCGCTGTTCGGTGACAAGGCGTTCGTCGCCCGCGGCACGCCGACCCTGGCGTTGCTGTTCGTAGCGGCCGCGCTGCGATTCGTCAGCGGCACCCTGGGTCAGGGCCTGGTCGCCAGTCATCATCAGCGGATCTTGTTCTGGTTGACCATGGCCACCCTGGTGCTCAACGTCGCACTGAATCTCGCCCTCGCCGGACGGTACGGCGCGGTCGGTCCGGGCGTCGCGCTGGTGTGCACGGAGTTCTTCAACATGGTGGTCAGCACCTGGTGGCTGCGCCGTCATTGCGGCTACCGGACACCGGTGAGGTTCCTGATGCGGCTGCTGATACCGACGGCGGCGAGTGTGGCCGTGGCGCTGCTGCTTTCGGGTCAGCATGTCGTTCTGACTCTGGTCGCGGCCGCCGTCGTCTATCTGGCCACCAGCGCGCTGGTCGGCCCGATCGGCTGGTCGGACTTGACCTCCCTGCGCCGGAATCAGCTGGCGGCATGAAGCACGAATTGGACCGGGCGTATCTGAAGCGCCCGGTCGGCGACCCACCCGAGCTGCCCGCCACGCGTCCCTTGGTGGTGCTGATCGTGAACCGCGCCGGCCGCGAGCCACCGGAGAGCTGCCTTCGCAGCCTCGCCGAGCATGTGCCCGCGCTGCCGGTCTATGTCTACCAGAACGGCGGCGACGATGATCCCGCGTGCGCTCAGCTCGCCGCGAAATACCCTGCCGTGCATTGGGTTTCCGGGGCAGGCAACGCCATTTTCGCGACAGCCTGCAACGCACTGGTGGAGCATGCTCCCGCCGACGCCGACCTGCTGTTGCTGGATCGTAACGCCCGCCTGCTGGGGCCCCTCACCCGCACCCGTGAGTTGCTTCGCCAGCCGACGGTGGCGGCGGTGTCACCGCTCGTGCGTGACGACACCGCACCCGGCCGGGCGCCGTGGGACGTGGCGACCCGTCGCCGCACCGTGGCCCGTGAGCTCAGCGCGGCCGCCGGCCGCTCCGGCGCGCTGCGCCGCACGCCCTTCTCAACGCTGTATGCTCGCCAGCCTCCCGAATCACTGGGCATCGACGGCGATTTGAGCGCGACCTGCCTGGCGATCAACCGCGCGGCCTGGAACGCCATCGGCGGCTTCGACGAGGAGTACTTCGGTTGCGGCGAGGCCGCGGACTGGCAGGCCCGTGCCCGCGCCGCGGGGTGGCGCTTGCTGCTGGCCGACGAACTCGGCGCCGAGCTCGCTAATCCGATCACCGAGCAGGGTGCCGAACACCGACGCGTCGGTGACCTGACGCGCACCAACGCCGCTCTGCTCCTCGAACACCACAACAGCGTTCACCACGCGGACGTCTACCTGGCCGGCACGACGCTGCTGGATCGGGTGCGGCGCTCGAAACGCCAGTCGCGCCATCTCGCCGGTCGGCGCCGTGACCTCCCGGCGATCGTGATCAGCACCAATCGCCTGGTCCACGGCGGCGCTGAGCGACAAAAGACTTTGCTGGCAACCGAATTGGACCGCCGCGGCTATGCGGTGACCATCGTCTGCGTGCAACGCTTCGGTCCGATGATCTCCGAGATCCCGCCGACCGTGCGGGTGGTGCGCCAGCCCTGGTGGGCGCCGGTCGTCGACATCCCCGAAGGCCCGGCGGTGCTGATCACCGCCGACACCAATACCGAAGCGGGATTCGCCACCCTGTGGCGCGCCGCCGGCC
This sequence comes from Mycobacterium mantenii, assembly GCF_010731775.1. Taxonomy (NCBI): domain Bacteria; kingdom Bacillati; phylum Actinomycetota; class Actinomycetes; order Mycobacteriales; family Mycobacteriaceae; genus Mycobacterium; species Mycobacterium mantenii. Next base: position 5,717,247 of record NZ_AP022590.1, on the reverse strand, counting down.
GAAACCGCCGCTGGCTGGTCGCTCCGCATGTCCCGCCGGAAGAGGACCGGCCGATCTATTCGCGGCCACTGACGGCCGCGATGCGCCGTGCCGACGGTTTCATCGTGCTGGCGCAACGGCACTGGGACATGCTGGCCGCCACAGACCGGCTCCGGGGCCGGCGATTCATCGCACCCAACGGCGTCGCCGCTCCGGGTGACCCGGCCCCGCGGATCCGCCCCGCCGGTGAGCCGCTCCATCTGGTGATGCTCTCGCGCATCCTCGAGCACAAGAACCCACACGTGCTGATCGAGGCACTCGGTGAGCTCCCCGATTTCCCGTGGCGGCTTTCGGTTTTCGGTGACGGTCCGGATCGTGAGAGGCTGCAGGCCCGCACGCCTCCCGGGCTGCTGAACCGAGTGGACTGGCGTGGCTGGGTCGACGGTCCCGGGACCGCGCTCGCCGACGCCGACCTGTTGTGTGTGCCGAGCCGCTCCGAGGCGTTCCCGCTGGTGATTCTCGAGGCGATGGCCCGCTCGGTGCCCGTGGCGGCGTCAGCGGTTTGCGCCGTCCCGGAAATGCTGGATTTCGGAAGGGCGGGATTTCTCGTCGACCCCGTATCGGTCGCCGGGTGGCGGGACAGCCTGCAAACCATTCTCGCCGATCCCGACGCGCTGTCGGCGATGGGACGGCGCGGCTTCGACCGCATGCACAAGTACTACACGGTCGAGGCGATGACGGACGCCTACCTCGAGGCGATCAACGCCATATGGTGAAAACCCTTCGTAAGGTCCGACTTTCGCCGGACCGGCTAGGGTTTGTCCCCGCCCAGGATCCTTGCCACCGTACGCGGTGAGGTCTTGTGCTGCCCGAACCCGGCGTACAGGAAATAGCGCGGCTCGCAATAAATCTCGTTGATGTCGGTCGGCACGTCGGCGAAATTCTCCGCGAGCGCGGAGTCGATGAAGAATGCATCCGAACCCGAGTGGGAATTGCAGCACACCAACCGGTAGTCGAATTGGGCGAACAGCGCGGCGAAACTGGCCAGCGATGCGCCGAAGTAGTCGTCAGACTGCCAGACGTGCTCGGGGTCGTAGGCGATCTGAAACTTCACCGGCGGCGGAAATTTGCCGTTGTATTCGACGACGAAGAGCTTCGGACGGATGCCGTCCGCCAAGAGTTTCTCGACGAGATAGATGTCGTTGCCGTCCAGATCCAAAGAGATCACGTCCGGCTGCGTGGCGTTGATCCGCTGCAGGCAGGATCGGCTGAGCGCCAGGATGTTCTCCGCGGTGATCCAGGCCTTCTGGTAGGTGAAGCGCGGGCCGTCGCTATAGCTGACCGCCAGATCCTGTCCCCCCACCCAGAAGCCCTTCCAGCCCAGCGCCGCCAGGATCAACGTGTTGTTTTCCGTCCCGTCGCCGACGCCGAATTCGGCAAACACCCCGTCTTCGAGACGGCCGATCCGGCGCAGGATCTCCAGCGTTATGCCGTCCTGGTCGGTTCCGGAGAAGCATCTCTTCCCGGCACGATTCAGCGGATTGGCGTGATTCGCCTTCAACGCTTGAGAATGGTCGAACAGGATCAGATCCTTGAGCTGGTCCCGCGTTTCAGTTCCGGCGATGCGCCGAATCTTCTGCCTGAGCCTCTTTCCGGGCGGTGGCGCGCTGCTGGCCATTAGGCGGTCATCCGGGGTCTCTTTCAAGCAAACATCGAATGGAGACTAAAGCTACCACGCCAATGCCGATGCGAAGTTCTTGTAGCCCCTGCGATTTCCCTCCCCGAATGGCCGGGGCGGCGTCACATCGGGCTCCCCCGTCGGCGCGTCCGGGCCCGCGGGATCGATCGAATAGTCATGGTGCACAACCCATCGTGCTGCGTCGGCGCGGGGGCCGGCGGCCGCGAATTTCCGGGCGGGTTGCCTTGCTCACCGCGCGGAACGTGCCGTAGGTTTTTCACTGTTCTTCTTCCGGCGTCTGCTGACGTCGCGGAGGATGCCCAGGAAGGGTTTGATGCCGTGCTGTGCCGCATCTGCAGTTTCCAGACCAGCCCGGCATTCACGCGCCAGGTGCTCAACAAATACGACTGCAGGTATTACTTCTGCGACAACTGCGGCTGCCTGCAGACCCAAGAGCCGCATTGGCTCGATGAATCGTATGCGAGTCCGCTGGCGGCCGCCGACACCACCATGCTGTGGCGCAACCTGTACCTTTCCCGCGCGATATCGGTGTTGCTGTATTTCCTGTTCGATCACCGCGGCCGGTTTCTCGATGCGGCCGGCGGTTACGGCGTTTTCACCCGGCTGATGCGCGACATCGGGTTCGACTACTACTGGAACGACAAATACTCCCCCAACCTCACCGCGCAGGGCTTCGAGGCGGATGCCGGTCCCGGAGCGCCGTACACGGCGGTCACCGCCTTCGAGGTGATGGAGCACCTGACCGACCCGGTCGGCTTCGTGGCCGGGCTGCTGGAGAGCACCGGTACCGACACGATCATCTTCACGACGGAGCTTTTCGACGGCGGTCCCCCGCCCCCGGACGAATGGATGTACTACGCCTTCGCCACCGGCCAGCACATCACCTTCTACCAGAGACGGACGCTGGAACTCATCGGGAAGCGCTTCGGCATGCAGTTCCACACCTCGAAAACCCGGTGGTGGTTCCTCGGGGGCATGGGGCTGCACATCTGGACACGGGCGAAGGTCAACCCGCTGGCGTGGCGCCTGCTCGCCTCGCCGCGGGTGACGAACCTGTTGCAGGGGTTGCCGCGGCGATCGCTGCAGACACGAATGTGGACCGACGCCGACCTGTTCCTACACGCCGACGGTGGGTTGTGAATTCGCCTCGGGTGCTGTGGCTTTCGCCGTGGACGCGGCCGGCGGTACGCGTCCAGTCCGAGGCGCTGATCCGGCAGGGGGCCGACGTGCTGCTGGTGACCTCCGACCGGCACCCGGAGTCGGACGCCGCCCGTGACTACGAGTTGGTGCTCGACCCGCGGTTCAAGACCGCCGCCACCTGGCCGCCCACCTTCAAGGCCTGGCGCCGCCTCCGCCAATACCGGCCCGACGTGGTGATCGCCGAGATCGTCCGCGACCCGCGTTGGATCGCACTGGCCGGGTCGGCGCCCCGCATTCAGGTGGTTCACGACGACCGTCCCCACGACCCCGGCGAACGGGTCCCTTCCTACGAACGTGCGGTGTTCGACCGCTGGGGCGCCGGCTCGGCGGCCACCATCACCTATTGCGAGTACGTCGCCGCCGGGGTCGCCACCCGCCGCGACGTTGCCGGCACGCCCGTGCACGTGGTGCCGCTCGCCAGTGACATGGACCCGCAGCGGGTTCCACCGTTCGTCGGGCCCGACGGACGCCATGACTTCGTCATGTTCGGCCGGCTCAATCCCTACAAGAATGTCGACGTCGTGCTCGAGGCCTGGCAACGCCACATCGCCGGCGACGGCTGGCACGGTGACAACCTGGTGCTGATCGGGGACGGGCCGCTGAATGCCGCCGCCCTGCCCAAGCACACGCGTTGGCGCACCGGCAGCTACCGCTACGCCGACGTCATTCCCACGCTGGCCGCCGCGAAGGGCTCGATCTCGCACTACCGGCGCGCGTCACAAAGCGGCGTGCAGGTGCTCTCGATGCAGCTGGGGGTGATGCCGGTCGTGTCCACCGCCGGCGGTCTGCCCGAATACCAGCCGTCGGGTTGCCCGCCGATCGGCATCGACGACGTTGTCGGGCTGGCCGCCGCGTTCGACATGCTGGCCGATCCGGTCGTGGCGGCCCGGCGCGGCGCCGAGGCGGCGCGCGACTACGCGCAGCGCTGCGACGTCGACATCGTCGCGCGCCGCTTTCTGGAGGTCATCGCGCAGGTGCTGGCCGGGCGACGCTGACCGGTCAAGCTGTCCTGAAATCTGTCGGCCGGCAAGCGGTTCGGGCCGTAGCGAGGCGATCGGCAAGCCGCACTCCCAGCGCGATCCCGAGCAGCGTCGGGTTGGCCTGACTCGACGTGGGGAGCACCGAGGTGCTCGCGACGTACAGCCCGCGCACCCCGTGCACTTCGAGGTTCGCATCGACGACGCCGCCCTCGGGCGTCCGGGACATCCGCGTCGTTCCGGCCTGGTGATATCCGGCGTGCCCGGCCAAAAACTCCCGTACCAAACCCTCGGCATCGTCGCTCAGCCACTCGACATATCCAACGTTGTGGCGGCGCAGGTGCTCGTCGATGGCGACGATGGCCCGGCGCACGCTGTCGTAGTCGGCGTCGGAGAACTGAATGTGGGTGCGCAGCCTGCGCATGCCGAGGGCGTCGCGGTCGTCGCCCAGCTCGACGCGGCTCTCCCAGTGCGGAAGATGCTCCCCGTGGTAGTGCAGCAGATACCGGTTGTCGGCGCTCTTGACGAAGAAGCCCGGCGCCTTGCGACCCCTGCGGATGAACCGGGCGTAGGAGAACGTCAGCGCAAATCGGATGGAGCCGAACAGGTCTCGCACGATGTTGGTCAGGTGAGCGAGAATCTGCGGCCGCCCGTCGGTATGGGTGTGCTTGGCGCGGATCGCCTCCGCGAGCAGGAACCGGCCGAGCGGGGAGATCAGCGTCAGATACACGCCCGACAGGATCCCGCTTCCGTGGGCAGGATCGCTGATCGGCGGATTAACCAGCCAGACAGCGGCGTTGAGCATTCCGGCGTCGCGCTGCACGGCCGGATCGAGTGTGAAGCGGCGGCGAACGTACACCCCGTCGTTGTCGCGTTCGTAGGCGTGGATGACATCGCCGGTGGTGAACCGCACGCGCGCGACGCGGCCCTCGACGTGTGACATGTACCAGCGCCCGAGGTGCCCGCCCGCATTGCCCAGGCCCGCCGGATGATGACGATCCGAGGCCAGCAGCAGCCGGGTCGCCTCCAGCCCGCCGGTCGCGATGACGTAGTCGGTGGCGACCACTCTGCCCTGGCGGCCGCCGAGTGTCTTGATCACGAGGTGGTCGACCGCGTCGCCGGATTCCGTGGTGACGATCTCGGTGCATGTCAGTCCGGTCCACAGCGTGAGGCAGCGGGCGTCGCGCAGCTCGGTCCGGTACGCGCGGCCGAAACGCGTTGGTAATGCCCAGCGTTCGAGATCGGTGGTGCGTACGTCACCGTCGGGAAGCCCGGCGACCAGGTCTCGGTTCGCGAGGTCCGGGATGTCGCGCGCGTTGAACACCGCCCGTCCGCACGCCGCCCAGTCGCAGGCGCGCTGCAGGTACGGTTCGACGTCTTGGGATCGGATCGGCCAGGGTGCCTGGGCGGTCAGCGGTCGGTCCTCGAAGTCGATCGGGTCGAAGTTGACGCAGCGCCCACCCCACAGCGCGGTGGTTCCGCCGACCTGCCGGCGAATCATCAGGTCGCCACGCGAGTGGAAATAGTCATTCTGACCCGAGTCCAGCGTTGACAGCTCTTGCGCCGCTCGGTCGGTGCGCTCCAGACCGCTTTCGATCAGCGCGACCCGGACTCCGGAGCGGGCGAGTTCCAGCGCGGTCGCGATGCCGATCGCCCCGGCGCCGACGACGACGACATCGGTGTCGATCGTCGTGTTCGTGGTGAAGTCCTGCGGGCCGCGAATCACCGGGCACCGCCGGATCGGAATTCCGCGACGAGAGCCAGAAACCGCGTCGAGATCTCGGCGTCCGGGGGCGACGAGACGGCGTCGGCCGCGTGCGCGACCCGGTTCGGGTCAGTGGTGCTGTACAGAATCGCGCGGCAACCCGTTGCGGCGGCGGATGATCCGAGGATCAGCTTCGCCAACACACCGTCGGCAAGCGGATCGAGATGCAGCGCTTCTTGCCAGCGTCGCGCCAACGCCGCGTCGCTTCGCAACGCCGCCGACAGGGCGGTGTGCGAACCGTTGAGCACGCCGAACACGAGATCGGCGGGACGCGGCGGTGGTTCGAGCAGATGGCCGCGAACCTGGCTGACCCCCTCGGGGGCGAATTCCCGGGCGAAGTCCACCTCGAGCCCCTCGTCTTGAGAGACGCCCCACGCGCGAATCTTGCCCTGCCGGTGGGCGCGTGCGAAGAACTCGCGAAGTTCGGCGCTGTCCACGACGTCTTGCGGCCTGGGGCCGTGCACGAACAGGATGTCGACGTGGTCGACGTCCAGCGCCACGAGGCTCTCATCGAGGCTGCGGGCCGCCGCGGCAGCGTCGTAGACTCGCGCGGACTCGTCGGAGGCCTGGTTCCGTTTGACGGCGCGCCGCAGCGCCGGAGCTTTGCGCAGCAATGCACGCGCGGGCGCCTGAAATCGGCCGAGCCGCCGGGACATGCCGCCGACGTCGATGCCGAACTTGGTGGCCACCGTCACCGCGTCGCGGTCGACGGTGCGCAAGAACCTCCCGAGTTCGGCCTCCGCCTGGCCCAGGCCGTACATCCGCGCGGTGTCGAAGTGGGTGATCCCGTTGTCCACCGCGCTGCCGAGCACGGCCATCCGTTCCTTGCGGGACGGCGATTGCATCAGGCCGCCGCATCCGAAGCCGACCGCACTCAGGTTCAGCGTCGGACCATGCAGCTCAACCCGTTTCACGAGCGCAGCCCTCGTAGATGCGGCGCAGCTGGGCGCCGATGACTTCCGGGCTGCGGGTGGCCGCGACGTGCGCCTGGCCGCGCAGGCCGTCGCGCTCGGCCAGCTCCGGATCACGCAGATATCGTCCGATCGTCTTCGCCAGGGCGGGCGCATCATCAACGGGCACAATCATTCTCGGGTCAGAGGCGATCTGCGCCGTGCCGCCGACGGGTGTCGCCACAAACGGACGCGCGCCGGCGAGTGCCTCGGTCAGGATCATCGGCATCCCCTCGGCGAACGACGGGAGGGTAACCACGCGAACCGACCGGATCAAGTCGCGGACCATATCCGGGTGAACCGGCCCTTCGACGGTCAGGCGCTCGGTCGGCGGTGGGAGGTAGTCGTCGACGACACCGACTATCCGACAATGTCCTTCGATGCCCTCGGCGAGGAGTAGCCGCCACGCCGCCACCAGCGTGTCGACGCCTTTGCGGTGGCCGACGGTTCCCGCGAACAGCACCACGGGCGGCGTCGACCCGGCCGGCGGCGCTTCCCAATCGATCGGAATCGGGTTGGCCACCACCGAAGTCCGCACCCCGGGCGCCACCCATCGCGCGGCGGTACGGGCCTCCTCGGACAGGAGGATTACGTGGTCGGCGTGGCTCAACGTGGCACGAACGAAACGCGAACGCGCATGGGCGAACTCGTGGAAGTCCGAGCCGTGGATGGTGACGACGACGCGGAAGCCCCGGGCTTTCGCCAGCCGGATCAGCGGCCCTTCGCGCAGCCAGGCGCCACCATTGGACATGTGGAAGTGCGTGACGGTCCCGCGGGGCGAGCGGGCCAGCGCGATCCCGGCACGCGCGGTGAGCAACGAATTCTTGGCGTGGTGCCGCCCGTCCCACGTCGGCAGGACCCGGATCTCGTCGGCGCCGATCTTGTTGTCGCGGATGACGCGGATCACCGACTGCGTTCCACCGAAGCTGTACGGGTCGGGCCCCACGTGGGTGACCGCATTCATGTCGCCGCGGCGATTGGCGCCGGCGCGGGCTCGGCGTCGAGTTCGCGTGCCGCACGCTCGCGGCGGCCCACGTTGGCGAAACCCATTGTCGTGCCCAGCGCCAGACCCATCGCCAGGGCGTCCATCGGCATCTCCGGCAGGGGCCACACGGCGGATATCGCGAGCAGGGCGGCGGAGGCGGCCGCACTGATCTTCGACGCCGCCGTTGCGGTGCGCAGCGCGCGGACTATCGGCGTCCCCGCGAACCACACGAACGCCGCCATGCCGACCGCCCCGGCTTTGGCCAGCCACCATTGATAGAAGAGATGAGAGTAGGTGGGGCCCAACGTCCAGGCGAACGCGTTGGGATCCTTCCCGGACGGCAGCTGGTAGGCGTAGCCCAGTCCGTGGCCGAATACCGGTGCCTGCGCGATCGCGTCGTTGAGCCGGGCGACTTCGCGCAACCGGTCCAGTGTCGATTCGTCGGTGGCGAGCGCACTCGCCGAAATCCCGCCGAGCACCCGCTGATTGAACGCGGTGAACTGGTCGCTGAGCCACGACCCGGCATGCGATTGCTGCAGCAAGAACAGCGATCCCGGCACCATGACGGCGAGCACCGCCGCGGTGATCGTGGCGACGACGGCCGTCCGGCGGATGGCCGGCCAGCCGAAGCTGGTGAAGAACGCGACCGCGGCGGCCACCGCCACGGCGATCAGCGTGTTGCGAGCGAAGGACAGTAGCGAAATGATCAGCGCCGGCGGACCCAAGGCGAAAAGCATTGCGGGCCTGACCCGGCCGATGATCGAGGCGGCGACTAGCGCGCTGAGCACCGCGGTGGCCGGCGTCTGGATGGACAGGACGATGCGCAGAGCCTGGCCCGCACCCGTCGCCCCCTCCAGGCTTTCCGCCCGGCCGGCGAGCCGGATGGCGTGCAACGAACTCACGATCGCCATGAACGCCGAGAACCACAGCGTCACGATCATCACGCGGATCGCCCACTTGACGTAGCCGCCGTAAACGACGAACAACGCCAGCAGGAATCCCATGACCATTTCGAGCAGGGTTGCCGATTCCCGCATGACCATGGTGGCTTCGTGTTCGAGCTGAAATCCGACGACGGTGTAGACCAGCACCGTGAACACGAACATCGCCGGCAGCAGAAAATCGGCGAACCGCGGTCTCACGATCGGGATCAGGTAGCAGATCGCCAGCACGGCGGCCACGTGGTAGGCGTAGATCGCCACCGGGCCGATGATCTTGCCGACGTGCAACCCTTCGGGCAGCGCCGCGAACGCCAAGAATAGCGTGACCCCGACCATCCCCTCGGGCTTGACCCAATAGACCACCAGGCAGAACAACGCGGCGATCAGCAGCACTCCCTCGGTGGTTCTGCGCACCGAGAGCACGCCGAAGACGAAGCAGCCGAACAGGAACACCGCCAGCAGCGCGCCATCCACCGCCAGGCGATGGCGACCCGGCAGGTAGGGGATCACGCCGGCCCGCTGACCTTCGTCCGGTAGGCGCGCGTCGCCGCCTTGATGTGCAGGGCGGGACGGGCATCGGTCAGCACGGTGCCGATGACGTCCGCGCCGGCCGCGCGCAACGCGGTCAGCGCGTCCTTGAGCTCGTCGGCGGTGGTCCGGCGGGCCCGCACCACCAGCACCGTGGCGTGAACGGCGCCGGCCAGCAGGGCGGTGTCGGCCGTCGCCAGCACCGGCGGCCCATCGACCACGATCCGGTCGAAGCGCGACGACAGCTCCAGCAGTACCCGGTCGATCACTTCGGGCAGAAACGCGCTGACCGGCGGAGTTTCGCGACGCGCGGACCGCGACGCGAGGGTGAACAACCTCGCCGCGGGCGACTGCTTGACGGCTTCGCCGGCGATGTCCGGGTTGGCCAGCGCGCTGGCGAACCCCTCCCCCGACTCGACCCGCAGCAAACCGGCGATCACGTGCCGGCGGGTGTCGCCCTCGACCAGCAGGACGTCCTCGCCGATTTCGGCGAGTGCCAGCGACAGGTTCAGCGCCGTCGTCGTCGTTCCCTCACCGCCGAACGGCGCCGTCACCAGCACCCGGTGGCCTTCGGGCCCCATCGCCCGCAGCAGCCGGGCGCGCAGGCCCCGCACCGCGTCGTCCAGTGCGCCGTCGCTGCCGAACCGCGGGGTGCCGCCACGCTTACCGGACAGCTCGGCCAGCGTCGGCAGACCCGAGAGTTTCTCCAGCTTCTCCCGGTCGCGCACCGTACGATCGCCGGCCTCCCGGGTCAGCGCGACCGCGATGCCCAGCAGAATCCCGGCGACAAAGCCCATCGCCATGTTGCGCATCGGCACCGGCGTGACCGGATGCTTCGGCACCCGCGGCGGTTCCACCACCCTTGCCCGGGCCAACGGCAATGTCTTGGCCGCCGGTTGCGAGGGGCCCGAAATGTCCGGCGACGGGCCGGGAGTGGGGGCGTTTGTTGGGGTTTCACCCGTATCGGGCCGCGGGCCGTTGGGTGCCGATGCGATCGGACCGTTCGGCGTCAGGTTCGCGCCGAGCGCCGGGACCATGAGGGCGAACTGGTCGGCCATCGCCCCCGCCAGCGCCGCGGCGCGCGCGGCATCGGTGTCCTTGACGGTGATCGTGAAAAGCATTGATTTCGCGGTGTATTTCACCTGCGTCTGGCTCACCAGGGCATCGGGGCTGATCGGAACCTGAAGCTGATTGATCGCACGTTCGGCGACGACACGTCCGCCGGCGATCTGGGCATAGGACGACAGCCGTTCCTGGGCGGCCAGCGTGCCGTTGTACAACTCGGTCAGATCGGTTGCGCTCGGAAACGAGATGAGGATCGTGGCCGTCGACTGGTAATGCTTGGTCTGCAACGCGGTGATGGCTGCGGCGCCGATGGTGCAGGCAAGCACCGCGGCCGCGGCGAGTTTCCAATGTGCAAGAAGAATCTTGACAAAGGTGCGGAAATCCATCCACTAACCTCTCTGGCCGACGCCATACGAATGGCGCCGATTCGATTTATTTCGTATTCGCCGCGCAAAGCTCAGTCCACATTATGCAGCAATCGTCATGCGGCATCGGCGGAATCGCATGCGTGCCCTGCCGCGGGAAATCCCGCACTTTAGCGGCGCCTTCGCACCGCCATTCACTGCCGGGGAGCCGAAGTCAACACGTCGCGCGACACGTCGAGCGTCGCGATCGGATACCACCCGTTGCCGTCGCGTCCGCGGCGTGCCAACCGCATGGGCGGATAGTTCACGACGTGCGACGCACCGGGTTTGTGCTGTTGCCAATCCACGGCGGCGCTCAGCGTGTAGTGGCCGGGCGCCAGGCCGGTCACGTCCACGGCGACCGAATCGGTGTAGGACGCCGGGGCCGGTTCGGTTCCGGATTTGTCCCCGGATTGCCTTTGGGCCAGCGTCTTCAGTGTCACCGTCGCGGGCAGGGTGCGGACCACCGCTCCGGAGAAATCCACCAACCGGTAGCCGGGGACCCAGTTCTCGGTGGCGGCGGCCGAACCGTAGTTGGTCCACACCACCTTCAGGGTCGGCACCCCGTCGCGTACCGATTGCGACCCCGCCTGGGCTTCGGCCGAGTAGCGATAGCCGGCGGCGACATTCGCCTGTGCCCACAGCAGGTACAGCGCCGGGTCCATCGCACTGCCCGAATCCACCGCCGGGAAGTTGTAACTCGACATCATCGACACGTGGTACTTGACGACGTCACGCAGCCCCTTGTCGTAATAGGACCGCGGATCGGTGCCGTCGGGCAGCTGGCACCATTCGGTGATCACCAACGCCGAGGCCAGCCGGTCTTTGAGTTGGCCGACCAGCGGATCCTTCGTCCGCACATAGTAGGAGCCGTCCGCCTCGGCCCAGGTGGGCAACGGCGCGTACACGCCGAGGCAATCCGAGCGGATCCCCACGGGCGCCGACAATTTCTTGGTGACATCGTCGGCGAGCAATTGGCGAACGATTTCCGGGTTCAGCGCGGTGGTCACCAATTGCGTATGGGGGAAGGCGTTTACGTTCGCCGAGACAAGCTGCGCAATGGCAGCCTTGGTGATGCTCTGATCACGAAACTGGCTGTAATACCCCAGCTTTGCGATGCTGTCTTCCGGCGACGGACCCGGCGCGCCCAGCGTGTCACGCAGATAAGCGATGTGGTTCTCGCTGAAATCCCCGTAGCCGGAGAACTCGAACACGCTGAGCCGCTCGTCGCCGTCGTAACGACGGCCCAGGGCGGCCAGCAGTTGACCGAAGGCGTTGAGGTAACCGGAGTCGTTCCAGTTGGGTACTACCTGCGCCACGCCGGGTGTCCACCAATACCGTTGCGGCCCGGTGAGGCTGACGCTGGCATCGGGCATGCCGCGCACCCAGTCGGGCATGGCGATGTTGGTATTGTTCGCGTAGGTGGTGTCGCAGCAGGAGTTGTAGGCGACCACGCGAAGCGTCAGCCGCATGTTCCGGCCGGCCATCTTGGTCAGCGCGTCATCGATGACCCCGAAGTCGAACTTGCGATCATCCGGAGCGTCGGGAGGCAGCGTGCCCGGATCGGTGGGCTGCAGCTGCCGCCACGAAACACGCAAACTGGCATCATCCGACGCCGGCCAGGCAGGGTAGCGCCGCTGCGCGGAATTGCCTTGCGGGAAAAGCGGCATCAACAGGTCTTCGTACTGGCCGCGCAGCGGGTTGGGCACCTCTTGAACGGCCAGCGGTATGGGCGGGCTGACGATGACGGCCATCGGACCGGCGTCGGAGCGGTGGGCGCCACCGCACCCGTTCAGCACCAGCGTCGCGCACGCGACAACGACGGCCGTCGTCAGCCTCAGAGTTCGGACCACCGTTGCGATGCTAGAGCGAACCCAGCGACGACGACTCGCGATCGGCGAGAAACGGCATCGGCATCCAGCGCGCGGACAGCAACGCTTCCATCGCATCGCCGGGGATGGGCCGCGACAGCAGGAAGCCTTGCGCCCGGTGACACCCGTGTTGCATCAAAATCAGTGCGGCAGCGGGTGTCTCGACGCCTTCGGCGACCACTTCCAGGCCAAACGCCTCGGCCAGTCCGATGATCGCGCGGACGATGGCCAGGTCACCGGCGTTGGTGCCCACGTCACGCACGAACCCGGCATCGATCTTGAGCATGTCGACCGGAAGGGACTTCAGGTGGGACAGAACGGCATAACCGGTGCCGAAGTCGTCGATGGCGATCTGCACGCCCACTTCTTTGAGCTCCGCCAAGGTCTTTCGCGTGGTGTCGACGTCGTGCACCACCGCGCGCTCGGTGATCTCCAGGCACACCGATTCGGCGTCGATGCCGAACTCGCCGATCGTCTCGGCGACGCTTTCCACGAAACCACGGCTGATCAGCTGAATGGGCGACACGTTGATGCGCAACATGGCGCCCTGACCGACGCCGTTGGCTCGCCACCGGCTGAATTCGGCGCAGGCGGTGCGCATCACCCACCGGCCCAACTCGGCGGCCAGGTTGGTCGTTTCGGCGACACCGATGAACGCATCGGGCAGCAGCAGCCCCCAGACCGGGTGCCGCCAGCGCACCAGCGCCTCGGCGCCCACGATGGCGCCGGTCCACAAGTCCACCTCGGGCAGGTAGTGCAGGATCAGGCCTTCGCTTTCGATATCGCCTTGCAGGTGCAGCTCGATGTCGTTGCGGAAGGCCCGTTTCAGCGACATGTCGTCGGTGGACACGGCCGTCTGGTTGCCGCCGGCGCGCTTGGCCGTCAGCACGGCCTCGTCGGCCCGCCGCAGCAGATCGGTGCAGTTGTCGATCCCGGGCGTGCCCACCGCCAGCCCGATGCTGACGGTCCGGCTGATCACGTGCCCGCCGATGGTCAGGCGGTCGCACAGCATGGTCGACAGCCGGCGGGCGAACGCCTCGGCATCCTCCGACGTCATCGGCTGGTGCGGGATGACCACGAATTCGTCGCCGCCCAGCCGGGCGATCATGCTCTCGGTTCCCGCGCACTCCTCGATGCGTTGCGCGAACATCCTGATGAACCAGTCGCCCGCGGAGTGACCGAGGTAATCGTTGATCGGCTTGAGCCGGTCGAGGTCGAGGTAGAAGACGGCGACGGGCCCGGTGCTGTGAGCCGTGAGCCGTGCGGTGAGGTGCGCGACCAGCGCCCGGCGGTTGTACACGCCGGTCAGGTCGTCGTGCTCGGCGAGATAGCGGAGTCGTTCCTCGGCGGCGATGCGGGCCTGCAGTTGTGCGAACAACGCGGCGACCGCCTCGAGCGTGTTGATCTCCTCTTGTTTCCACTTGCGGGCGCCGAACTTGACGAAGCCGAGCACGCCGGTGACCGCATCGCCGGACACCAGCGGCGCAACGGCCAGCGAGGGCGACACCGGCGCCCTGCCCTGGTTCAGCGAGCGGCGAAACCAGCCGTTCGGCTGATCCGGCCGGATCACCACCGGCTTCCTGTCGCGCTCGCACTGGGCGAGCACCGAGTCGGCGCCGTCGAACTCGAGATCGGCCATCGGATCCGGATCGGCGGCGTCGGCGCGCTGCGGCCACTCGGCAACCAACACCGAGGCCGGCGCGTCGTGGTCGTGGTGACGCAGGAAACTGGCGTCCACATCGAACTGCTCAACGAGTTGCGCGAGAACCTTTTCACTGACCTGGGTCGCCGTGGACGCGGTGGCCTCCATCAACTGGGTGGCGACAGAGGTGACCACCAGGTCAAGGCTGCGCGGCACGCGAGGGGGTCCTTTAGTTCGCTCAGTTGTTTGCTGGTTGAACCTCGGGCCGCGCGGCGACGCGGCCGAAATCCGTCTGGAAACGGTATCACGCACAGTGCCGTGTAGCAGGCCTTACGACGAGGCGCCGACGGGCGGCGCGCCGCTTCGGCCGCGACCGCTCACTGGCCGTTTGCTGAGGCCGAATCGCTCGGGATGTCCAGTGTGGCAATCGGGTACAACCCCGAGCCGTCGCGGCCGTCCCGGGCCAGCGCCATGGGTGCGTAGTTCACGACGTGCGAGGCGCCCGGTATGTGCTGTTGCCATTCGACGGAGGCACGCAGCGTGTAGTGCCCGGGTGCCAGGCCCGTCACGTCCAAGTGCACCGACTCGCTCGCCGACTCGGGAACCGGCTCCTCCCGGGACGAACTGGATTCGTCGTGAACCAGCTTCTTGAGATTGACGGTCGCGGGCAGGCTGCGCACCACCGCCCCGGAGAAGTCCACCAGCTTGTATCCGGGCGCCCAGCGCTCGGTGGCCGCCGCCGAGCCGTAGTTGGTCCAGACCACCGAGATGGTCGCCACCTTGCCCTGGATCGATTGCGATCCCGGCTTGGCCTCGACCGAATACCGGTAGCCCGCGGAGGTATTGGCCTGGCCCCACAGTTGAAACAGCTTGGGATCCATCGCCGTGGTCGCATCGCTGTCCGGGAAATCGGCGCTCGACGTCATCGACACGTGGTACCGGATGACGTCGTGCAGGCCCTTCTCGTAGTACGACCGGGGGTCGGCCCCGCTCGGCGGTCGACACCACTGGCTGATCACCAGCGCCGTCATCAGCCGCTGCTTGATCGCGTTGACGACCGCATCGTTGGACCGGACATAGTGCGAGTCGCTGGCCTCGGCCCACTCCGGCAGCGGGCTCTGGACCCCGAGGCAGTCCGCGCGGACGCCAACCGGGGCCGCCGATTTCTTGGTGACGTCGTCGTCGAACAGCTGGCGGACGATTTCCGGATTCTGCGGCGCCACCACCAGTTGGGTGTGCGGGAAGGCGTTGACGTTCGCCGCGACCAACTGCGCAATGGAGGCCTTGGTGATGCTCTGGTCGCGGAACTGGCTGTAATAGCCCAGCTTTGCCGCGCTCTCGTCGGGGGTGGGGCCCGCCGCGCCCAGCGAATCACGCAGATACGCGAGTTGGTTCTGGCCGAAGTCCCCGTACCCGGAGAACTCGAACACGCTGAGCCGCTCGTCGCCGTCGTAACGGCGGCCGAGCGCGGCCAGCAGTTGGCTGACGCCGTTGAGGTAGTCGGGGTCGTTGAAGTTCGGCACCACCTCGGTGACGCCCGGCGCGGAACCGTTGGGTGGCACGGGATAACTGGCGGCCGACGGGCGCAGCCAGTCCGGAATCGCGATGTTGGTGTTGCCCGGATAGGAGTCGTTGCAACAGGACTTGTAGACGTACACGCCCAGGGTCAGCCGCATGTTCCGGCTCCCGAGCTTGGCCAGCGCGTCATCGATCGCGCTGAAGTCGAACTTGCGGTCGTCGGGTGCATCCGGGGGCAACGTGCGCGGATCGACGGGTTGCAGCTGCCGCCACGAGACACGCAAGCTGGCGTCGTATGAAGCGGGCCAGGGCGAGTATCGCTGCTGCGACGAATTACCTTGCGGGAAAAGCGGATTCAGCATTTCCTCATATTGACCGCGCAGCGGGTTGGGTATCTCCTGCGCGGTGGGCGGTATGGCCGGGCTGACCATCGCCAACAGCGGCCCGGGGTCGCTCTTACCGCCACAGCCGCTGAGCGCCAGCACCGCGCACACGACAGCGGCCAGCGCGCGTTTCCTCGAGGAACACATTATGGTCACCGGCGTCAGATCACGCCCGACGACAACGGCCCGCGTGGGCTCGGTGACTGCGCCGACGCCGGCGCAGCGTCCCGCCCAATCACAGCGATGGTCGTCGTCAAGGTTGCTTCTCCAATACACACCGATGCGCCTGAAGTGACCCCATATTTCGCGCGTTCCAATGGTGCGTGCATCCGGCCCGGGGCGGGCCACGATTTGGCGTAGCGCAGCGTATCATGCGCGTTTCGGCATGGCTTCGCTGCAGCTCAGCGGGGGTGCGGCCGCAAATCGGCCCACACCCCGGTCCCCTCGCAGTGAGGCGCGTCACAATTGCGGGCGCGCCTGTCACGCTCGGCGGGTCTGCGGTGTCTCAAGGGCACAGGTCCTCACGAAAAGGAGACAGCCATGAAGGCCCCCCAAAGAACGCATGTCGTCGTCGTCGGCGCCGGATACGCCGGAACCCTGGCGGCCAACCACCTGCGCCAGCGTCCGGACGTCGACATCACCGTGGTGAACCCGCGACCGGTCTTCGTCGAGCGAATCCGCTTGCACCAGTTGGTCGCCGACACGGGCACGGCGACCGCCGATTACGCGACGCTGCTCGGCGAGGGGATCAGGTTGGTCGTCGACACCGTCGACCACATCGAGACCGAGGACCGGCGCGTCCTGCTGACCTCCGGCGCGGAGTTGAACTACGACTACCTGATCTACGCCGTGGGAAGCACGGGTGCGACCGCCTCGACGGTGCCCGGCTTCGCCGAATTCGCGCATTCGGTCGCCGACCTGGAAAGCGCGCACCGGCTGCACTACGCGCTCACCGATCTGCCGCTGCCCGCACCCATCACCGTGGTCGGCGGCGGGTTGACCGGCATCGAGACCGCCTCCGAGCTGGCCGAGGGCGGGCGCCCGGTGACCCTGGTCTGCGGCCCCGTCCTCGGTCCGTCGCTGAGCAGGCGGGGCCGGCGCTCGGTGGCCAAGCGGCTGCGCCGGCTGGGCGTCAACGTGCTGGAGTCCGTCGCCGTGGCCGAGGTGCGCTGGGATGAGGTGGTGCTCACCGACGGCGTCGTGCTGCCCAGCGCGGCGACGGTCTGGACGGCCGGATTCGCCGTGCCGGACCTGGCCGCCCGCAGCGGCCTGCACACCGACCCGATGGGCCGGCTGCTCACCGACGAGACGCTCACCAGCATCGACGACGGGCGCATCGTCGCCGCGGGTGACGCCGCCGCGCCGTCCGGTCAGCCGCTGCGGATGAGCTGCCAGGCCGCCGGCCTGATGGGCGCGCAGGCCGCCAACACCGTGCTCAGCCGCATTGCCGGCGACGCGCCCGCGGCGCTGAGCCAGGCGTTCGTCGGGCAGTGCATCAGCCTGGGCCGCACGCACGCCACCGTGCAGTTCTCCCGCACCGATGACACCCCGGTGAACGTGTTCCTCGGCGGCCGGGCGGCGGCGTCGGTCAAGGAAGCGATCTGCAAGGGCACGCTGTGGTCGATCCGCCGGGAGGCCGCCAAGCCCGGTTCGTACCGCTGGATCAAGGGCGGCAAGCGGCCCGCGCCGTCACCCGCCGGCGAGGAGGTCGCCGCGCGATGACGCAAGCACCGACCGGCAGCGGGCACGCCGAACGGTTCACCGTGCTGCGGCCACTGCTGTTCACCATCGCCTACGAGATGCTCGGCTCGGCGACCGAGGCCGACGACGTCTTGCAGGACAGCTATCTGCGGTGGGCGGCGGTCGACCTGGCGACGGTACGCGACACCAAGTCGTATCTGGCCCAGCTGGTCACCCGTCAGGCGCTGAACTCGCTGCGGGCCGGTGCTCGCCGGCGCGAGGATTACGTGGGGCCGTGGCTGCCGGAGCCGTTGCTGCTCGACGAGCAGGACCCGTCGGCCGACGTCGTTCTGGCGGAGTCGATTTCGATGGCGATGCTGGTGTTGCTGGAGACGCTGAGTCCCGACGAGCGGGCCGTGTTCGTGCTGCGCGAGGTGTTCGGGTTCGACTACGGCGAGATCGCCGAGGCGGTGGGCAGGCCGGCGCCCACCGTGCGGCAGGTCGCGCACCGGGCCCGCGAACACGTGCGGGCCCGGCGGAAGCGATTCGACGCGGTGGACCCGGAACGCAATGCCGAGATCACCGCGCAGTTTCTGGCCACCGCGGCCGACGGTGACGTGGAGGCGCTGATCACCATGCTCGCCCCGGACGCCACCTGGACCGCCGACAGCGGCGGCGTGGTGAGCGCCGCCCGCCGGCCGGTGGTCGGCGCCGAAAAGGTGGCCCGCGCCATCGCCGGGCTGATGCGCCGCGCCGCGGCGCTCGGCACGATGCGGGTGGACATGGTGACCTGCAACAGCGCCCCGGCGGTTCGGCTCTACCTCGGCGAACAGCTCGAAGGCGTGATCACGCTGGAGATCGCCGAGGACAAGATCACCAATTTCTACGTGATGCGCAACCCGCAGAAACTGGCCGCCCTGGCCACCGCCCGCGACATCAGCCGCGGCTGAGCGGGGCGATCGCAAACGCGGCGTAGCCGGGTGCAGCGGGTCGCCACCATCCGACCAGCGGGGCGGGCGCCGAGGGTGC
This sequence comes from Mycobacterium mantenii, assembly GCF_010731775.1. Lineage (NCBI taxonomy): Bacteria > Bacillati > Actinomycetota > Actinomycetes > Mycobacteriales > Mycobacteriaceae > Mycobacterium > Mycobacterium mantenii. The sequence goes on along the minus strand of NZ_AP022590.1, from coordinate 5,698,631 downwards.
GAAACGCCGCCGCTCTGTCAAGCTAGGGCTGTGCGAATCGACCGGCTCGGCGACCTTGGCGCCGCACCCCAGGTGCTGCGCGCCCTGGGTGACGCCACCGGCCGGCTCGGTCTGCCGCCGCCGGCCGCGCTGACCGGCGAATGGTTCGGCGCCCTGGCGGTGATCGCGCCGAGCCTGGCGGTGCGCCCGGTGCGCGCCGATGACGTGTTCGCGGTGCAGGCGCCGCGGACGCCGGAGCCGCACGCGGTGGGCGGTGGCTGGATCGGTTACCTGTCCTATCCCGACCCCGGTGCCGGCGCCCGGCCCAACCGGCTTCCCGAGGCCGCCGGCGGCTGGACCGACTGCGTGCTGCGCCGCGACCGCGACGGCCGTTGGTGGTATGAGAGCCTGTCCGGCGCGCCGATGCCGGACTGGCTCGCCGCCGCGCTGGCGACACCGGCGGCCGAGCCGGGCGCATGCCGGATCGATTGGGGCATCGCCGACCGGGCGGCACATCGCGACGGGGTGCTGGCCTGCCTGGAAGCCATCCGCGCCGGCGAGGTCTACCAGGCTTGCGTCTGCACCCAGTTCAGCGGGACGGTCACCGGCGCCCCGCTGGACTTCTTCATTGACGGCGTCGCCCGGACCTCTCCGGCGCGGGCGGCCTACGTCGCCGGCCCGTGGGGTGCGGTGGCATCGCTGTCCCCCGAGCTTTTCCTGCGCCGGCGCGGGACGCTCGTGACGTCCAGCCCGATCAAGGGCACCCTGCCGCTGGACGCCTGGCCGTCGGCGCTGCGCGCGTCGGCGAAAGAGGTCGCCGAGAACATCATGATCGTCGACCTGGTCCGCAACGACCTGGGAAGGGTGGCGATCGTCGGCACGGTGAGGGTGCCCGAGTTGTTGGTGGTGCGGCGGGCTCCGGGCGTGTGGCATTTGGTGTCGACGGTGTCCGCACAGGTCCCCGCCGAGCTGCCGACGTCGGCGCTGCTGGACGCCGCCTTTCCCCCGGCATCGGTCACCGGGACACCCAAACACCGTGCCCGCCAACTGCTCTCGCAATGGGAGCCTAATAGTCGTGGAATATATTGTGGCGCAATCGGATTGGCGTCACCCGTGGCAGGGTGCGAGATGAATGTCGCGATCCGCACCGTCGAATTCGATGCCGCGGGCGGCGCGGTGCTGGGCGTCGGCGGCGGGATCACCGCCGACTCCGACCCGGACGCCGAGTGGGCCGAATGCCTGCACAAGGCGTCGCCCGTCGTCGGGCTGGCATCCATCGCCGCCGCGAGCCCGGCCGGCTGACCGACGGGCCGCCGTCAGTCGCGGCGGGACTGCAGCACCGCGTCGTAGAGCTGGCGCGAACGCACCCCCGGATGGGCCCCGGCCACCTCACCGCAGGCGTCCTTGATGCGGGTGCCTGCCGCGACCAGCTCCTCGACCTCGGCCACCAGCGACGGCAGGTCGGCGCTCGGGGTGGCCCCGGCCAGCACCACGGTGATCTCACCGAGCACACCGTCGGCCGCCCACGCCGCCAGCTCGTCGAGCGATCCGCGCACCACTTCCTCGTGCACCTTGGTCAGCTCCCGGCAGATCGCGGCCCGGCGGGCGCCGCCGAGCCGGTCCACCGCGTCTCGCAGACAGGACGACAGCCGGCGCGGAGATTCGAAGAACACGCAGGTGCGCCGCTCGTCGGCCAGCGAGTCCAGCCAGGTCCGCCGCGCCGCCGTCTTGCGTGGCGCGAACCCCTCGAAGCAGAACTTCTCGCTCGGCAAACCGGACACGGCCAGCGCGGTCGTCACCGCCGACGGCCCCGGCAGGCATCGCACCGGCAGGCCGGCCTCCACACACGCCGTCACCAGCCGATAGCCGGGGTCGCTGATCAGCGGCATCCCGGCGTCGCTGACCACCAGCACCGTCGCACCCGCGCGGATAGCCTCCAGCACGGAGTCCACCCGGGCGTTCTCGACCCGGTCGAACATGCTGATCACCCGACCGGTGATCCGCACCTCGAGGGCCTTCGCCAGCGTGCGCACCCGACGGGTGTCCTCGGCCGCCACCACGTCGGCCCGAGCCAGGGCGTCCAGCAGGCGGGGGGAGGCGTCCGACGGCTGCCCCAGGGGGGTCGCGCCCAGCAACAGGCGGCCGGTGGTCATGACCGACAGCCTACGATCGACGTGATGACCGCCCCGCCCCGCGAATCACTCTTGAACATGGAGGGTGCCGAACAGGACCGCGCGGTGCCCATCGTCAGCCCCGGGCCGCTGGTGCCGGTGGCCGATTTCGGGCCGACCGATCAGGTCCGCGGCTGGGTGGTAACCGGCGTGATCACCCTGGTGGCCGCGGTGACGCGCTTCCTCAACCTGGGCTCACCCACCGATAGCGGCACCCCGGTCTTCGACGAGAAGCACTACGCGCCGCAAGCCTGGCAGGTGCTGCACAACCACGGGGTGGAAGACAATCCAGGGTTCGGCCTGGTCGTCCACCCGCCCGTCGGCAAGCAACTGATCGCCCTCGGCGAGGCGATCTTCGGCTACAGCGGCATCGGCTGGCGGTTCACCGGCGCGTTGCTGGGCGTGGTCATGGTGGCGCTGGTGATGCGGATTGTCCGGCGGATCAGCCGCTCCACGTTGATCGGCGCGATCGCCGGCGTGCTGGTGATCTGCGACGGCGTCAGCTTTGTCGCCGCCCGGACGGCACTGCTCGACGGCATCCTCACCTTCTTCGTGGTCGCGGCGTTCGGCGCGCTGATCGTCGACCGCGACCAGGTTCGGGAACGGATGCACATCGCGTTGCAGCAGGGCCGCAACGCCGACACGGCGTGGGGTCCGCGGCTGGGTGTGCGATGGTGGCGCTTCGGCGCCGGGATCCTGCTCGGATTGGCCTGCGGCACAAAGTGGTCCGGCCTGTACTTCGTGCTGTTCTTCGGCCTCATGTCGCTGGCGTTCGACGTGGCCGCGCGGCGTCAGTATCAGGTCACCCGGCCCTGGCTGGGGACGCTGCGGCGCGACCTGATCCCCACCGCGTACGCGCTGGGGGTCATCCCGGTGTTGGTGTACCTGGCCAGCTACGCCCCGTGGTTCGCCTCCGAGACCGCTATCGACCGCCACGAGGTGGGCCAGACGATCGGCGCACATTCGATTGTTCCGATGCCCGACGCCATCCGATCGCTGTGGCATTACTCCGCCAAGGCGTTCCAATTCCACGCCGGCCTGACGAATTCCGCCGGCAACTACCACCCCTGGGAATCGAAACCGTGGAGCTGGCCGATGTCGTTGCGGCCGGTGCTCTACGCCATCGACGAACAGAACGTATCCGGGTGCGGCGCCCAATCGTGCGTCAAGGCCGAGATGCTGGTGGGTACCCCGGCGATGTGGTGGTTGGCGGTGCCGGTCCTGGTTTTCGCGTTGTGGCGCATGCTGGTTCGCCGCGACTGGCGCTACGCCGCGGTACTGGTCGGCTACTGCGCCGGCTGGCTGCCCTGGTTCGCCGACATCGACCGGCAGATGTACTTCTTCTACGCGGCGACCATGGCGCCGTTCCTGGTGATGGCCATCGCGCTGATCTGCGGCGACATCCTCTACACCCCCGGCGCCCCGCCCCGACGGCTGCGGCTGCAGGCGCACTCGGAGCGCCGCACGCTGGGGCTGATCGCGGTCTGCGCCTACGTGGCGTTGGTGGTGACCAACTTCGCTTGGCTGTTCCCGATACTCACCGGTCTGCCGATTTCGCAGCAGACCTGGAACATGGAGATTTGGCTGCCCAGCTGGCGCTAGTTCTCGTTGGCCGAGATTGCCGCCATGGCTGTTCTTGCGCGCAGATCACGACCATGGCGGCGATCTCGCTGAGGTGTCAGTGGAGGCACGCATCATAAGCGCGTGACGGGGGTGTTTCTCGGTAGCGATCCGGTGGGACGCGGGGCGATGACGCGAGGTCAATTGCGTTGGAACTACCGGAGAGTCCACCGAAACGTCTACCTCCCGAAACACGCCTCGAGGTCACTGCGGGAGAACATCATTGGGGCGTGGTTGTGGTCCGGCCGCCGGGCAGTCATCGCAAGCCGCGCGGCGGCGGCGCTCCATGGGGCCAAGTGGGTCGACGAGTTCACGCCGATAGAGATCATCGGGCCGTTCAACCATCCACCTCCCGGGATTATCGTTCGCCGTGAACGGCTCGGTGCCATGGACGTCGTTGAACTGGACGGTCTGCCTGTAACCAATCTGGCGCGTACCGCGTTTGACCTCGCTCGGCACCTACCCAGCGCACTAGCAGTCACCCACCTCGACGCGTTGTCCGCCCACCGGTGTCACCGCCGTCGAAGCAATCCCTTTGACCGCCACCCACAAAGGAGCACGAGGCGTGCGCCAGTGTCGAACAGCCTTGACGCTCATGGACGGTGGAGGGCAATCGCCCAAAGAAAGTTGGTTGCGGCTCTTACTCATCGATGCCGGTCTGCCCCGGCCCGTTACTCAGATCCGGGTTACCGATGGCCGCCTCGTGGCTTACCTGGATATGGGTCGGGAACAGCCGATGGTGGCAGTCGAGTACGACGGCGAACAACATCGCACCGACCGAAACCAGTATGTGAAAGACATCCGCCGAGCCGAGATGATCAGTCGGCTCGGTTGGAACGTGATCAGGGTGATCAACGAAGACCGACCTAACCTCATCGTTCAACGCGTGCGCGAGGCGCTGACGCGCCATTCTGCGCCGAGATTGCCGTGAGGGCTGCGCCTAGCGGGCGGAACGCAACCGTAGCGGTGACTGCGACGTCTGGCTACAGCAGATCGCGAGCGACGGGGCAGGACATGCACCGCGGACCGCCGCGGCCGGTGCCCAATTCCGATCCTGCGATGGTCAGCACCTCGATGCCGGCGTCCTGCAGGCGAATGTTGGTCTGCACGTTGCGCTCATAGGCGACCACCACGCCCGGCGCCAGCGCCAGCGTGTTGTTGCCGTCGTCCCACTGCTCGCGTTCGGCGACGACGGGATCCAGCCCGGTATCGATGACCCGCAGCTGGTCGATCTCCATCGCCTTGGCCGCTGCCTCCAGGAACGGGGCCTCGTCGCTGATGGCGACGCCGTCGGGCGTGCGCTGAATGGTGAACGCCGACAACGAGTCGACGATGTTGGCGTACATCACCACCGTGTCGGTGTCGACCATCGTGCACACCGTGTCCAGATGCATCTGGGCGCGCCGCTGCGCGATCGGCACCGCGAGCACCGTGTTGGCCAGGTCGTCGTCAAACAGGCTGCGGGCCAACGCTTCCGCACCGGCCGGCGTGGTCCGCTCCCCCACCCCGACGGCGACCACGCCCGGTGCCAGCAGCAGCACGTCACCACCCTCGACCGGCGCGGTGCGCGACTCGTAGGCACGCCGCACGCCGGTGAACCGCGGGTGATGGGCATAGATCAGATCGGTCAGCGACGCCTCGCGGACGCGGGCGCGCAGCGCCAGCGTCGGGATCACCACCCGGCGACCGATCCAGATCGACGAGTCGCGGGTGAACACCAGGTTGGGCAGGGGGTCGATGACGAAATCGCCGCCGTGATGCATGCGCAGCACCAACGAGACGTCGGTCCGGGTGTCGGCGGGCAGCTCGTTGAACGTCATGCCGGCCATCAGCACCTGGGCCAGCCGGGCCGGCTCGAGTCCCCGCAGGTACGCCGAAAGTTCTTGCGCCAACGGCCCTCCGAGTCGTCGCGCGTCGACGGCGGCCGCGACGCCCTGCATGCGGGCGGCCCCGCTGTGCGTCAGCGCCTCGGTGAGCAGGTCCGACAGCAGCAGCACCTCAACCCCGCGCGACCGCAACAGCGCGGAGAACCGGTCGTGCTCGTCTTGCGCGCGGGCGACCCACGGCAGGCCGTCGAACAGCAGTTGGTCGACGTTGCGGGGGTTGAGCCGGAGCAGCTCGGGGCCGGGGCGGTGCAGGATGACCACGCGCAGCGCGCCGACCTCGGAATTGGTGCCCAGCTCAACAACACCCACAGCTCAACCGTAGCGGCGCCGGGGCGCCCGGTCGCGGTACACGCCCGTCGCGCGCCCCCACGCCATCGAACGAATGTGCGATAAACTCGGTCGCGTGGAGATCGCGGTCCAAGGCTCCCTGTTCCAGCACACCGAGCGCAGACAACTCGGCGACGGCGCGTTCATCGAGATCCGCGCCGGCTGGCTCACCGATGCCGATGACCTGCTCGACGCCCTGCTGTCGACGGTGCCGTGGCGCGAGGAGCGCCGGCAGATGTACGACCGGGTCGTCGACGTGCCTCGGCTGGTGAGCTTTCATGACCTCACGGTGGCCGAGCCGCCGCATCCGGAGTTGTCCCGGCTGCGTCGGCGGCTCAACGACATCTACGCCGGCGAGCTCGGTGAGCCGTTCACCACGGTCGGGCTGTGTTGCTATCGCGACGGCTCGGACAGCGTGGCCTGGCATGGCGACACAATCGGCCGCAGCAGTTCCGAGGACACCATGGTGGCGATCGTCAGCCTGGGCGCCACCCGCTCCTTCGCGCTGCGCCGCCGCGGCGGCGGCCCCTCGCTGCGGCTGCCACAGGCGCATGGCGATCTGCTGGTGATGGGCGGGTCATGCCAACGCACCTGGGAGCACGCCGTGCCCAAGACGACGGCATCCGTCGGCCCGCGGGTGAGTATTCAGTTCCGGCCGCGCGGCGTGCGCTAGCTGTTGCGGGTCATGACGTTGTAGACGCCGACATGGTCGGGATGTGAGGAGGACGGGTCCTTCGGCGGCAGGATGAGAAATCGCCAAACCCCTCGTCCTGAACCTGAAGGAACCCGTCCATGACCCACGGTAATGCTCCGTTGTCCGTTGAAGGCCGTCGCCGCCTCGTTGCCCGCTGCGTTGACCGTCCCATTGCCCACGTAGCTGCTGAGATGGGGATCTCGCGGGCGTGTGCCTCCAAGTGGGTCAACCGGTTCCGACGGTTCGGCGAACTCGGCCTATACGACCGCTCGTCGGCGCCGGTAGGGCAGCCCACGGCCACTGCGGCTGAGGTCATCAGTGTGATCGAGGCGATGCGCCGAGGCCGCAAGTGGTCGGCAACGCGGATCGCATTCGAACTCAATGCACGCGGCATCGTGATCGGCCGGCGCACCGTGAGCCGGCAGCTGGTGACCTTGGGGCTCAATCGGCGCAAGTTCCTTGACCCCAGCGGGGATCTGAATCGAGTACCGCAACGCATCATCGCTCGCTGCCCCGGGCACATGGTGCACGTCGACGTCAAGAAGGTCGGCCGCATCCCCGACGGTGGTGGGTGGCGGGTGCACGGCAAGAACAGCGCCCAGGGCAGAGCCTCGCGAGCGGCCCGCGCCGGCTATGTCTATCTGCATTCCGCGGTGGACGGCTACTCCCGATTGACTTACACCGAAGCGCTCACCGATGAAAAGGCAATCACAGCAATCGGATTTATGCACCGTTCCCGGGTCTGGTTCGCTGCGCACGGGATCGACCGCATCCAACGGATTGTCACCGACAACGGCTCCTGCTACCGCGCCCGCGACTTCGCCCACGTCCTGCACGGCGCACGCCACCAGCGCATCACGCCCTACACCCCGCGCCACAACGGCAAGGTAGAGAGATATCACCGCATCCTGGCCGAAGAATTCCTCTACGCCCGCACCTGGACCTCAGAATCCCAACGCAGCGAGGCACTCAAGGTCTGGAACATCCACTTCAACTACCATCGACCACACTCTGCCGCCGACGGCCAGCCACCAGCATCACGACTCACCACCGGCGTCACCAACGTGGTGACCTCCTACAGCTAGCGGCGCTCGAGCCAGAGTCAGGTACGCACCGCCGTCACCGCATTGACGAGCAAATCGCGCGCGCGTTGGGTGTCGACCGGAGCGACGGGCTGATCGGGAACCACCAGCGGGTTGGCGATGACGATCACCTGGTAGTCGCCGAACGAGGCTGAATAGTCGTAGAGCTCGCCGGTGCGTGGCCCCCCGGGCGTCAGCGCCTGCATGACGCGATGCACGCCCAGCGTGCGGGCGCTGTCGATCTGCGGCACGTCGACCACCTGGACACCGCCCCGCATCTGCGGGCCGGCGAAGGTCACCTTGTTGCAGTCCTTTCCGGGATCGTTGAACGGCAACGCTTTTGAAGTCTCCAGCGCGATCACCACGAACCGGTTGCCGCGGCCCTCGGCGGTGACCGCGGACATGTTGCCCTGCAGGTCCGCCGGCATGTCCGGTCCGGCCGCCACTTTCGCGCAGTTCGCGGGGTCGAATTTCAACCCGTCGGGCAGTTTCCGGCCGGCCAGCAGCTTGGGATCGATGCCGCGTTCGCTGATGTCGTTGACCTTGTACTCGGGCCCAAAGCTGGACTTCACGTCGACGACCTTGTTGATGTCGACCTTCGCCGAGTGGGTGGCCGATGAGCAGCCGGCCAGGACGCAGGCAGCCGCGACCGCGAGCAACATCTTGGACATCGTGGCCAATCTACCCAAGCGGGTAGCTCAACTGCGCAACGTGGACACCGTTTTGGCGAGCAGATCCGCGGCGAATTCCGGTGGCAGCACCGGAAGCGCCGAACCCGGGTCGGTGGTCAGCGTGGTGAACGCGTAGTAGTTGCCCAGATAGGCGGTGAATGTGTAGGTGCGCGAATCTATTTCGGTGCCCGATTCGACGGAGGACCTGACGTCGGCCACCATGCCGACGGTTTCGGCGCCGTCGATGTGCGGCGGGTCGGTGAGGTGGATGTGTACCACGGTGCGCCCGGCGGTCTCCGCCCATTGGGCACACGCGGTGACCAGGTCCGCCGGGAAATCGACCGGCCCCGGCAAAGCCACCACCACCGCGTCCACGATGCCGCCGCTCCCCGAACCCGACACGCCCTGCGCCGACTGGTCGCGCCCGTTGCCGGGGTCGGCCAGGGCCCCGCATTTGGCCGGCTTGGCCTGTAAGTCATCGCCCAGGCTCCAGATCACCCTCGGTGAAGCCGCGCTGGGGATTCCGGTGGTCACCTCGTAACCGGGCGGCAGGTCGCGAACGACCCGTTTGATGTTGGCGGGGTTGACGGCAACGGCGCTCGTCGGAGCGGATCTCGTGGAAGTGGCCGACGGTGCGCGTGCGGATGAGTGACCGCAGGCGGCGATCACCGTCGTGAGCACCAGAATCGACGCCGGGCCAATCCGGAACGGCCGCATGAGGAGTTGATAGCACAAAACGCGACCGTGCCCGGCTTCCCACACCAGCGCCGCGGTGGGCGGAACCACATCGTCAGACGAGTGGCCGGGAAAGGACCACCTGATTCTCGAACGTGCTAGCGCCTGCGCCAGCGGATTCGGAAGTCACCTAATGGTGCTGGGGCTGGCCGCCGTTGGCGCACCGGAACCCGGCGGGAGACCCAGCGCCGGGACTCAGCCGACCGCCTCCATCACCTGCCGGGCCATGCGCTTGATCTGCTCGACCTCCTCACGCCGCAGGTGGCGCGGTCGCGGCACGTCGATCACGGTGGTGATGACGCCGATCTCCTCGCGCTGCCAGACCGCCCCGAAGCGGTCCATGATCGCGCGCATCGGCGCATTGCCGGAAAGCATTCGCGCGGAGAATCTTTCGATTCCGCCGACGTGCGCGGCGATGGACAGCGCGCTGATCAGGTACGTGCCGATGCCGCGGCCCTGGTAGGCGTCGGCGACGGTGAAGGCGATCTCGGCGGTCTTCGGGTCGCTCTCGTCCCGCACGAAGCGCGCGTCGGCCACCGGGTCGTCGCCGTCGGTGACCACCCACACGAAGTGATCGACGTAGTCGACCTCCGACAGGTAGTGCATCAACGCCGGGGTGGGCAGCCGCGGGGTCATGAAACGCCGATACAGCGTGTCGTCGGAAAAGTAGATGTGGCCGTGCACGGTGCGCTCGCTGTCGCCGGGGAGCACCGGGCGCAGCAAGAGCAGCGTGCCGTCGCGAACGCGAATCGGGATCGGCGTGATGAACGCGGCGAGACGCTGGCGCACGGTGCGCAGCAACCGCGGGATGATGTCGGGGACATGGGCCATGCTGGCGAAGGCCTTGGTGTCGCCGATCCAACCGGTCAACGGTTCGGCGGCGGTCACCGTCGCGGTCCGGGGAATGTCACGCAGCAACGCGATCTCGCCGACGATCATGCCCGGGGACGCAAGCTCGGTGATCACGACACCGTCGTCACCGACGTGCTTGATCTCGGCGGTACCCGAGGAGATCAGCAGAAACGACACGGCGTGCTCCCCCTGCCGCATCAGCACCTGGCCGGCCGCGGCGCGCAGCGGCTGCAGGTGGCCCGCCAACGGGGCGAGGTCCTCGACGGGACATCCCTTGAAGATGTCCATCGCCGCCAGCTCGTCCACGCGGGCGCCGGTGAGTCCGGACACCGCTATAGACCGCCGCCCGCAGCATCGCGACACCGTTCTGCGCGTCGCGGTGATGCCATGACCTGCCCGCCTGCTTACCGTCGTTTACCGCACCAGGCCGAAGCTTCCCGGTCGCGGTCGGATGTTGCCCAGGTTATGAGCAGGGCTGCGGCTCGGGCAAGGATCCGCGGCCCAAACGCGGGATCCGTCGGGGCGACGTCCGGCATGATGTTCGGGTCAAGCGTTGCCTGCGGCACGGGCGATCGCGCCGGATGGAGGTCCGAGGTCATTTCACCGAAGTCGGCCGGTGTGGGGCCAACCAAGATTCAGGTGGGCGATCTTTGGTTCGACGCGCTGACGCAACAGGACGTGGTCGACAGCGCGCGCGCGGCCTGGGCGACCGGCCAGGGCGGCTCAATCATCCCGGTGAACATCGACGTGGCCGTGGCGGCCAGCCGGGATGCGGCGCTGGCCGAACTGATAGCCCGGGGCTCCCTCGTGGTGGCCGACGGGATGCCACTGGTGTGGGCCGCGCGCGCCAGGGGCGAGAGGCTGCCCGAGCGTGTCGCCGGCTCGTCGCTGATTCTCCCCCTGAGCGCGGCGGCGGCCGCGGACGGTAAGTCGGTGTATCTGTTCGGAGGCGCCGGCGGGGTGCCCCAGCGGGCGGCCGAGGCGCTGGCGGCGCGGTGCCCTGACCTCCATGTCGCCGGCACGCAGTCACCGGAGTTCGGCTTCGACGACACCGAGGAAGGGACGCGACGGGCGATGGCCGACGTCGTCAGCGCGGCACCCGATCTGGTGTTTGTCGGCTTGGGCTTCCCTCGCCAGGAACGCCTCATCGAACAGCTGCGCCGGGAATTGCCGGGCGCGTGGTTCTTGGCGTGTGGTGGCGGCATCGCGATGACCGCCGGTGTGGTCCGCAGGGCATCGCCGCTGATGCAGCGGCTCGGGTTCGAGTGGCTACACCGGCTGGCGCTCGAGCCGCGGCGGCTTGCCCGCCGGTATCTGCGCGACGATCTGCCGTTCGCGCTCGCGTTGGTGGCCCGCTCGGCGGCCCACCGACTTACCCGAAGCTAGTGCGCCGCTTGAGCATTCACGATGAGCTCGACGGCGGTCGCCAGGTCGTCGACCACGACGTCCGCATCCGCGGACGCCGCAGGACCCGAGCGGAGCAGGATGGTCACCGCTCCGGCCGCCCTGCCCGCCAACATGTCGCTGTCGCTGTCCCCGATGATCACCGACTCGGCCAAATCGAAGTCGTGCTCTTGCGAAGCACGCACCAACATCCCGGCGAGCGGCTTGCGACAGTCACAGCTGCCGGCCGCGTGCGGACAGTGATAGGCGGCATCGAGCCGGGCGCCGTGGCCGGCCAGCAGCTCTTCCAGGCGCCGCTGGACGGCGGCGAAATGTGCTGGCTCGGAGGCCTTTTCGGAGAGCCAACGCTGGTTGGTCACCAACACGGTGCGCAGGCCCGCGGCGTTCAGCGCGGCCACCGCCGCGGCCGCACCCGGCAGCAGCACCAGCTCGGCGGGTGACCGGACGTACTCCCCCTCGGCGGCCTTGACGTTGATCGTGCCGTCGCGGTCCAGGAAGACGGTGCGCACGTTGCGCAGCTCGGGCGCGGCCATCGTCGATGTCAGGACGGCCTGGGAAACAGTGCGGCTTCGACCATTTCGCAGATGGAGTGGCCCAGGTGCAGGCATGCCTCCTGGATCCGCCCGGTGTCGTGGCTGGGCACCCGGATGCAGATTTCGGCGACGTCGGCCACCTTGCCGCCGCGGGCGCCGGTGAGCGCCACGGTCGTCATCCCCGCCTGACCGGCCGCCTCGAGCGCGCGAACCACGTTGGGAGAGTTGCCCGATGTGGTCAGCCCGATCACCACGTCACCGGCACGCCCGGCGGCCAGGACCTGGCGGGCGAACACCTCGTCGTAGGAATAGTCGTTGCCGATCGCGGTGATCGCGGCCGTGGCGTCGGGCAGGCTGAGCGCCGCCAGGCCGGGACGGTCAAAAGCGAAGCGGCCCATGAGTTCGGCGGCCAGATGGCCGGCGTCCTGCGCGGACCCACCGTTGCCGAAGAAGATCACCTTTCCGCCCGCGCGCAGCGCGCTGATCATCACCCGCGCGACCTCGACGGTTTGTGCGGCGGCGTCGCCCTGCTGCATTTGCTGCTTGACCGCGATCGTTTCGGCCAGTCGCTGCTGGACCAGCTCAACGCTCGGCGCGACGACATCCGGCTCGGTCATGCCTGCCATGTGGTCAATCCCTTGCTCTCGAACGCGAATTCGGTGATGGCCGCCCCGGCGCCCTCGAGTGCTTCGATGAGGCGGTGCTTCTTGGCGAAGTCGCAGAACAGCAGGATGTATCCGCCACCTCCCGCCCCGGTGAGCTTGCCGCCCAGTGCCCCGTTCTTCAGGGCGAGGTCGTAGAGATCGTCGATGCGCTCGTTGGTGATGTAGGGCGACATGCGCTTCTTCTGGATCCATGCTTCGCCGAGCAGCGCACCGAAATCGTTCAGCTTGCCGGTCAGCAACGCCGCCTTCATCGCGACCGCCAGATCCTTCTGGGCCCGCAGTCCCGCCAGGGTGTCATCGGATCCCGTTGTTGCGCGGCGGGTTTGGTCCTCGATGACGCGCGCGGAGTCCCGGGTGATGCCGGTGTAGCACAGCAGCAGGCTGAGTTCGAGTTCGAAGGCGGTCTCGTCGCGGATCCGCAGGGGATTGACGATCACGCGGTCGGTGAATTCGATGAAGTTGAAACCCCCGAACGTCGCGGCATACATGTCCTGCATGCCGCCGGCGATGCCCAGGTCGTCGCGTTCGATGGCGCACGCCAGCTGGGCGGTCTCGTACTCGCCCATCGGCACCCGGTAGTGCTCGGCGAGCAGGCCGGTGAGGGCGACCATCATCGTCGACGACGAGCCCAGCCCGGATCCGGGCGGAGCGCTGGAACGCAGCACCAGGTCGTAGCCGTCCGTGCCGTCGCGGCCGAACCGGCGCACCGCGGCCTTGATCAAATCGAGGCTGCCGTCGTAAAGGATCTCGCTGTCGAGCGTCATCTCGTGTGTGGTCTTGAAGTCCACCGACTCGATGCTGACCCGGCGGTCGGTGCGCGGCGCCAACGATCCCTGGGCGTAGCGATCGATGGTCGCCGACAGGACGCAGCCGCCTTCGGTCGCCGGAAACGGCGGAACGTCGGTGCCGCCCCCGGCGAACGAGATCCGCAGCGGCGCTCGTGCGCGGATTCGTGGCCGTGTCATGGGGATTGGCTTTCGAACGGTTCGCTCAACTGACCGGTCCACGTCCCACGCGCGCGATCATCGTCGACTGCTGCCAGACCACGCCCGCCACGCGTTCATCCCATCGTTCGGCCCCAAAGCGTCGTCAGACTAACAGGCTGACCAGCGCGGTTGTCGGGTTTTCGGCGACTTCACCGCGCTCGGTTATGGGCCGGGATTCACACGATTTTTTGACTCGGCTCCAGCACGAAATCGACCACGATCGTGGCCATGTCGTCGATGGCGCGGCGAGCGATCACCTCGTAGCCGTGGGTGCTCAGCGTGGGCAGGCACAGCAGGCCGGCGCGCGCGGCCAGCCCGCCGGCCTTGGAGTGCGACGCGTCGGATTCGAACGCGCCCAGTGCCGCCGGCTGCGGCGACAACCCCCGGTCGGCGGCGATTTTCAGCAGGCAGTCGGCAACCTCCTTGTCGTACACGCACAACGCGTCGCTGTAGCCGATGATCGGCCCGCCGGTGACGCTGGTGCCGTATTCGCGTTCGGTGGGACCGACCTCCAGGGCGAGGGTGAGGTCACCGGGCAGGGTGGCGCTGGCGTAGGTGCCCCCCACCCCGCCGATCTCCTCGTTGGTGGTGAACACCAGGTACACGTCGTCGGCGGGCCGCTGTTGACGCTCGCGCAGCTGGCGCGCGGCGTGCAGCAGCGCGATCACAGCGGCACGGTCGTCCATGAAGTAGGCGCCGACGTAGTCGCCGACCTCGACCAGCGATCTCTTGCTGCGGTCGACGCACACCCGGGTGCCGGCGTGCACCCCCGCGGCGGCCAGCTCGTCGGTGCTGCGGCCGGTGAAGACGTAGACGTGATGCCAGTCCAGCGAGCGGTCGCCCTGATCGGGTTTGGTCTCCCAGATCCGCGGGCTTTCCTGGGTGGTGTGCTCGGAGCCGAGAGTCAGTACGGCGGTGAGGGTTTCGTTGTCACCGAGCACGGCGACCGGACCCAATCCGAAGTTTCCCGGGTACATCGTGCCCAGCTGCGTCAGATGCAGTGTGCCATCGGATTCCACGCGCTTGACGATCATGGACAGTTCGTCCATGTGCGCCATCACCCGCGTGGCGGTGCCGGGTATGGACTCGGTGCGGTGACGGTGGTTGGGCGCCCCGGCATCGCCGGCCGGCGGGTTGGCGGCGATGTATCCGATCAGGTTGCCGGCGTCGTCGGTCCACATGTCGTCGACGACGGATTGCAGTTCGCGGGCGATGACCGCGCGTACCGCGTCCTCCTGCCCGCACGGCCCGTAGGTCCACAACAGTTCTTGCAGCAACTCGCCGGTGTAGTCGCGGTCGCGGTGCTCCATCCGATCCTCTCCGTCAGTGGGTTTCCAGAGGATCAATACCCGCACCGGCCCGCGGCAACCCAACTCGGAGCAACACCGCTGCTCAGGCCAGCGCGACGCCCAGTTCCTGGGCGAACACCTTGATCATGTGTTGGACCGCGATTTCGTTGCGCCCAATGATCATGTGATCGTGCTGGCCATGCCGGACGCCCTCGCCGCATTGGGGCAGCATGGCGAAGTCCTCGTCGCGCACGGCCGCATGCACGCCTTCGAAGACCGCGTCGTAGGCCGCTCTCATCTCGTCGTTGGTGGCGGGGACGCGGCCCATCCAGCTGTGCCGGACCGTGCAGCGGGTCGGCTCACCGGCGGGCAGCATGTCGATGATCTCCACGCCCACCGGGCTGTTGGCCAGGATGAGGTTCGGATACACCCAATAGATCACCCCCATGTTGGCCACCGGGTCCAGCGAAGCCGTGGCGTAGGTGTCCGCGTTGGTGATCCAGGTGAACGGAAATCCGATCCGGTGATGCTTGCCGAATTCGTCGTAGACCATGGTGTTGGCCAGCGTGTTCTGCCCGATGAGGCTGTCGCCGTGCACGTACGGGAAGTGGTATCCCTCGGCGAACGCTTCCAGGGCGGCCTTCCATGAAACGGCGGACGTGAACTCGCGCTGCGTGTGGTAGCCGTAGGACTCGTAGTTCCACAGCGCCAGTTCGGCACCGAAGTCACCGAGATGGGCGTCGAGGTCGATCGTCGCGCCGGCGGTCAGCACCGCCCAGATGAAGCCGTGCCGCTCCTCCGAGGGCAGCTCCACCAGGCCGTAGTCCTTGGTGTCCATCGAGTCGAACCCGGCCCTGCCCGGGACGGTGAACAGCTCGCCCGTGTTGCGATAGGTCCAGGCGTGATACGGGCAGACGAAGCGCGAGGCGTTGCCCGAGCCGCACGCCGGCATGGCGCCACGGTGCCGGCAGTAGTTGAGCAGGACGTGACTGGCCCCGGATCGGTCGCGGGTGACCAGCAGCGAATCCCCCAGCACCGAGCGCACCACGTAGTCGTTCTTGTTCGGCACCTGCGCCGACGGGAGGATGGCCAGCGGCACCCGGCGCAGAATCTGCGATTCCTCGATCTCGGTGATCTTGGGGTCGCGGTAGTAGTGCAGCGGCACCCGCAGTTCCCGCTCGGCCAGATCCGTCGTCTTGTCCAGGGCATGGCGCAGGCCGCGCCGCGTCAGCGCCTCGTCGGTGCCGCTCACCGGGCTGTCGATCGTCGTCACCCTCGTCTCCCTCGCCTCGATGTTCCGGACCATACAATCACTATTGTTTGTATTGTCAAGGTGGCGTCCGGCGTGTGCGACGATCACGCAATGCGCCGGCACGGCTGGTCGGGTGACATCCCGGCCGACGACGATGAGGCGGTCGCGCGCATCCTGAGCGCGGCGCGCAGCGCGATCGACGCGCGCGGGACCGTGAGCGTGTCCGAGGTCGCGTCGGCCCTCGGCGTGACACGGCAGACGATTTACCGGTACTTCCCCACCCACGAGGCGCTGTTGGGTGCGACGGCCCTGTCGTCCGTTGACGGGTTCATGGATCGGCTTGCGGCGCACCTGGGTTCGATCACCGACCCCACCGAGGCGGTGGTCGAGGGCATCGCCTACACCTTCGAGCAACTCGCGCACGACAAATACCTGAGCCTGGTGTTCCAGCCCGGCAAGGCGAGCGCGTTCACCGCGGGAGTCACGTCGGATGTGGCCATTTCGTTCGGCCGGTCGATCTTGCAGCGATTCGACGTCGATTGGGCTGCAGCGGGATTCGTCGAGGGCAGGCTCGACGAACTGGTCGAGATCATGCTGCGCACCCTGCAGTCATTGATCGTCGACCCGGGCCGTCCCCCGCGCACCGGCCCGCAGCTGCGCAGGTTCCTCGAGGACTGGATCGCGCCGTCGGTGCGCGCCCACGCCGCCGTCCGGCACTGAGCGGTCAGCGGCTAGGCCGTCGTATCGGTGGCCCCGAGACGCAGGTGCTCGATGTGGTACACGGCTTCGTCGAGCAGCTGGGCGACGTGGTTGTCGTACAGGCGGTAAACGATGTTGCGGCCGTTGCGGTCGCCGGCGACCAGGCCGAGGGCGCGCAAGAGCCGCAGCTGGTGCGATACCGCGGGTTGTTCCATCCCGACGGCGCTGGATAAGTCCCCGACCGAGCACGGCGATTGCCGCAGCCGGGTGAGGATCATCAGGCGGTTCGGCGAGGCCAGGGCCTGCAGAGTCTCGGCGATCTTGCCCGCCGATGCCGGGTCGAGCATGGCCGGGGGCGTCACCCTGCCGTCGACTCCGTGTCCCATGCCATCCATTGAAGCACGGGCGCATCCATGTATACGATATATGTAGAGTTTTACATGTATACATGTGCAGACTATCTGAACCAGAGGTCCGGAGCAGCTTGGATGACTATTGCCACCGCACAGGGGACGCGCACGCTCGTCGCCGCCAACCGACGGTCAACCCTCCTGGGCATGTGGTCGGTCGCCTCCGTCCGGTGGGCGACGGTTGCGCTGGCCTTGTTTCTTGCCGGGCTGGCCGCCCAGCTCATAGGCGGCCCGTCGTGGTTGCGCTGGACGCTGTATCTGGCGTGCTACGTCACCGGCGGTTGGATGCCGGCATGGGAAGGCTTGCGGGCGTTACGCTCTCGAACGCTCGATGTTGACCTGCTCATGGTGGTGGCCGCCATCGGCGCGGCGAGCATCGGCCAAATCTTCGACGGGGCTTTGCTGATCGTCATTTTCGCCACGTCCGGTGCATTGGAGGATGCGGCGACCAAGCGCACCGAGGACTCGGTCAAGGGGTTGCTCGACTTGGCACCCGGTCGCGCCGTGCGCGTCGACGCCGACGGGGTCGAAGAGTCGGTCATCGCCGAGGACCTCCGCGTCGGTGACGTGGTCAGCGTGCGCCCCGGTGAGCGCGTCTCGGCCGACGGTGTCGTCGTCGATGGCGCCTCCGATGTAGATCAATCGTCGGTGACCGGGGAGCCCATGCCGGTCGCCAAGTCCATCGGCGACGACGTGTTTGCGGGCACGCTCAATGGTGCTGGGGCACTTCGTGTTCGCGTCACCAAAGACCCGTCCGACACCGTGGTCGCCCGCATCGTTGCTCTCGTCGCCGAGGCGTCGGCGACCAAGGCCAAGACGCAACTGTTCATCGAGAAGGTCGAGCAACGCTATTCCGTGGGCGTTGTCATGGCGACGCTCGCCCTGTTCGCCGTCCCCCTGCTACTCGGGGCCGAACTCCGAGTTACGTTGCTCCGGGCGATGACGTTCATGATCGTGGCATCCCCGTGCGCGGTGGTGTTGGCCACCATGCCGCCGCTGCTCTCGGCGATCGCCAACGCGGGACGCCACGGTGTCCTGGTCAAGTCGGCGGTCGCCATGGAACACCTCGCGGACACCACGCGGGTGATCATCGACAAGACCGGCACCCTGACGACCGGGACGCCGCAACTCACCAGCATCGCCGCGATCGACGATCGATACTCCGACGACGACGTCCTCCGAATAGCGGCCAGCGCAGAGCAATTCAGCGAGCATCCCCTGGGGCGCGCGGTCGTCGCCGCGGCGCGCCGGCACGGACTCGCCCGTGCCGAAGTCACCGATTTTCAGGCGCTTCCGGGTCGCGGCGTGCGCGCCCGCCTCGCACAGCAGACGATCGAGGTTCTGAGCCCGCGAGCGTTTCACCACAACCCGTCGGCGGCGGACAGACTGGAACTCCGGGGTACGACCGCCGTTCTTGTGATCGTCGACGGAACGGCGATCGGAGTTCTCGGACTCGACGACACCGTCCGCCCCGGATCGGACGAGGCGATCCGCGCGATCGCGGCCATCACGTCCAACCCGCCTGCCCTGCTGACCGGAGACACCCGGCCGGCGGCGGAACATCTGGCCGCACAGGTCGGGATCACCGATGTCCGCGCCGACCTTCTGCCGGACGACAAGGTCGTCGCCGTACGCCGACTGCAGAACGACGGCCATCGCGTGCTGTTCGTCGGCGACGGCATCAACGACGCCCCTGCCATGGCCGCCGCGCACTCATCAATCGCCATGGGCCGCAGCGGATCCGATCTCACGCTGGAGACCGCGGACGCCGTGACCGTCCGGGACGAACTCGCCACCATCCCCGCGGTCGTCGCGATCGCCCGTCGCGCCCGCCGCGTCGTGATCGCCAACCTCGTCATCGCGGCCACGTTCATCACCGGGCTCGTCGCCTGGGACCTGGTCGGCCACTTGGCCTTACCCCTCGGCGTCGCGGGCCACGAAGGTTCGACAGTCGTCGTCGCGCTCAACGGGTTGCGGCTCCTGAGCGGGCGCGCCTGGCGCGGCGCCGCCGCCGGGTAGCCGCCGAGCGAATGGCTGAGCGCTTTACTGCGTAAGCTACTATCTACGCATGAACGCAGGTAGTGATTCGGTGCTCGCGGATGACCAGGTCGGGTTGATCGTCGAAATCTTCCGAATGTTGGCCGACGCCACCCGGATCCGGGTTTTATATGCGCTGACCGAGGGCGAGTCGTCGGTCAACGAGCTCGCCGAAAAGGTGGACAAGCCCGCACCGTCGGTCTCCCAGCACCTGGCCAAACTGCGCATGGCCCGGTTGGTGCGCACCCGGCGAGCCGGCACCACGATCTTCTACAGCCTGGAAAACGAACACGTCCGCCAGTTGGTGATCGACGCGGTGTTCAACGCCGAACACGCCGGGCCCGGTGTGCCCTCGCACCACCGCGGCGACCCCGGCGTGCGCGGCATCGCGACCGCCAGGGTGCCGCGGAAGGCCAGCGCGCGATGACCGATCGCGACGCCGGGCACAGCCACGGCGGCGACGGGCATTCTCACGACCACGAGCACCACAAAGGGCTGCGCGGGGCGGTCAGGGACATTTTCGCGCCGCACTCGCACGACGCCGCCGACAGCGTCGACAGCGAGCTGGAATCCAGCGCGGCGGGTATCCGGGCCGTCAAGATCAGCCTGCTGGCGCTGGGCGTCACCGCGACCGCCCAGATCGTCATCGTGATCTTCTCCCGGTCAATCGCGTTGGCCGCGGACACAATTCACAACTTTTCCGACGCCCTTACCGCGGTGCCGCTATGGATCGCATTCGCGCTCAGCACCAAGGCCGCCACCCGCCGCTATACCTACGGGTTCGGCCGCGTCGAAGACCTCGCGGGCCTGTTCGTCGTCGCGATGATCACGTCGTCGGCCGTCATCGCCGGCTACGAAGCCGTCACACGGCTCATCCACCCGCGAACCATCGATCATGTCGGCTGGGTTGCCCTCGCCGGCCTGGCCGGGTTCATCGGGAACGAGTGGGTGGCGCTCTACCGGATCAGAGTGGGCAGACGCATCGGCTCGGCGGCGCTGACCGCCGACGGGTTGCACGCTCGCACCGACGGATTCACCTCGCTGGCCGTGCTCGTCGGTGCAGCCGGTGTGGCACTGGGGTTTCCGCTGGCCGACCCGATCATCGGCCTAGTCATCACGCTGGCCATCCTGGCCGTCTTGCGCACGGCCCTGCGTGATGTGTTCCGCCGCCTGATCGATGGCGTCGACCCCCGACTGGTCGACACCGCCGAGGCCGTCTTGGCGGTAAGGCCCGGGGTGCTGTCGGTGCACAGTGTGCGGATGCGCTGGATCGGGCACCGACTGCACGCCGATGCCGAACTCGACGTCGACCCGTCGCTGAGCCTGGCCGATGCGCACCGCATCGCCCACGACTCCGAACACGATCTGATTCATGCGGTGCCGAAGCTCACCACCGCGATGATCCACGCCTATCCCGCCCACGAGGGGAACGCCGCAGAGGAGCACCGCCACAGGGCGTAGGCCGTCAGCGATCCTCGGGCGCGGAGTTGAAGAAGATCTCCTTGACCTCGCGCACTGCGTAGAAAAACAGTACGTAGCCGGCGAGGGGGTCGGCCCACCACCAGCCGATGAGGCTGTTCAGCAACAGACCGCCGAGCACCGCGGCGGCCAGCAGGCCGTCGATGAGGGTCACCCGGCCTTCGGTGGTGAGCACCGGATTGCCGAGCGCGGCGCCGGTTCGGGCCTTGCCGGCCGCGAGCGCGAACATGACCGCGGCCGTGATCGCCGTCCAGGCGATGCCCAATGACGAGTGCTCGGGCCGATATTGAGCGACCAGGACGAACGTGGACTGCACCAGCAGGTAGAGCGCCAGCGCCGCGAACCCGACACCGATGAGACGCAACGCAAAGCGTTGGCGGGCCGCGCCGGTTCCGGAGAGTTCCCAGACGACGACGAGTGAGGCGGCGATTTCGATCAGCGAGTCCAGGCCAAAACCGGCCAGTGCCACCGATTTAGCCCGGATGGCCGCTACCGCGAGGATGCCGGCGCCCACCACGTTCCAGGCCAGCGTCGCGTATTCGAGGGCGAATCCGCGCCGCAAGAGGGACCGGCGGGCGGCATCGTTGAGCTGGCTCATCGGAACCAGTGTCACATGCGCTGATGGCTTCCCGACACGCGCACTTCGCAGTCGGTGCTTGCCAAGCGTTCTGAACTGGTCAAGCTGAATGCCTGAGGTACGATCACCTGTCTGGATTCACTTTGTACACAATGCGGACACAGCGTGGGGCGAAACAGAACGCTCTGCCTCAACCAAAACTCTGACGGGTGGAGGTATCTGCGCCCTCCACCGGCGGAACTTACCTAGCCAGCTCACGCCCGATCAATGCCGCTAGGCGCCGGGCTGCGTGGCTATCCATAATCTTCAGGGTTGCCGGCTCGATCCGCTCAGCCATCTCAAGGCCGCGATCTAAGTCCGCATCACCATATTGGATGAGCAACGGAGGCAGCATCTGCGCCACCATCGCATGTGTGAGAGAACCAACGTATTCGGCGCGGTCAACCTCCTCCCCCAACCCTGAGCGAATGATGCCGACCAGAGCTGCGGCATGGTACTTCGCCATTCTGGTGAAATCGGCTTTCTGCTGCCGGCTCAGCGGGTCAGTCCAGATGATCGCCTGGGCGAGCACGTCGCTCAGCGTAAGGATGACTTCACGCGGGACGATACCCTCGACGTTGAACAACCGCTGGTAACGCGTCATGTAGTGGACGAGGACGGCGATCGTCATAGTCAGACGGTCGAGACGCCCCGTGGGCTCGTCCGAATCGCCCTCGCGTTTCTCCATCATCAGTCTCACCTCGCGTAGCGTCGCGTGAGTCAACTCTTCAACCGCCACCAACGTGAACCGTTGCAACGGTCGCAGCCCGTCGGGGTCCTTCGGAAACCGCTTGTGAAATGCCGCCTCTTGGATCTCGCATCGCTCGCACAGCTTTGCGACGGTGATTGATTCAGTACTCGGGTCCCGCGCGAGTTCCAGGAACGCGCGAAAATACGCCAACCGAGTCTTATAGCGGCGCTTGTCTTTTACTGCATCGGCTCGCAGCTCTCGGACTCGCCGTTGCTTACGCGCAGTGCGCTTTGCGGTTTCCGACTTGAACTTGCGGACGCTGGCGCGATACCTAAATTCAACCATTGGCCATAGTCCCTTCGCCAGGCATTCGAACGGCTCCTACGACCGCAACGTACACGGCATTCGCGCCGTCAGGCGCTATGGATAGTAACAGTATCTTGTTCCCGGTTGACCTGATCTCGGCCCAGCCCTGTTTGGAAAGTAATAGACTCCAAACACTTGACGGCCCACTACATACCCGGCATGATGGAGTCGTTGGTTCTCTTGCACGAACAAGCTGTAAGGTCGCCGAATTACACTGCGGCACTTACGGACTTGCGGCGACGCATCGGCTTCACAGCCGAGAGGCCCGTCAACAGCGACTCGTTCACGAGTCGAGCGCGCGCAGCGCGTGTTTGCATCAGTTTGGCCGACGGAGGCGACCATGTCCGCTGATCCCCTATTCGATGACGAAATTTTGGCCGTAGCGTCAGATCCTCGAGACGTGTGCCACCACCTCGGCCTTGGAGGAATTGCCGTACTTCGCTCGGATACGGTGCCCGCGGCGATCTGTCGCGCATTTTCGCTGCCGACATTGCGCCAGCTGGACGTGCTGCTCGACCACGCAGTAACGCCATATTCGGTCAATTTTTGCGACACACAGTCCGCAATGCGGTGGCTCGAGCCTTCGGCTTCGGACCTGCGGATCCTCGATGGCCTCGTGCCCGGCCGGATAACCCTGGTTAGCCGTGCAGCGGCCGATCCCGTTGCGCAACGACTCTCCAGAGCTCTAAACGCCGATGGGCAGACGCTCGGAGTGCGGGTCTCGAGCAGCAAGGACGAAGCGCGCGTCGCCAAGCTGTTAGGCGGCCCCGTTGTGACTGCGGCGATCAACGTTGATGGCAGGCCGGCGGAGAGTGTCGAGGAGGCTACCAATTACCTACGAAATCGCATGCGCCGTTTGAACATCCGGCAGCGCATCATGGAAGTGCGGGACCGAGCCCGGGCGAAGAACAGCGACCTGTCCACGGTGGTCCGTAATCGCAAAGACGGACGCTTTAGCGTTCTGGAGGTCATCAGATCCGGTGCTGTCGCTGACAAGTTAGTTCGACGCGTTGCCAGTACTCCATGGACGCCCCGAGAGATTGAGGACGTCACCTAATGAACACCAGTGAACGAATCGAGCTCGAAGCAGTTCTTGAAGAGCTCAGAGACATCGCGCCGATCGCATTAAGCGATGAGCAAAGATTGCAGCTCGCATTCGCCGAGGATCTGCTTAAGAGCAGCGATCCCGTCAAGGCTCAGGTCGGAGCAAACACGCTTCGCGCGCTCCATATGACCGCACGGAAGGCTGAAGAAGCCGATTTCCTCCGCGAGCTCGAGGCAGAATTCGTAGGCACCATCGATTCTCAAGGGCTTCACCGAAGTCTTGAATCTGAAATCGCCTCGACCGCAGCCATCTTGACGCCGATGATGTCAGCGCTAGTCAAGCTCATGATGTCTGCATCGTTGGCTATTTGCATTTTCGGCGCGGTCGCGGTGTACAGACTCTCCGGTAGCGACGGGCTGGCAGCTGGATTCTGCCTCCTCACCATAGCGTCCTATTTCTGCGTCATCGTGCATATGCAATGCCGTCTAGTTCAGAATGCACGAGAGGCGGATGAGCGGATGCGCCTCCGGTCGGCGCTCGCCCGACCATTCGCAAAGGCGGTATCGATCGCCGCCGCTCGCGGTGACCTCCAATTGCTCGACAGAATAATGCAATTGATGCCCGATCGGGACTCCGAACACTCGACCACACTGGGCAACGACGACTTGCGTTCGTCCTTGGACGGTTTGGCGATGCTACGCCGACACCCACGCAAGAAATCATCGAACACTCGCGGCATCCGCGTCGACACAATGTAATTGACCACCAGCACTAGTACCCAGACGTCATATCAGACGGCACCGCCGTCGGCGCGCAGGTAGATCCGGCCGGCATCGCCGCATCAGGTGTCGGTCGGGTGAAACACCCACTTCGGCGCGCCAGCCTAAAGCTGCGAACCGGATTGACCGCTTTAAAAGCTTGGCGCTCAACGAGTCTTCGAGGCCTGACCTTCATCGCATCGCAGCAATACAGCGGTGGCGCCGCAGTTCTAGGCATGCGCCGCACCGATCAGGAGTAGCTGTTCGCCTCCGCCGCCGGCAGATTTGAGCTCGTTGCAGCATCGGCGTCAGGGTGACCCCCAGAGCTTCCGACAGGGACGCTACGACGCGATGTGGAGCGTATTGGCCGACCGGGAAGGCACGCGTTTAGGTGTCCCCTCGGTGGACTGCTGCCAGTGAGTGCCGTAGGCGTCAGTGAACTCGATAGTTGCCGAGACCTTGGTGGTGTCCGCTGTCAGCGGGTCATAGCCGACCGCGTCGTCGCGAACCAGAGCCGAACTATCCCCGACCCGAAAGTCGACCACGAACCGTGCCTGCGCTAGTGCCTCTCTCGATTTTGGCACCAGGACCGGTATCGGCCGTCCTGGTGATGTGAAGACAGCTTCAGGCGGCCTGGCTGGCGGCGCGTAGGGAGATTCGAAAGATGCCGACACCAGTGCCACGTCGAGGATTGACAGGTGGCCCCAGTTCTCCACTTCGACCGCGAAGGCCCGTCGAGGGGTTAGGCCATCGATCGTTATACGAACCAGCCGTGCTTGCGCCATGTGCGCCTCGTCGCTCTCGCGGCGACTGTCTTTGCGGCTCCGGTTCGCGATGCCGAGTGCAACGACGGCTGCGACGAATGATCCAGCAGCACCTAGCCACCCCGCCAAAGCGCCTAACTCAATGTGCCACCGGCTAACCGGCCAGCGGCGCTCAGGAATTGCCGTCCATCCCGATAGCGCGACAACTGTCAAGCCAGCCTTGACTGTCAGAAAGGCTGCGGCAATACCTACCGCCGTTCGTACCCGCATGCGACTGAGCGTATGACCACACGCGGTTCAAACGGCCAACATGGCCACCAGAGCCTTGACCCAACCGCCCAGCTATGGGCGTTCGAGAACCAGGCGGCTTCTCGGCGAGGTCGCAGCTGGTGTTGGCGCTGTGGCCGAGTCCAGACAGGGGCGTTGCGGTTCGTTGGCTACAGCAGACCATTACGTCGGCCATGCCGAGTCGGCCTCGATGAATAAAACTCAGTGCTTACGTCGGGCTGCTGTGATCTTGCGCTTGTCCAGAGCGCCGTCGACGGCGGCCTCGACTTTCCCGTTGGCCGCGGCGGAGGCGATTTTCGCCCCTCGGCGGCGTCGCAGCGCAGCGGGTCGCCGCAAATTCGAATGCGCCTATCGAATCCGGCGCGGCACGCACCCGCCTCGTGACCCAAGCAGCAAGGCAAAACCTCTGCTCAAACTTTGTGGAGCTAAGGGGAATCGAACCCCTGACCTACTCGATGCGAACGAGTCCAATTGGGCGTTTGCACGCTCAAGCTGTGTTGGCTGTGACAGAAACCGCCGGTCAGCGGCGTTGGTTGTGTTCGGGCGTCGAAAGCCGTCGCAAGTTCTGCTGCGTACCCATTGCGTACCCGCCGTTACGATTAATTGTCATGGTCAAGCGGGTATCAGAGCCGATGATGAGAGAGAAATCGCCCGTCAGATCTGATGGGCGCAGTACCGTCAGGTCAGCCACCGGCAGGGTGCCGGGGCCCGGGAGGGAGGACCTGTGGCCGTCGACCGGATCGAGCCGAAGAAGAAGAAGAAGAAGTGGCCGTGGCTAGTCGGTGGGGTGTTCTTGTTCTTTGTCATTGTGGGGGCCTGCAACCACTCCGGTGGCAACAACTCGTCCACCGCATCCTCAACACCCTCGGCGGCTGCGAAGAACACGCCCACAGCGACGACACCCTCGGCGGCTGCCAAAAACACGCCCACGGCGACGACATCCCCACCGGACCCCAATAATCCTCCGGTGCCCAACCCGCAGGGCAACACCCCGTCCATCGATGCACACTGGAGCAAAGATCCCGATGGGACTGAGCGGGTCACCTTCAACGAGGGGTCTGGCGAAGGGGATGCCAAGACAGACACCGTGGCCGTTCTCAAGGTGGCGCAGGCCTCTTTCCCCGATGCGACAAGCGTTGTCGTGACCATCACCGGAGACATGTGCGATCCCTATGGCAACTGCCACAATGCTGCCGCGGCCACCTTGGTCTACTCGCACGACACGATGGCCAAGTTCAACTTCAGCGGTGACTACTTCAACCGCTTCAGCACCGAGGGCGAGAAGCACAAGAACCAGATCTGGGCGCTGGCGGACAACTGTGTCACCTTCGCCAACAACTGGAGTTGTGAGCGGCCATGAGCGTCACGCCCGAACCGTCGTCAAATGCTCCTTGCGGGCGGTTCGCCCCCGCCTCCTGCGTACCCACTGCGTACTAAAGAGCCTAGGCTCTCCCCTTGGCTAACGCGAAGAGCCGTGTCTAGCTCGGTGAATTCTGGTGGAGCTAAGGGGAATCGAACCCCTGACCTACTCGATGCGAACGAGTCGCGCTACCAACTGCGCCATAGCCCCTGGTCGCTAGCAGGCTACCAGCCGCGGCTCCAACCGCCGAACCGCGAGCCCTATTCGCCGACGGCGCGCGGCAGGTCCCTGGGCCAACCGAAGGTCCGCATCGCCATCGCGTAGTCCAGGTGCTCGAAGACGGGGTCCTCGTCGTCGATCTCCAGGACCACCGCGCCGGGGCGCCGCAGCCGCGACGGGACCACGTCGTAGTCGCGGTCGTAGGCGTTCTCCACGCCCAGTCGCGCCCGCGCCATCCGCTTCATCCGGCGGTGGCGCACCTTCTCCTCGATGCGCGTCTGGCGCCGCAGGTAGCCCAGGTACAGCAGGGTGATCGCGGTCGCGGTGCCACACACCCACCAGCCGGTCGGCGAGATCTTGAACGCCGCGGTGGCCGAGCCGACCAGGATGACCGCCATCACCATCAGCACCTTCTTGCGGAAGGCGTACTTGCGGGCGCTGACCGCGGCGGCGGTCTTGTTGTCGAACCGGCGCCGCCGCGAAGCATTCCGCGGCATCGGCGCCGGCGCCTCCTCGTCGGCCTCGTCGTCCTCGTCGGCGGGCTCCAGCCCCGACGAGTCCTCGACGTACTCGTAGCTGTCCTCGACCTCGTCGCCGTTCTTGGCGACGGCCTCGGTGTCGGCCTCGTCGTCTTCGGCGGGCTCGATCTCGGCCGTCTCCGGCTCGGCGGCAGCATCGCTGACGCCCACCGGAAGTACGTGGGAATCCTCGACCACATCGACGTCGAGGTAGTCGGGCTCGCCTGCTTCGGCGACGGCCATCCTCATCACGACGGGACGGCGGCGGCTCAGCTCGTCGGTGACGGGGTCGTCGTCCACCTCGTGGTCGCGGTCTTCATCCTCGGAGAGGTCGCGCTCCTC
This sequence comes from Mycobacterium mantenii, assembly GCF_010731775.1. Lineage (NCBI taxonomy): Bacteria > Bacillati > Actinomycetota > Actinomycetes > Mycobacteriales > Mycobacteriaceae > Mycobacterium > Mycobacterium mantenii. The sequence continues at coordinate 5,670,893 of NZ_AP022590.1, read as the reverse complement.
GTCGAGGTCGGTGTCGGCCGAGTCTTCTTCCGGCGGTGTCCAGTTCGGGTCGCTGCGGTGCCCGGCGGCCGGACCGCTGCGCTTGATCAGCCGGGAGTTGCCCCCGCCGTTGAGCACCCGGGTCGCCAAGGCGACGTCGCTGGTGCGTCGCACCGCGTCGCGCTTGCTGACGAGCATCGGCACCAAGACGAACAGCCACAGCACCACGAGCGATATCCACAACAATGACTGCGGGATGCTTGGCATGATGACCTGCTCTCTTCGGTATCCATCCCCCGCGAAGCCCATCGTTGGCCAACGCGGCCGGGTCGTACTGACCAGGACAATTACACACCTGTAATTTGGCTCTCACAAGCACCACGAGTCACTCGTGTCGCGGTAGCCCCAGATCGACAACGATTCGGACTCCCCCCGTGAGCCCCCGAAGGCCGCGTCAAAACCCGGGCCGCTACGGACGAACGGTCACACCCAGCTGGCGTTACCGGCGCGGACCAGCGTCGATGCCACCGATCCGTTGACCTCTTCGACGGTGATGGCCATCAGCAGGTGATCCCGCCACGCCTTGTCGACCTCGAGGTAGCGCTGTAACAGGCCTTCCTGGCGGAACCCCACCTTCGCCAGGACGGCGCGGCTCGCGGCGTTCTCCGGGCGCACGGTGGCCTCCACCCGATGCAACATGACCGGTCCGAAGCAGTGATCCAAGCCCAGCGCCAGCGCCGCGGTGGCCACACCCCCACCGGTGGCCGACCGCGGCACCCAATAGCCGATCCACGCCGACCGCAATGCCCCGTGGGTGACATTGCCGATGGTCAGCTGGCCGCAGAACCGCCCGTCGAGTTCGATGACGTAGGGCAACATCCGCCCCTGCCGCGCCTCGGCGCGCAGACCCGAACACAACGCCGGCCAGGCGGCCACCGCGTGGCGGGTCGTCCAGTCGCCCTCGGAGCTGGGCTCCCACGGTTCCAGATGCGCGCGATCGGCCAGCCGGATCCGGCTCCACTGCGCGCCATCGCGCAGCCGCACCGCCCGCAACCGGACAACACCGGCCGGCACCCGCAGCGGCCCGACGCTCATGGGCCAGCCTGGATGACGGGACGTGGAACGCAACAGGTTCACCGCGTGCAGTCGTTTCGCTCAGCCGCGCTGGGCCAGGAAGGCGACGTCGACGATTTCGCCGGTGCGAATCTGCTCCGCACCGCTGGGCACCACGACCAGACAGTTCGCTTCTGCGAGAGTGGCCAGCAGGTGCGACGACGCGCCCGGGGCGCCACCGAGCGCCTGCACCAGATACTCCCCGCTTTCCTGGTCGCGCATCAGCTGGCCGCGCAGGAAGCCCTTGCGCCCGGCCACCGACGTGATGGGCGACAGCGTGCGCGCCTGCACGATGCGGCGCATCGGCTGACGCTTGCCCAGCGACAACCGGATCAGCGGGCGGACCATCACCTCGAAAACCACCAACGCACTCACCGGGTTGGCCGGCAACAGGAACGTCGGAACGCCCTCCCGGCCCAGCTGCCCGAAACCCTGGATAGATCCCGGATGCATCGCGACCCGCACCACCTCTATCTCCCCGAGCTCGGCAAGCACCTGCCGCACCGCCTCGGCCGCGGCGCCGCCGACCGCGCCGGCGATCACGATCATCTCGGCGCGATTGATCTGGCCCTCGACGATCTCGCGGAGCTCCCGGGGCCCGCCGCCGACGATCCCGACGCGGTTTACCTCCGCACCGGCATCCCGGGCCGCGGCCGCCAACGCATAGGAGTTGACGTCGTAGACCTGGCCGTTGCCCGGGGTGCGCGAGATGTCGACCAGCTCGCCGCCCAGCGCCATGATCGTCACCCGCGGCCGCGGATGGACCAGCACTCGTTCGCGCCCGACCGCGGCCAGCAGCCCGACCTGAGCCGCCCCGATCACCGTCCCGGAGCGCACCGCCACGTCACCTGGCTGCACGTCGTCGCCGGTGCGGCGCACGTAGGCGCCCGACGGCGCACCCCGCAGGATCCGCACGCGCTGCGTCCCGCCGTCGGTCCACCGCATCGGCAGGACCGCGTCGGCCAGCGTGGGCAGCGGGGCTCCGGTTTGCACGCGCACGGCCTGGCGCGGCTGCAACCGGCTGGGGGTGCGCGACCCGGCCTCGACCATGCCCATCACCGGCAGCACCAGGCCCTCACGCCCGTCACCCTCGCCCGACTCGTCGAACGGCGCGGGCAGACTGTCGCTGCCCACCTCGCCGACGCCGAGGACGTCGACGCTGCGCACCGCGTAGCCATCGATCGCGGCCTGATCGAAGCCGGGCATCGGGCGTTCGGTGACCACTTCCTCGGCGCACAGCAATCCCTGCGCCTCGGCGATCGCCACACGTATCGGCCGCGGAGCCACCGCGGCCGCGGTGATCCGGGCCTGCTGCTCTTCCACCGAACGCACAGCGCGCCTCTCTGCCGTCGGGCCGCGCGTGGGGCGACCCGCTCACTGCGCAGGCGGGGCATCCCCGCCCGGGACCGCTACGCGTTCCGCCGGCTCGCCGTCGTCCGCCAGCCGGGTTCTCGCCCGGCTACTGCTCGGCCAGGCCCAATCGCGCCACCAACCATTGCCGCAAATCCGGGCCGTAGTCGTCACGATCCAATGCAAAGTCAACCGCAGCCTTGAGGTAGCCGCCAGGATTTCCCAAGTCGTGTCGAGATCCGCGATGCACGACCACATGCACCGGGTGGCCCTCCGCGATCAGCAACGCGATCCCGTCGGTGAGCTGTACTTCGCCGCCGGCCCCGCGCTCGATGCGGCGCAACGCATCGAAGATGGCGCGGTCGAGCACGTAACGACCGGCCGCCGCGAACAGCGACGGGGCGTCCTCGGCCCTCGGCTTCTCCACCATGCCCTTGACCTTGAGCACGTCGGGGTTGTCATCGTCGGGAATCGGCTCGACGTCGAAAACGCCGTAGGCGCTGACCTCTTCGGGCGTCACCTCGATAGCGCACAACACCGTGCCGCCGTAGTGCGCCCGCACCTTCGACATCGTCCCCAGCACCCCCGTCGGCAGCACCAGGTCGTCGGGCAGCAGCACCGCGATGGAGTCCTCGTCGTCGGCCAGCCGCGACTCCACGCAGCCGATCGCGTGCCCCAGGCCCAGCGGCTCGCTCTGGACGACGGATTCAACCTTGATCAGCTGCGGCGCGCGCCGAACCTTGTCGAGCATCGCCGTCTTGCCGCGCTCCTCCAAGGTGCTTTCCAGCACCAGGTCTTCGACGAAGTGCGCGACGACGCCGTCCTTGCCCTCCGAGGTGATGATCACCAGGCGCTCGGCACCGGCCTCGGCCGCCTCGGCGGCGACCAGCTCGATGCCGGGCGTATCGACAACCGGCAACAGCTCCTTGGGGACCGTTTTGGTCGCCGGCAAGAAGCGGGTACCGAGACCCGCGGCGGGCACGACTGCAGTGCGTGGCACCACCACGTTTGGGCAAGACATCGTTCACACGATAACCCGCATCCCCATCGCCGAGTCGTGTGGCGCGGCGAAAGACCTGGCTGTCATGGTTGACGCATGGCGACCACCAGCAAAGCCGCGTTGCGCGACCAGCTGCTCGCCGCCCGGCGCCGCGTCGCCGACGACGTTCGCGCCGCGGAGGCACGGCAGGTGTGTGAGCATCTGGACGCCCTGGACGGCGTCGTGACCAGCGGGACCACGGTCTGCGCCTACGTTCCGGTGGGCACCGAGCCGGGGTCGATCGAGATGCTCAACACGCTGCTGCGGCGGGCCGGACGAGTGCTGCTGCCGGTCGCGCGGACCGCCGCCGACAACGCGCCGTTGCCGCTGTCCTGGGGCGAATACCGGCCCGGCACGCTGACCACCGCGCGGTGGGGGTTGCTCGAACCGCCGCAGCCGTGGCTGCCGGCCTCGGCTCTGACGGAGGCCGGCGTGGTGCTGGTGCCGGCGCTGGCCGTGGACCGCCGCGGGGTCCGGCTGGGCCGCGGCCGGGGCTTCTACGACTGCTCGCTGGGCGGGCGCGACCCCCACGCGCGGCTGATCGCGGTCGTCCGCGACGCTGAAGTGCTCGACGAACTACCGGCCGATCCGCACGACATCCACATGACCCACGCGCTCACCCCCCGGCAGGGGTTGATCGATCTCGCTTCGCACTGACATATCGGGAATGAGACATGTCACGTGGCGGTTCTAGCACTTGAGACGCTAGAGTGCTAACCAGGTTTGGAATCATCCGGAGGTTTTTGTGCCGACTTACAGCTATCAGTGCACCGAGTGCGAGGATCGCTTCGACATCGTGCAGGCCTTCACCGACGACGCGCTGACCACCTGCAAACGCTGCTCCGGGCGGCTGCGCAAGCGCTTCAACTCCGTCGGCGTGGTGTTCAAGGGCAGCGGCTTCTACCGCACCGACAGCCGCGAGTCCGGCAAGAAGTCGTCGAGCCCGAGCAACGGCTCCTCGTCGAGCGAGTCGGGAGCGAACGGCTCGAGCTCCAGCGAGAAGTCCAGCTCGGGCGAGAAGTCGAGCTCGAGCTCGGGTGACAAGTCGAGCAGCAGCTCCACCACATCCACCGCCGCCGCGACCAACTAAGCGGTTATCCACACCGGCCCCGCCGGCCGTCAGCCCGAACACCGGGTTACGCCTACCGTTACGGAGTGGGCGAATCATCGCTGAACCCAAGCCTGTTGAGCCGCCTGTCGCTGTGGTTGCGCCCGGACTGGACTCGTACCGTGCTGGCACGTCGCATCGCTGCGGGCGGGCTCGTCGTGCTGGCCGGAATCGCGACGCTGCGCTCCAACCCCGCCGGTGACTACGCGCAGGTGGTGGTGGCCGACCATGACCTGCGGCCCGGCGCCGCGCTGACTTTCGCCGATGTTCGGATCGAAAAGCGTTTGGCCGCAACGATTCCCGATGGGGCGCGAGCCGAGCTGAATGCCGTGGTGGGTCTGACGCTGGCCGGCCCGACCAGGCGGGGCGAGGTGCTGACCGACGTCCGGTTGCTGGGTAGCCGGCTGGCGGAGTCGACGGCGGGGCCCGGGGCCCGGATCGTGCCGCTGCATCTGGCGGACGGCGCCCTGCTCGACCTCGTCCGGGTCGGTGACGTGGTCGACGTGCTGGCAGCGCCGGCCGGCAGTTCACCGGACGGCTCCCGGGCCGCCCCCAAGGTGGTGGCCACCGACGCCGTGGTGGTGCTGGTCTCGGCCAAAGAAAAAATTCAAGCCACCGACGGTGACCGCGTAGTGTTAGTTGCGCTGCCGGCTCGTGTGGCGAACACGGTGGCAGGGTCGGCACTGGGCCAGACCGTGACGCTCACCCTGCACTGAGTGCCTGGCCGTTGTTGGTCTGCCAGCCGACAGCAAACTCTGTCCAGTCCCAGAAAGGCCATCCCGAATGCTCAAAGGGTTCAAGGAGTTTCTCTCGCGGGGCAACATCATCGACCTGGCCACTGCGGTGGTCATCGGTACCGCTTTCACCGCCCTGGTCACGCAGTTCACGGACAACATCATCAAACCGTTGATCAACCGCATCGGTGTCAACCAGCAGTCCAACATCGGCATCCTGCGGATCGGTATCGGTGGCGGTCAAGCCATCGACCTGAACAACGTCCTGTCGGCCGCGATCAACTTCGTGATCATCGCCGCGGTGGTCTACTTCGTGGTGGTGCTGCCGTACACCACGCTGCGCAAACGCGGTGAGGTGGAGCCGGCCGACGACGCGCAGGTCGTCCTGCTCAAGGAGATCCGCGACCTGCTCGCGCAAACCAATGGCGATTCGTCGGGCAGACACGGTGGTGTGACCACCACGCCCCCACCGGAGCACGGCCCCCGCGCGGAAGCCGAATCGAAATAACTCGCGCCTCAGTTGCGCGTCGGGCGCACTAGCCGGGCCCAATCGCCAGGCCCGGGGGGTTAAATCTCCAGGCTCGACAACTGCCCGATGATCTGGGCCGCCAACGGATTCAGCGTCGCCATCCCGTCGCGCACCGCATAGCGGGAGCCGGCCAGGTTGACCACCAACGTGCTGCCGGACACCCCGGCCAGACCGCGTGACAGTCCGGCATCGATGATCCCCGCCGACAATCCCGAGCCGCGGATGGCCTCTGCGATACCGAGGATTTCGCGATCCAGGATCTCGCGGGTGGCCTCCGGGGTGACGTCGCGGGGGGTGACGCCCGTCCCGCCGACCGAGACGACCAGGTCCACCCCGCCGATCACCGCGGTGTTCAGCGCGTTGCGGATCTCGATCTCGTCGGCCGCGACCGCGACCACACCGTCGACGACGAATCCGGCCTCGGTCAGCAGCTCGGTCACCAGCGGGCCGTTATGGTCCTCGTCCCCATGAGCGGTGCGATCGTCGACCACCACAACCAGAGCCCGGCCAACTACCAATTCCGCACCCGTTTCCATGGGTGCAACCGTATATCCGAGCTCAGACAATCCCGTCGCCGAGGGTTCGTCCACTCTCACTACTGATCCGCCTTCCCGAGGGTGACCGGCACGGTCCGGCTGCCGCCACCGGCGGCATCCTGGAACGTCAGCGTTATCTTGTCGCCGGGGGCCCTCGAGCGCACGGCCGCGACCAATGCGTCGGCACTGTTGATCGGCCGATCGTCGACTTTGGTCACGACCACGTTCTTGGGAACGCCGGCGGATGCCGCCGCGCCGCCCGCGACGACGTCGACAACCTTCGCGCCGGGGGTGCCCTTGTCGTTGGTCACCTGCACGCCGAGCGATGCGTGGGAGGCCTTGCCGGTGGCGATCAGCTCGTCGGCGATGCGCTTGGCCTGATCGACCGGAATCGCGAAGCCCAGGCCGATCGAGCCGCTCTGGGCGTCCGGCGAGTCGGCGCCCAGGGTGGCGATGGCCGAGTTGACGCCCACCAGCTGGCCGTTCATGTTGACCAGCGCGCCACCGGAGTTACCGGGGTTGATCGCTGCGTCGGTCTGAATCGCGTCCAGCACGGTGTTCTGGTTGCCCGACTCACCGGTGGTGGAGACCGGCCGGTTCATCGCACTGACGATGCCGGTGGTCACCGTCCCCGACAGACCCAACGGCGACCCGATCGCGACGACCGGCTGGCCGACCCGAAGGTCCGACGAGGAGCCCAGCGAGATGGGATTGAGCCCGGAGATGCCCTGCACCCGGATCACGGCGATATCGCTGGTGGGGTCCGCGCCGACCACCGTGAACGGTGCGGTGCGACCGTCAGAGAAGGTCACCGTCGTCTTCGGTGTCGCGCCGCCGGCGCCGCCAGGGGCGCCGGGGGCGCCGGGGGGCGCGGGAGCCGCGGGCGGAGCACCGGGAGGGCCTCCGGGACCCTTGGCCGGTCCCGCCGCGGCGGCGATCACGTGGTTGTTGGTCAGGATGAGCCCGTCGGTGGACAGGATGATGCCGGAGCCCTCTTCGGACTGCCGCCCGATGTCGGTCTCGAGCATCACGACGCTGGGCACCACCTTGGAGGCGACGCCTTCGACGCTGCCCGGTGGCATGTTCGCGGCCGGGACGCTGGGCGCTGCGCCGATGACCCGCCCGGCGCCGTTGCCCGTCGGGTGCGTGCCGATCTCGACGACTGTCGCCGCGGCGCCGCCGATGCCGGCCGACACCACCGCGATGGCCAACGCACCGATGACCAACAGTCCTGTGCGAGAACGCTTTTGGGGTTCCGGCGCGACGGGCATGCCGGGCATCGGGCCCGTGCCGGTGCGTCCGGGAATCGGGCCCGTGCCGGTTCCCCCGGGGATCCGGCCCGGCCCGGTGTTGCTGAAGGGCTCGTAGGGCGGACGAAACTGCGTCGTCGGCGACTGGGACGGCTGCGAGGGCTGCGACCGATAGCGCCAGTCATATTGCTGGTTGTACGGCTGTTGGCCCGGGGCATAGCCGGAGGGCCCCGCATGGCTCGGGACGTGCGCAGGCTGATTCGGCGCGGGGGGGTATCCCGGCTGCTGCGGCGGTGGCGAATACCTCGGGTCATTCGTCATGTCGCTAAGTCGCTCTTCCTTATCTCCAGTGTTTGGGCAAGTCGACGGCTGGGTTCAACAGTAGCTGCAGACCTACCTTGCCCGCGCGGACTGAGAGTCCACTGAGATAACGTTCGCCGATTCCCGAGAGTTCGCCTCATCGCGGGCCACCCCCTGGGTGGGGTCGGTCGCGGCGTCTAGCTGGTCGGTTTGCGGCTCGGCGGCCGCCGCGGCGTACGTCGAGGCGGGGAGGGGCCGGCCGGGCAGCAGCACGTAGAAGGAGGTGCCCGGGGGCTGGCCTCCCGGAACGGTGTCCTCGACGCGCAGCAATCCCCCGTGGTTGAGCACGACCTTTTTGACGATCGCCAGCCCGAGCCCGGAGCCGGGCATGGCCCGTGCCGTCGTCGAGCGGTAGAACCGCTCGAACACCAGGCGGCGCTCCTGCGGCGGAATGCCGGGGCCGTGATCGGCGATCACCAGCTCCGCGTGCGACGGGTCGAGCTGGCGCATCGTGACGCCGACGCGGCCGCCGGGTGGGCTCCACTTGGCGGCGTTGTCCAACAGGTTCAGAACCGCGCGTGACAGCCCGGCGGCGTCGCCGTACATCTGCCATGGCGTCATGTCGACCTCGAAGTGAATGTCGTTGCGCCGCCGCCTGACTCGCTCCAGGCTGCGTTCGACGACATCGGACATGTCGACGGGCTCGTGCACCACCTGGCCGGCATCGTCACGAGTGAGGTCCACCAAATCGCCTACCAGCGTTGACAATTCCTCGATCTGCGCGACGACGTCCGCGCGCAGGTCAACCATCTCCTGCTCGGGCAGGCGCGGCGCTCCCGGTTCCATCGCAGCCATCAGCAGCTCGACGTTGGTCCGCAGCGACGTCAACGGGGTGCGCAATTCATGCCCAGCGTCGGTGACCAGCCGCGCCTGACGCTCCCGGGACTCCGCGAGCGCGCGCAGCATCAGGTTGAACGATTCGGTGAGCCTGGCCAGTTCGTCGCTGCCGAACACTGGGATGGGTCTCAAGTCATCGGTGCGTGCCACCCGCTCGGCCGCTTCGGTCAGGCGTGCTACCGGGCGCAGACCGGCCCTGGTGACCATGCCACCCGCCACTGCGGCGACCGCCACACCCACGCCACCGACGATCAGCAGCACCCAGCGCAGCCTGTTCATCACCGCCTCGGTGGGCTTGAGGCTCTTGGAGATCAGCAGCGAAGTGCCGTTCTGCAGGTGCACGGCAAGGATTCGTTGATCCCCGGCGGTGCGCCGAGACATGAACAAATCACCGTGGATGACCGCTTTTTCCGGCCCGCCGACCGGCAGGGTCTGCCCCGGCTGCTGGGCGGTGTAGATCGCGTGGCCCGGGTTCACCAGCATCGCGTTGACGTCGGAATAGGCGGTGCCTTCGATGGCCTTGCCGGGGTCGGCGGCCAGTGACCCGCTCGCGATCAGCAGTTGCGCCCGGCTTTGCAGCTGGTTGTCGATGTCGCTGTACAGCGCGGCCGAAATCACGGCGTAGACGGCGAAGGCCATCAATACGACGACCATGGCCACCATCGACATCGCCAGCAGCATCACGCGCCACCGCAGCGACAACGACGGCGTCGCGCGCAACGGTGGGCGCAGCGGTGGACGTGGAGGCCGGAAGAACCGGATCATCGGGGGACCCGAATCGTCACGGTGGCGTCTCCCGAAGGACATAGCCCACGCCGCGCACGGTGTGGATCAGCCGTGGCTCACCATCCGCTTCGGTTTTGCGCCGCAGGTAGCCCACGTAGACCTCCAACGCGTTGCCCGAGGTGGGAAAGTCGAATCCCCAAACCTCCTCGAGGATGCGGCTGCGGGTGAGCACCCGGCGCGGATTCGCGATCAGCATTTCCAGCAACGCGAATTCGGTGCGGGTCAGGCTGATCCGGCGCTGCCCGCGGGTGACTTCGCGGGTCACCGGGTCCAGCGTCAGGTCGGAGAACGTCAGCGGCACCGATTCGGCGTCGTCGTCGGGCTTGGTGCGCCGCAGCAGCGCGCGCATCCGCGCCAACAGCTCTTCCAGGGCGAACGGCTTCGGCAGGTAGTCGTCGGCGCCGGCGTCGAGCCCGGCGACCCGCTCGGACACCGAATCGCGCGCGGTGAGCACCAGGATCGGCAGGTCGTCACCGGTGCTGCGCAGCTGACGACACACCTCGAGGCCGTCCAGGCGCGGCATCATCACATCCAGGACGAGCGCGTCGGGGCGATCGCTGGCGATCAGCTCGAGGGCCTCGACCCCGTCATGGGCCAACTCAACGGAGTAGCCGTTGAAGGACAACGACCTACGCAGCGATTCGCGCACCGCGCGATCGTCGTCAACGACCAGTATTCGCACGGCCCTAGTTTCGTCCCACCGCCTGAGACTGGCCTGAGAGGCGCGCCGGTCATCGGGTCAGCGGCGGTCGCAAGCGCGGCGAAGCCGGGCGCAGCGGGCCGCCGCCATCGGGTCAGCGGCGGTCGCAAGCGCGGCGAAGCCGGGCGCAGCGGGCCGCCGCCATCGGGGTCAGCGGCGGTCGAGGTCGATCAGACCGAGACGGGCGGCCTTGAGCAGCCGACGGGGCACTTTGTGCCGCTGACCTGCGACCGTCACACCGACGAGTTCGGTCTTCTCGGCCTTCCACTGCGCGCGCCGGCTACGGGTGTTCGCGCGCGACATTCTGCGCTTGGGTACGGCCATGGTCGGGCCTAACTCCTCGATGTGGGACTTGCTGGTCAACATGTCGCGCGGCGTGGCTGGTGAGCCGAACGGGCGACGATCGCACCTCAGGATAGTCGCTGGTCCGCTTGTCGCCAAAATGGACGCCCCGTGCCGATCGCGTGCCAATCGGCCGCGGCTGACCCCGCTCCGGCGCGCCGAGATTGCCGTGACGGCTGTGCACTGCATCCGGAAACGACCATGCGGGCAATCTCGGCGCGAAAGGGAGCCAACCAGGCATCCTTGACGTGACACCGACGGTACCCGCTAACCTACCGGTTGGTTGATTGGTCCGATCCGGTCGAAATCCCCGAATGGAGGACAGGCATGGCCTCTGCTTCCGGTGCTGCCGGCGCTTCGGGCGCCGTCCGGATCGCGAACTGCTCGGGGTTCTACGGCGACCGGCTGTCGGCCATGCGCGAGATGCTCACCGGTGGCGACGTCGATTACCTCACCGGCGATTATCTGGCCGAACTCACCATGCTGATCCTGGGCCGGGACCGGATGAAGCATCCCGAGCGTGGCTACGCCAAGACCTTTCTCACCCAGGTCGAGGATTGCCTGGGCGAGGCGCGCGACCGCGGGGTCCGCATCGTCGCCAACGCCGGCGGCCTGAACCCGGCCGGACTGGCCGACGCGATACGCGCGCTGGCCGAGCGCCTGGGCATCGACGCCCGGATCGCTCATGTCGAGGGTGACGACCTGTTGCCGCGTGCCGCCGAGCTCGGGCTGGGCACCCCGCTCACCGCGAACGCGTACCTGGGCGCCTGGGGGATCGTCGAGTGCCTCGACGGCGGCGCCGACGTGGTCGTCACCGGCCGCGTCACCGACGCCTCGGTGATCGTCGGGGCGGCCGCGGCGCACTTCGGGTGGAAGCGCACCGACTACGACCGGCTGGCCGGCGCCGTGGTCGCCGGCCACGTCATCGAATGCGGGGTCCAGGCCACCGGCGGCAATTACTCGTTCTTCACGGAAATCCCCGACCTGACCCACGCGGGTTTCCCCTTGGCCGAGGTCAACGCCGACGGATCCTCGGTGATCACCAAGCACCCGGGCACCGGCGGCTTGGTCAGCGTCGACACCGTCACCGCGCAGTTGCTCTATGAGGTCACCGGGGCGCGCTACGCCAACCCCGATGTCACCGCACGGATGGACAGCATCGAGCTGTCCTCCGATGGGCCCGAACGGGTGCGCATCAGCGGCGTGCGCGGCGAAGCCCCACCGCCCACCTACAAGGTGTCGATGAACAGCATCGGCGGGTTCCGCAACTCGATGACCTTCGTACTGACGGGGCTGGACATCGAGGCCAAGGCCGAGCTGGTGCGCCGCCAACTCGACGCCGCACTCACCGTCAAGCCCGCCGAACTGCAGTGGTCGCTGGCCCGGACCGATCACCCCGACGCCGACACCGAGGAAGCCGCGAGCGCGCTGTTGCACTGTGTGGTGCGCGATCCCGACCCGGCCAACGTCGGACGTCAATTCTCTTCGGCCGCAGTCGAATTAGCTCTGGCAAGCTATCCGGGATTTCACGTCACCGCCCCGCCGGGCGACGGCCAGGTGTACGGCGTGTTCATCCCGGGCTACGTTGTCGCCGACAAGGTGCCGCACGTCGCGGTGCGCGCCGACGGTGCCCGCGTCGATATCCCCTGTGCCACGGATACTTTGGAGCTGTTCCCCGCCGCTGTGCCGCCGCTGCCCGAACCGTTGCCGGACGGGCCGACCCGGCGCGCGCCGCTGGGCCGCATCGCGGGGGCCCGCAGCGGTGACAAGGGCGGCTCGGCCAACGTCGGGGTCTGGGTGCGCACCGACGAGCAATGGCGTTGGCTGGCCAACACGTTGACCGTCAAGCTGCTCACCGAACTGCTACCCGAGGCCGGGAACTTCGACGTCACCCGCCACGTATTGCCGAACCTGCGCGCGGTCAACTTCGTCATCGACGGCATCCTTGGCCAGGGCGTCGCCTACCAGGCTCGATTCGATCCCCAGGCCAAGGGGCTGGGCGAATGGCTGCGCGGCCGCTACCTCGACATCCCGGAGAGTCTGTTGTGAATCTTTGGACCACACCCGAGCGCGAACAGCTACGAAAGACGGTGCGCTCGTTCGCAGAACGCGAGATCCTGCCCCACGTCGACGAGTGGGAACGCACCGGCGACCTGCCGCGCGAGTTGCACCGCAGTGCCGGGGCCGCCGGGCTGCTGGGTGCGGGGTTCCCCGAGTCGGTCGGCGGTGGCGGCGGCGATGGCGCCGACGCGGTGATCATCTGCGAGGAGATGCATCAGGCCGGAGCGCCGGGCGGCGTGTTCGCATCGTTGTTCACCTGCGGTATCGCGGTGCCGCACATGATCGCCTCGGGTGATCAGCGGCTGATCGAGGAGTTCGTCCGCCCGACGCTGGCCGGGGAAATGATTGGTTCGCTGGCCATCACCGAACCCGGCGGCGGTTCCGACGTCGGGCACCTGAGGACCTCGGCGGTGCGCGACGGTGACCACTACGTCGTCAACGGCGCCAAGACCTACATCACCTCCGGGGTCCGCGCCGACTACGTGGTGACCGCGGTGCGCACCGGAGGCGCCGGCGCGGGCGGGGTTTCGCTGCTGGTGGTCGAGAAGGGCACGCCCGGCTTCGAGGTGACGCGCAAGCTGGACAAGATGGGCTGGCGGTCCTCGGACACCGCCGAGCTGTCCTATACCGACGCCCGCGTGCCCGTGGCCAACCTGATCGGCGCCGAGAACAGCGGATTCGCGCAGATCGCCCAGGCCTTCGTCTCCGAGCGGATTGGCCTTGCCGCACAAGCCTATTCGAGCGCACAACGTTGCCTGGACCTGACGGTGCGGTGGTGTCGCGACCGCGAAACGTTCGGTCGCCCGCTGATATCGCGGCAGTCGGTGCAGAACACGCTGGCCGAGATGGCCCGCCGCATCGACGTCGCCCGGGTCTACTCGCGCAGCGTGGTGGAGCGGCAACTCGCCGGCGAGGCGAACCTGATTCCGCAGGTGTGTTTCGCGAAGAACACCGCGGTCGAGGCCGGCGAGTGGGTGGCCAACCAAGCCGTACAGCTGTTCGGCGGCATGGGTTACATGGCCGAGTCCGAGGTGGAGCGCCAATACCGGGACATGAGGATCCTGGGCATCGGCGGAGGAACCACCGAAATCCTCACCGCACTGTCCGCCAAACTGCTGGGATTTCAATCATGATTGCACCGCCTCCTTGCCCCCTAGCCGCTTCGCGGCCGGGGGCACCCCCACATCGCTTCGTCGCTCTGCATCGTCGGCGGTGGTCATGACCGTGCTGCAGTCCACCCTCGACAGCGAGGCCGCCGTCTTCACCGACGCGGCGTCGGCGGCCATCGCGAAACTCCAGGAGATCGACACCGAGCTGGCCAATGCGCTGGCTGGCGGCGGTCCCAAATACGTTGAGCGCCATCATGACCGCGGCAAGCTGACGGCGCGCGAACGCATTGAATTGCTCGTCGACCAGGATTCGCCGTTCTTGGAGCTCAGCCCATTGGCGGCCTGGGGCAGCGCCTTCAAGGTCGGCGCCAGCACGGTCACCGGCATCGGCGTTGTCGAGGGCGTCGAATGCATGATCGTCGCCAACGACCCGACGGTCAAAGGCGGCACCAGCAACCCGTGGACCCTGAAGAAAATCCTGCGGGCCAACCAGATTGCCTTCGAGAACCGGCTCCCGGTGATCTCGCTGGTGGAATCCGGCGGCGCCGATCTGCCCACCCAGAAGGAGATCTTCATCCCCGGCGGACGAATGTTCCGCGACCTAACCCGGCTCTCGGCGGCCGGGATCCCCACCATTGCTTTGGTATTCGGCAACTCCACCGCGGGCGGTGCCTACGTCCCGGGCATGTCGGACCACGTGGTGATGATCAAGGAACGGTCCAAGGTATTCCTCGCGGGTCCCCCGCTGGTGAAGATGGCCACCGGCGAGGAATCCGACGACGAATCACTCGGTGGCGCCGAAATGCACGCCCGGGTATCCGGTTTGGCCGACTACTTCGCCGTCGACGAAGTCGACGCGATCCGGATCGGCCGGCGCGTTGTCGCCCGGTTGAACTGGATCAAGCAGGGGCCGAAACCCAAACCGGTCACCGAGCCGCTCTTCGACACCGAGGAGCTCATCGGCATCGTGCCCGCCGACCTGCGCATCCCGTTCGATCCGCGCGAAGTGATCGCCCGCATCGTCGACGGTTCCGAATTCGACGAATTCAAGCCGCTGTACGGGTCCTCGCTGGTGACGGGCTGGGCCCAGCTGCACGGCTATCCGATCGGCATCCTGGCCAACGCGCGCGGGGTGCTGTTCAGCGAGGAGTCCCAGAAAGCCACCCAGTTCATCCAGCTGGCCAACCGCTCCAACACGCCACTGTTGTTCCTGCACAACACCACCGGCTACATGGTGGGCAAGGACTACGAAGAGGGCGGGATGATCAAGCACGGTTCGATGATGATCAACGCCGTGTCCAATTCGACGGTCCCGCACATCTCGCTGCTGATCGGCGCCTCCTACGGCGCCGGCCACTACGGCATGTGCGGTCGCGCCTATGACCCGCGGTTCCTCTTCGCGTGGCCCACCTCCAAGTCCGCGGTGATGGGCGGCGCGCAGCTTTCGGGCGTCCTGTCGATCGTGGCCCGCGCGGCCGCCGAGGCACGCGGGCAGCAGGTCGACGAGGAGGCCGACGCGGCGATGCGGGCTGCGGTCGAAGGCCAGATCGAAGCCGAGTCGCTGCCCCTGGTGTTGTCCGGGATGCTCTACGACGACGGGGTGATCGACCCGCGAGATACCCGCACCGTGTTGGGAATGTGTCTGTCCGCCATCGCCAATGGCCCGATCAAGGGAACGTCGAACTTCGGCGTCTTCCGGATGTGAGCCCCATGCTTACTCGAGTGCTGGTCGCCAACCGGGGTGAGATCGCCCGGCGGGTGTTCGCCACCTGCCGACGGCTCGGCCTGAGCACAGTCGCCGTCTACACCGAGCCGGACGCCGGCGCCCCGCACGTCGGCGAAGCCGACGCCCGGGTGCGGCTGGACAAGACCAACGACTACCTCAACGCCGAGGCCATTATCGCCGCCGCCCGCTCCGCGGGCGCCGACGCGATACACCCCGGATACGGGTTCCTCTCGGAGAACGCCGACTTCGCGGCCGCCGTCCAGGACGCCGGCCTGACGTGGGTGGGGCCGCCGGTGGACGCGGTGCGCGCGATGGGCTCCAAAATCGAGTCCAAGAAGCTGATGGCCGCCGCCGGCGTCCCCGTGCTCGACGAACTCGACCCCGACACCGTCACCGAGGCGCAGCTGCCGGTGCTGGTCAAGGCCTCCGCGGGCGGCGGTGGCCGCGGGATGCGGGTGGTGCGCGAATTGTCTGCTCTCGCCGGCGAAGTCGCCGCAGCCAGCCGGGAGGCGCAGTCGGCCTTCGGCGACCCGACCGTGTTCTGTGAGCGCTATCTGCCCACCGGACACCACATCGAGGTTCAGGTCATGGCCGACACCCACGGCACCGTGTGGGCGGTCGGGGAACGCGAATGCTCGATTCAGCGCCGCCACCAGAAGATCATCGAAGAGGCGCCGTCGCCGTTGGTCGAGCGCACGCCGGGCATGCGCGCCAAGCTGTTCGACGCGGCTCGGCTGGCCGCCGAAGCCATCGGTTACACCGGGGCCGGGACGGTGGAGTTCCTGGCCGACGACGACGGCGAGTTCTACTTCCTGGAGATGAACACCCGGCTGCAGGTCGAGCACCCGGTGACCGAGGAGACCACGGGGCTCGACCTCGTCGAACTACAGCTCGCGGTCGCCGACGGCGACCGGCTCGATACCGACCCTCCCGCCGCTCAAGGGTATTCGATCGAGGCCCGGCTCTACGCCGAAGACCCCGCCAAGAACTGGCAGCCGCAGGCCGGCCTGGTGCACGCGTTCGACGTGCCGTCGGTGCGAACCCAGTTCGGCTCGCTGGGACAGCAGACCGGGATCCGGCTGGATTCGGGCATCGTCGACGGGTTCACCGTCTCGATCCACTACGACCCGATGCTGGCCAAGGTCATCAGCTACGCCCCGACGCGCCGGCAGGCGGCGCTGGTTCTCGCCGACGCGCTGGCGCGCGCCCGCGTGCACGGGGTGCGCACCAACCGCGATCTGCTGGTGAACGTGCTGCGCCATCCGGCGTTCCTCGACGGCGCCACCGACACAGCGTTTTTCGACACCCACGACCTGGCGCGGCTGGCGGCGACGCTGGGCGATACCGCGGTGGTCCGCCTGTCCGCCGTCGCGGCCGCACTCGCCGACGCCGCGCACAACCGCGCCGTCGCCCCGGCGCTGGGCGCCGTTCCCAGCGGCTGGCGAAACCTGGCGTCCGGCCACCAGGTCAAGGACTATCGCGACGACGCGGGTGACGAGCAACGGGTTCAATACCGTTTCACCCGAACCGGTTTGGTGCTGCCCGACGACCGGTCCGTGCGACTGGTGTCGGCCACCGCGACTGACGTCGTGCTGTGCGCGGACGGCGTCGACCACGGATTCTCGGTCCGGCGCTACGATTCCGACGTCTACGTGGATTCCGCACGCGGACCGGTGCACCTGATCGCGCTGCCGCGCTTCCCCGAACCCGGTTCGACCGTCGAAAAGGGCTCACTGGTGGCGCCGATGCCCGGCAGCGTCATCCGGCTCGGCGCCGCCATCGGCGACACCGTCACCGCCGGGCAGCCACTGATTTGGCTGGAAGCCATGAAGATGGAACACACCATCGCCGCCCCGGTCGACGGGGTACTCGCCGAGCTCAATGTCAAGACCGGTCAGCAAGTCGAAGTTGGCGCTGTGCTGGCAAGAGTGGAAGCGCCGCAAACAGAAGGAGATCCCGCATGACCGACACCAGCTTCATCGAGAGCGAAGAACGTCAGGCCCTACGGAAGTCGGTGGCGGCGTGGGCCGCCAACTACGGCAGCGAATACTACCTGCGCAAGGCCCGCGCGCACGAGCACACCGACGAATTATGGTCGGAGGCGGGCAAACTCGGCTTCCTGGGAGTCAACCTGCCCGAGGAGTACGGCGGCGGCGGCGCCGGCATGTACGAGCTGTCGCTGGTGATG
Organism: Mycobacterium mantenii; assembly: GCF_010731775.1. Taxonomy (NCBI): domain Bacteria; kingdom Bacillati; phylum Actinomycetota; class Actinomycetes; order Mycobacteriales; family Mycobacteriaceae; genus Mycobacterium; species Mycobacterium mantenii. Next base: position 5,653,146 of record NZ_AP022590.1, on the reverse strand, counting down.
GAGGAAATGGCGGCCGCGGGCAGCGCGCTGCTGCTGATGGTTGTCTCGCCCGCCATCAACGGCACCATAATCAGCAAGTTCGGCACCGAGGAACAGAAGAAGCGCTGGATCCCCGGCATCGCCGACGGAACCCTGACGATGGCGTTCGCCATCACCGAGCCGGACGCCGGGTCCAACTCGCACAAGATCACCACGACCGCCCGCCGCGACGGCACCGACTGGATCCTCAAGGGCCAGAAGGTCTACATCTCCGGCATCGACCAGGCGCAGGCGGTGCTGGTGGTGGCCCGCACCGAAGAGGCCAAGACCGGCAAGCTGCGCCCGGCGCTGTTCGTGGTGCCCACCGACGCGCCGGGCTTCACGTTCACGCCGATCGAAATGGAACTGATCAGCCCCGAACGCCAGTTCCAGGTCTTCCTCGACGACGTCCGGCTGCCCGCCGACGCGCTCGTCGGCGCCGAAGACGCCGCCATCGCACAGCTTTTCGCCGGGCTCAACCCCGAGCGCATCATGGGCGCGGCGAGCTCGGTCGGGATGGGACGGTTCGCCCTTAACCGGGCCGCCGAGTACGTCAAGACCCGCCAGGTGTGGGGCACGCCGATCGGCGCGCACCAGGGCCTGTCACACCCGTTGGCGCAGTGCCACATCGAGGTCGAGCTGGCCAAGCTGATGCTGCAGAAGGCCGCCACCCTGTATGACTCCGGCAACGACATGGGCGCGGCCGAGGCCGCGAACATGGCGAAATACGCTGCGGCCGAGGCGGCCACGCGGTCGGTGGACCAGGCCGTGCAGTCAATGGGCGGGAACGGGCTGACCAAAGAGTACGGCGTGGCCGCCATGCTCACCTCCGCGCGGCTGGGCCGCATCGCTCCGGTCAGCCGCGAGATGGTGCTGAACTTCGTCGCGCAGACCTCGCTGGGCCTGCCCCGAAGCTACTGATGAACGCGCTCGTCGAATACGCCGGGCCCGCCGACACGGGCGGCCCGTATGCGCGGCTGACGCTGAACTCGCCGCACAACCGCAACGCGCTGTCCACCACCCTGGTAAACCAGTTGCACCAGGGGCTGCGCGACGCCTCGGCGGATCCGGCGGTGCGGGCGGTGGTGCTGGGCCACACCGGCGGCACCTTTTGTGCCGGTGCGGATCTCAGCGAGTCCGGCGGGGGTGACGACGACGACCCTTTCGACATGGCCGTCGCCCGGGCCCGGGAGATGGCCGCCCTGATGCGGGCCATCGTCTCCTCGCCGCTGCCAGTGATCGCCGCCATCGACGGGCACGTCCGTGCGGGCGGGTTCGGTCTGGTGGGTGCCTGCGATATCGCGATCGCCGGTCCGCGCAGCACCTTCGCGCTGACCGAAGCCCGCATCGGCGTCGCCCCGGCGATCATCTCGCTGACCCTGCTGCCCAAACTGTCGGCGCGGGCCGCGGCGCGCTACTACCTGACCGGTGAGAAGTTCGACGCCGGCCAGGCGGCCGAGATCGGATTGATCACCGAAGCCGCCGAGGACGTCGACGCCGCGGTCGACAAACTCATCGCCGATATCGGCCGGGGTTCGCCTCAGGGCCTCGCGGCTTCCAAGGCACTGACGACGGCCGACGTGCTGGCGGGATTCGACCGCGACGCCGAACGGCTCGCCGAAGAATCGGCCCGCCTCTTCGTGTCCGACGAAGCCCGCGAAGGCATGCTGGCGTTCCTGGAGAAGCGCGCGCCCAACTGGACGAGTTAGCCAGCCAAGAAGTTAGCCAGATGTCAAACAGTGGGTCCGGCCGCACGGCCGCCGGCGCGAACCGGGCCGTCGCAAGGTTGCAGTTTCGCCAATACTCTTGCAGCAAAACCTGGACGTCGTAGGCTCGTGGGTGATGAGCAACTCAACGCAACGGGATGCGGAGGACACGCGCGGCGACCCGTCGCGCGCGGGTGACACTGATCGCATCCAGACTGCGCAGTTGCTCGCCTATGCGGCCGAGCAGGGCCGCCTGCAGCTGAACGACTACGAAGACCGTTTGACCAGGGCTTACGCGGCGACGACGTATGCGGAGCTGGATCGGCTGCGCGCCGATCTGCCGGGGACGCCGATAAGCCCGCGCCGCGGCGGCAAACCCAATCCGGCGCCGTCTACGCTGCTGCTGGCGTTGATGAGCGGCTTCGAGCGCCGTGGCCGATGGAACGTGCCCAAGAAGCTCACCACCTTCACCCTGTGGGGCAGCGGGGTGGTCGATCTGCGCTACGCCGACTTCACCTCGACCGAGGTCGACATTCATGCGATGTCGATTATGGGTGTGCAGAACATTTTGCTGCCGCCCGAGGTCAACGTCGAGGTGCACGGCCGCGGCGTGATGGGAAACTTTGACCACGCCGTGCTCGGCCAGGGCACCCCCGGGGCGCCGACGGTACACATTCGCGGCTTCTCGCTGTGGGGCGGTGTCGGAATCATCCGCAAAGCCCGCCGGCCGCGCGGCTAGCGGCAGCCCTCTAGTCGGGCACGTAATCGAAGGTGTCGGGGTTGGGGCCGTTGCGTCCGGACTCGCCCTTGTCCAGCGCGGTGATCGCCTCCATGTCGGCGTCGTCCAATTCGAAGTCGAACAGCTCGAAGTTTTCTTTGACCCGTTCGGGTGTGACCGACTTGGGGAAGACGATGTCACCGCGCTGAATGTGCCAGCGCAGCACCACCTGCGCGGCCGTTTTGCCGCGTGCGTCGGCGACGCGGTTGATCACCGGATCATCGAGCACCTTGCCCTGCGCGATGGGCGCCCATGCCTCAATGGCGATGCCGTGGTTGCGTGCGTACGACCGGACCTCGGTGTTGCCGAAGTAGGGATGTAGCTCGACCTGGTTGACCGACGGCACGGTTTCGGTCTCGTTGGCGAGCCGATCCAGTTGTGCGACTTGGAAATTCGAGACACCGATGCTGCGGGCGCGTCCGTCGCGCGCGAATTCTTCGAACACTTTCCACGTCGAGACGAAGTCGCCGTCGTAGAGCGTGGGCAGCGGCCAATGGATGAGAAACAGGTCGAGGTAATCGGAATCCAGCGCCTTCAGCGTCTGGTCAAAGGCGCGGCGCGCATCGTCGGGCTGGTGAAATCCGTTGTTGAGCTTGCTGGTGACGAAGACGTCGCCGCGGTCCAGACCCGCTTCGCGAATGCCTTGTCCGACTTGCTTTTCGTTCCCGTACATTTCGGCGGTGTCGATGTGCCGGTAGCCGATCTCGAGCGCGGTCTTCACCGCGGCCGCCGTCTCGTCCGGCTTGATCTGGAACACACCGAAACCCAGCTGCGGAATGCCCACACCGTCGTTGAGTTCGATCGTTGGAACCTTGCTCATGCCTCTCCTCCTTCTCGGTCCGTGTACCCGGTCAAGTGAGCACCTACCCCCGCTTCGGCGAAAGTGGGCTAACGGCGGCGTCGGGACCGGAGGTAGTCGCCGACCACGGCCGCTCCCAATCCGTCGAGATCGGGTACCACGACCCGTCCCTCGACGCGCCGGGCGACCTGGTCGATGAACCGGGCCAGCCCCGGGTCGCTGCCCAGCCGGAAGATGGTGATCTGGGCGCCCAGGCGCGCCATCTCGTCGAAGCCGCGCACGGTGTGGGCGATGGTCCGCGGGTGCGGCGGGTAGTCGAAGAACACGGTCGTGCCGTCGCCGTCGAAGTCCTCCAGGTGCGCGGTCGGCTCGCCGTCGGTCACCACCAGCACCACGGGCTGCGCGTTGGGATGGCGGCGCAGGTGACGACCGGCCAACGCCAACGCGTGATGCAGGTTGGTGCCCTGCTCGTAGACCCCTTCCAGGCCGGTGAGCTCGGCGGCGGTCACCGTCCGGGCGTAGCGACCAAAAGCGATGATCTGCAAGGCATCCGAACGAAAACGCGTGCACACCAGGTGGTTGAGCGCCAGCGCCGTCTGCTTCATGGGCAGCCAGCGATTCTCCATCACCATGGAGAAAGAGGTGTCGACCAGCAGCGCCACCGCGGCCTGCGTACGTGTCTCGGTCTCGGAGACCTCGACGTCGTCGACGGTGATCTTCAACCGCCCGTCCGGGCCGTCCAGGGTGGCGGTTCCCGATTGCCGCAGAACGGCGTTGGTCAGCGTACGGGAGATGTTCCACGGCTCGGTGTCGCCGAATTGCCAAGGCCGCGTGGCCCCGGTGAGCTCGCCGGCCGCTCCCGCGCGCCGATGGTCGCGCTCGCCGCGGCGTCCCGAAAGTTGTTGTACGACATCGCGCAGCGCCGTCTCGCCCAGCCGGCGCATGGCCTTCGGCGACAGCCGCCACTGGCCGTCGGAGCCGCGGTCCAGGAAGCCCTGATTGACCAGTGCGCGTTCCAATTCGGCAAGCGTGCGGGCGTCGACGGCCGCCTGATCGCCGAGCTGGCGCGCCAGCGCGTCGAGGTCGACGTCGTCCATGCTGGCGCCCGGGTAGCTCTGCGAGAGTTGCTCGGCCAGTTGCTCCAGCTCCGCGATGTCGGACAGCGCCTGGGTGCCCTCCCCCATACCGAAGGGGTTGTCACCGGAGAACTGTTCGGACCCGCTCCAGTCCTCCCCGGGCCGCGCCGCTTGCAGGTGTGCGTCGAGCCGGTTCAGCGCCTGCATCAACGATGGGGAGCCAAATGCCTGCTGCGCCAGGGCATCCAGCTCTGCGCGTTGGTCGGGGCTCAGGCTGTTGCGGAAACGCTGCGCGGCCGCGGCGCGTTTGGCCAGCGAGTCCAGCAACTCTTCGACATTGCGCGGGTTCTCCGGAAAGAACTCGCCGTGTTTGTCCATGAAGTTTTCGAAGTCTTGCTGGGTGTCCTCGCTGCGGGCGTGCTTGTCCAGCAGATCGTTGAGGTCGTTGACCATGTCGTTGACCCGCTGACGATCCTCGTCGGTGGCGCCTTCCAGTGCCTGCTTCATGCCCGCGAAGCGTTGATCGAGCATTTCGCGGCCGAGCAGATCCTTGATCTGGTCATACTTTTCGCGGGCCTCGCCGCTGCGCCAGTTGTAGTCGGAGAGCTCTTGGACGGCCTTGGCCGGCGACGACGGCAGCGCGTCCAGCTGCAGTTCGCCGAAGCGGGCGTCGTCATCGAGGGCGCGGGCCAGCTCCTTGCGTTCGGCCAGCACGGCCTCGTCCAAAAGTTTCTTGATCTCCTGCAGGGTTCCATCTAAGTTGTTGCGCCGCAACAACTCCCGCCGTCGCCGGTTGGCCTCGGCGGCCAACCGGTCCGCACCGGGCATGTTGTTGGTGCCGCGGCGCAGCAGCTCGGACAGCGCACGGCGCGGCGACGTGCCGGCCATGACGTCCTGGCCGATCTGTTCGAGCGCCTCGCGCAGATCCACCGGCGGGGCAAGCGGGTCGGGCCCGCCGGTGTACGCCGAGTAGCGCGAGGAATGGCCTTTAGCCATAGACGGTTTGACCCTCCCCCGATACCTTGTCGATGCGCTTGGCCAGATACAGGGCCTCGAGCGCGAGTTCCAGCGCCGCGGCGCGTTCGCCTTCCGACTGCGCACCGACCTTGGCCGCGATCTTCTCCACCACCGGCAGGCTCGGGACCGCGGCCAGGACGTCCTTGGCCGACACCCGCTCACCCGTCGTCACCGCCGAACCGCCCTCGACCGCGGACACCAACGAACCGACGTCGATGCCACCCAGCACCCGCGACGCGGTGTCCGCGGTCGCCCGGCGCAGCAGATGTTCCAGCACGGCCTGTTCGCGGCCTTCCTCGCCGGACTCGAATTCCAGCTTGCCGCGCAGCACGTCGATCACCGTGCCCAGGTCGACCACCCGGGCCACCGGATCGGTCTCCCCCAGCACCGCGCCGCGGTGCCGCGCGGCCGCGGCGACGGTCTCGGCCGCGGCAATGGCGAACCGCGCCGACACCCCGGAGCGTTGATCGACGGAGTTGGACTCCCGCAGGTAACGGGCGAACCGGGCGATGATCTGCATCAGGTAGTCGGGCACCTGGGCGGACAGGTGCGCCTCCTGCGCGATCACGCCGACTTCCGCGTCGAGCTCCTGGGGATAGTGGGTGCGGATCTCCGCGCCGAAACGGTCTTTCAGGGGGGTGATGATGCGGCCACGGTTGGTGTAGTCCTCGGGGTTGGCGCTGGCGACCACCAACACATCCAGGGGCAGCCGCAGCGTGTAACCGCGGACCTGGATGTCACGTTCCTCCATCACGTTGAGCATCGACACCTGGATGCGCTCGGCGAGGTCGGGAAGCTCGTTGACCGCAACGATGCCGCGGTGCGCCCGCGGGATCAATCCGTAGGCGATGGTCTCCGGATCCCCCAGGCTGCGGCCCTCGGCGACCTTGATCGGATCGATGTCGCCGACCAGGTCGGCAACGCTGGTGTCCGGGGTGGCGAGCTTCTCGGTGTAGCGCTCGCTGCGGTGCTTCCAGTCCACCGGCAGGTCGTCGCCCAGGGTCGCGGCCTTGCGGATCGATTCCGGGGTGATCGGCCGGTACGGGTGCTCACCCAGTTCGGCACCGGCGATCACCGGCGTCCACTCGTCGAGCAAGCCGGTCAGCGCGCGCAACAGCCGGGTTTTACCCTGGCCGCGTTCGCCGAGCAGAACGAAGTCGTGGCCCGCGATCAAGGCCCGCTCGAGCTGGGGCAGGACGGTGTCCTCGAAACCCAGAATGCCCGGCCAGATGTCATCCCCCGCGGCCAGCGCGGTGAGCAGATTTTCGCGGATTTCCTGCTTGACTCCCCGTTCACGATGACCGGCGGCGCGCAGTTCGCCGACGGTCCGGGGCAGGTTGCTCGGTGACGTCACCACTCCACGCTACGACGCGCGCTCGCACGAGTCATGCCAAGGGCGTTCACTGCGCGCTTATTGACAACAGATGCGCCACCCGCGCGGCGGCGCAACTCAGTGGGCGAAGTGACGCGCCCCGGTGAGATACAGCGTGATGCCGGCTTTGGTGGCCGCCGCGGTCACCTCGTCGTCGCGCACCGATCCGCCGGGGTGCACGATCGCCTTCACTCCGGCACCGGTCAGCGTCTCGAGTCCGTCGGGGAACGGGAAGAACGCATCCGAAGCCGCGACCGCGCCGAGCACCCGATCGCCGCCGCGTTCGACGGCCAACCGCGCGGCGTCGACCCGGTTCACCTGACCCATGCCGACGCCGATGGTGGCGCCGCCGCCGGCGATCACGATCGCGTTCGATTTGACCGCGCGACAGACGCGCCAGGCGAACACCAGGTCCGCGAGCGTCGCCGGATCCGCGGGCGAGCCGGTGGCCAGGGTCCAGTTCGCCGGGTTGTCGCCGTGCGCGTCGAGCTCGTCGCGCTGCTGCACCAGCAGTCCGCCGCTGATCGGCCGGAGCTCGGTGCCGCCGGTCAGCGGCTCGGAGGCCACCAGCACCCGGATGTTCTTCTTGCAGGTCAACGCCTCCAGGGCGGCCGGCTCGTAGGCGGGCGCGACGATGACCTCGGTGAAGATGGTGCTGACGTACTCGGCCATCTCCAGGCTGACTTCGGTGTTGGTCGCGATGACGCCGCCGAAGGCGCTCAGCGGATCGCATTCGTGCGCCTTGCGGTGTGCGTCCGCGACCGATGCGGACGAGATGGCGATCCCACATGGGTTGGCGTGCTTGATGATCGCCACGCACGTCTGTTCGTGGTCGAAGGCGGCCCGCCAGGCCGCGTCCGCATCGCTGAAGTTGTTGTAGGACATCTCTTTTCCGTGCAGCTGCTCGGCCTGCGCCAGTCCCGGCCACGCGCCGGGGTCGCTGTACAGTGCCGCCTGCTGGTGCGGATTCTCGCCGTAGCGCAGCATCGCCGAGCGGCTCCAGCTGCGGCCCAGCCATTTCGGGAAGGTCGTCGGCGGGTGTTCGGGAGCCAGCGTCGACTCCATCCAGCTCGCTACCGCGATGTCGTATTCGGCGGTGTGTTGGAAGGCCAGCGCGGCCAGCTTCTTGCGCTCGGCGAGGGTGAAGCCACCCCCGCGTACCGCGGCGAGCACTCCGTCATAACCCCGCGGGTCGGTGATCACCGCCACGCTCGGATGGTTTTTCGCCGCGGCACGCACCATCGACGGCCCGCCGATGTCGATCTGTTCGACGCATTCGTCGATGCTCGCCCCGGAGTCGACGGTCTCGGTGAACGGGTACAGATTGACGACGACGAGCTCGAACGCTGCGATGCCCAGCTCCTCGAGCGCCGCGGCGTGCTCGGGCTTGCGCAGGTCCGCCAGCAGTCCCGCGTGCACGCGAGGATGCAGTGTCTTGACCCGGCCGTCGAGCACTTCGGGAAAGCCGGTCAGCTCCTCGACTCGGGTCACCGGAATGCCTTTGTCCGCAATGACCTTCGCCGTGGATCCGGTCGAGACGATCTCGACGCCCGCACCCGCCAGGCCCTGGGCGAGGTCGACCAACCCGGTCTTGTCGTACACGCTGATCAAGGCACGCCGGATCGGCCGTTTGGCGTCTTCCCGCCAGTCGTCGGTGCTCATCGGTTGGTCGCCTTTCGTCCGATCGTCGCTCTTCTCCCGACCAGGGTCAGGCCGCCCGTTGCGATCGCGGCCACCACGTCCACCAGTAGCTTCCGTTCGGTGACTTTGATGCGTTCGTGCAGGGTCTCTTCGGTGTCGCCGTCGAGCACCGGAACGGATTCCTGCGCCAGAATCGGCCCGGTGTCCGTCCCGGCGTCCACCAGGTGCACCGTACAGCCAGTGACCTTCACACCGTAGGCCAACGCGTCGGCCACCCCGTGCGCGCCGGGGAACGCCGGCAGCAACGCGGGATGGGTGTTGATGACGCGACCATAGAATCGCGAAAGAAACTGCGGCCCAAGGATTTTCATGAATCCAGCGGAGACCACCAGGTCGGGCGAGTGTGCGGCGGTGGCCTCGGTGATGGCGGCGTCCCAGGCGGGGCGGTCCGGGTGATCGCCGAGCCGGACGGTGAAGGCGGGCACGGAGGCGGCCGCGGCGATCTCGGTGGCCAGGCAGTCGCGGTCGGCACCGACGGCGACCACCCTGGCCGGGTAGTCCGCGACGGCCGACGTCAACAAGGAGTTGAGCAGCGATCCGGTGCCCGACGCAAGTACCACTACCCGTGCCGGTGCGTTCGGGGGCACATGGAGCGGTTCGACCACATCGGCGAGCCTAGCCCGACGACGATGCGCGTCGCGCAGCGACGTGAGGTGGGGGCACCCCCCGGCGCAGCCGCGAGGAGGAGAGTTGGGCAATCGACTACGGCGACGTCGTCGCCCCGGCGATCAGGCTGGCCGCACCGGAATTGCCCGCCTCTGAGCGACAATCACCGGGTACCGCACTCGCCCGCAGTGCGGTTGTCGCTGCGAGGCGGGCACCACGACTAATCCCCGGAATCCCGCTCGCTCGCGTCCCGCTCCGGTTCGCCGGGGGGCGGCCCGCCGTCGTCGTCGACCGGCGCGTGATGCTCGGTGGAGTCGCCCGGCGGCACACCGCTGGACTCGCCCGGCGGCACATCGTTGGACTCGCCCGCGTCGGCCGGCAACTGGCCGGCCGGGTCCACCGGAGTCGCCGCCTCCGCCTCCTCGGTCAGCCGATCGTCGTCGAAAACGCCCGCGAAGTCCGCGGGCTCCTCGGGCGCCGGCGCGGGTTTGGGCTTGAGCCGTCGGGGACGACGCCTGATCCCTCCGGTCATCAGCACGGTGACCCCGCCGACAACCGTGAACCAGAAGAAGACACCGATGAGCAACGTGCCCTGGTCCACGCCGACGTGGCCGAAGTTACCCAGCTGGCCGCTGCCGGCGTACGCGATCAAGGACATCACCAGCGCCCCCGCGACCGCGGCGACCAGCAGCTTGGCCGCGGCCGCGAGCGGTGGCAGCGCCCGCCGGGCGCATTGCTGGCCGACCGCCACACCGGACGATGCGCCGATGATCAGCAGCGCCACCCAGACCGGCCCCAACGGAGGCCTGGGCACCGCGGCCAGCACCGGCAAGGCCGGGATATCACCACCGAACACGGTGAACGAACTGAAGGTCGCGAACCCGATGTGCGCGCTGGACCCGACGGCCATCGCCGCGGTGCCCACAATCACGTTGGGCGCGTAGAGGATTGACAACACGGTGAGGCTGAACTCGCCGAAGATGGAATCGGTGATGCCGTAGAGCTCCTGCATCGTCGACCAGTGCACGACCAGCGATCCGGCCGTCACCAGTCCGGACAGCCCGAGCAACGCCAACAGACCGGCGGACGCGGCGCGCAGGGAATCGCCCAGCCAAAACGGCAGCGGCGATGTCGCCAAGGCGCGCGGCCCCACCCGCGACCACACACCGATCCCGGCGCCGGCGGCGTGGACCACGAGCACGCTGAGGAACGCGCGCAGCGCGCTGGGGGTTTGCAGCTCGGTGATCACCGACGACGCGTCGTGAATGACCGCCAGGGCGATCGCCGTCATGAACAGCGGGCCGCCCAGCGCCGAGGCGGCAACCCAGCGAACGACGAGCCACGACGAGTAGGGCGTGGTGGCCCGCGCCGTGCTCCGCGCGGTAGCCCAAATCATCAGGAAGACCGGCAGCAGCGGCATCACACCGAGTTCGCGGCCACCGATCGAGACCGGCACCTGGTGTACGCCCAGCCACATGCTGGCGATGGCGCCCAGGGCGCCGGTCATGTCGCTGTTGGCGATCAACAACTGGATCAGCGTGACCGCGGCGATGATGACCAGCGCCACCACCGCAGGGGCGAACGCGACCCTGACAAGGTCACGCGCCTGGCGAGCGCCCGCCGCCCGGTTGTCCTCCACCCGTGTCACTCTGGGGCACGTCCCCGACTAGGCGCGACAGCGCACGGTTAGGCGGGCGCTGGCCCAGACGGTGACGACGGCGACTGCTGCTCCTGGCCGAACTGCTGGCCCCCACCCTGCTCGGAGAAGTTTGCCGTCGGCGAACCGGCGTCCGATCCGCCGACGTTCGGCGGCGGGCTGAAGCTGGGGAAGCCGGTGGGCGGCGTGGACGGGCCCTGCTGCTGCGCGGACGGCTGAGGACCCGACTGCGGCGCGGGCTGAGCGCCGAACCCGCCGGTCGGAACGCCACTCTGGGTGGGTGCCGCGCTCGGCGAATAGCCGCCGTACTGCGAACCGTATCCCTGCGGCGACTGTTGCTGGCCCGCGTGCTGCTGGGCGCCGGGCTGCTGACCGTAGTAAGGCTGCTGCTGACCGTACTGACCGTATTGGCCGTACTGGTTGTACTGCGCGTAAGGGTCGTACTTTGGCCGCGGCGCCGGCGCGGTGATCACCCCGGAGTCCAGTAGGACCACGACGACCGCGGCGATTGCCTGCAGCACGACGGCCGCCACCAGCGGCCACATCGCCCAGCCGATCGCGAAACCGGCGGGCAGGTTGATCGTCTCGGTGATGGCCAGCAAGGCGCCCAGAATCGCGATGACCGCGACGATTCCCGCATAGCTCTTGGTCTTCGGCAGCAGGCTGAGCCCGGCGAGCAGCGCAGCCAGCACCGCAACCACGACCGCGGTGCCCGCGTCGCCCGCGCGGCCGCCGATGCCCGGGCCGAGGTCGGCGCCGATGGTGAACGTCGGGCCGAAGTTCAGGAGGTACGCCGCCAGACCCAGGACCACCACCGCGATGTTGAGGTAGAACGGGAGCTTGCTCGTTCCGTCGTCGTCCTTGGCGAAGGACGGTGTGCCGCCCGCATAGGCGCCGCCGGGTTGCGCCGGTGGGTAGCCCGGGCTTCCGGGAGAGTAGGTCATGGCTCCTCCTGTTGCTTCCAGTGCCTTGAACTGCCTAGCGGCCGCCACGGTTGCAGTGCAACGCTGTGCTTCCAGGCGCCTCGCTGCGTTAGCGACGCGGTCGATCACCCACGCTAGCGCACGTGCGGCAACCCGTGCCGTTGCCATCGGCTTGGATGGCGGGGCCCACACCGCCGGCGCGGCGAGGCCCTCGCGAGACGGTCCGTTTCACCACGGCTTGCTCAGCGGAGGTAGAACACGTTCTAATTCTCTGCATGGATTACGGGCTTGTGCTTTTTACCAGCGATCGTGGCATCTCTCCGGCGAAGGCCGCGAAGCTCGCCGACGACCACGGTTTTCAGACCTTCTACGTGCCAGAACACACCCACATTCCGGTCAAACGCGAGGCGGCTCACCCCACCACGGGGGACGAATCGCTGCCCGACGACCGCTACATGCGGACACTAGACCCATGGGTGAGTCTGGGCGCGGCATGCGCGGTCACCTCGCGGGTGCGGCTGTCCACCGCGGTGGCCCTGCCGGTCGAACACGACCCGATCACGTTGGCGAAAAGTATTGCCACCCTTGACCACCTGTCGGGCGGACGGGTCAGCCTGGGCGTCGGGTTCGGCTGGAACACCGACGAACTCGCCGACCACAACGTGCCGCCGGGCCGTCGCCGCACCATGCTGCGCGAGTACCTCGAGGCGATGCGGTCGCTGTGGACCGAAGAGGAAGCCAGCTACGACGGTGAGTTCGTGAAGTTCGGCCCGAGCTGGGCCTGGCCCAAGCCGGTGCAGCCGCACATACCGGTGCTGGTGGGCGCCGCGGGCACCGAGAAGAACTTCAAGTGGATCGCCCGCAGCGCCGACGGCTGGATCACCACCCCACGCGACTTCGACATCGACGAGCCGGTGAAGCTGCTGCAGGACACCTGGGCGGCCGCGGGGCGCGACGGCGCTCCCCAGATCGTGGCGCTGGACTTCAAGCCGGTGCCCGAGAAGCTCGCCAGATGGGCCGAACTCGGGGTGACCGAGGTGCTGTTCGGCCTGCCGGACAAGTCCGAGGACGAGGTCGCCGCCTACGTCGAGCGCTTGGCGAACAAGCTCGCCGCCCTCGTCTGAGACGCTCAGGCCGGCGCGGCCCGGTTGTCCTTGTCCGTCGGGCGCACCACGATCGACGCCCCGAGCGGCTCGCCGTCGCTCAGTAGCCCGACCAGATTGGCGTCCTCGGTCAGAGCCAGGAAGCGGCTGCCGTCGTCGTCGAGGCGGCCGATGATGACGCCGGTCCGGACCGGCCAGTCGTAGCGCACGGTATAGGTCTCGATGGTCGCCGGACCGTCGGCCTTGACGGTCACCGGCACCTTGGGCCGGGCGGCGACCTCGGCACGCAGTGCGGCGCTGTTGTCGGGCTTCCAGTTCACCGGAGTGGTCGAGTACACCCCGACGGAGTACTTGCTCATGATCCCGCCGTTGGCGGCGACCAGGCCGAATTGTCCAGGTAGATCCCGCATTTCGCTGACCGTCTCGGCGATGCCGTGCAGCGAGTAATTGTTGCCCGGTCCGCCGAAGTACGGCAGGCCGCCGGTGAGCGTCAGCCCGCGCGGGTCGTCGGTGGCCAGACCCGTGCCGTCGCAGAAGTTGAACACCGGCACCGGGAAGCAGCTGTACAAATCGAAGGTCGACACGTCGTCGATGCCGACACCCGCGCCGGCGAGGGCTTCCCGGACCGCCAGCACCGAGGCCGAGTTGTAGGTCAGGTCGACGCGGTCCAGCAGCGGCTGGTCCACCATGTCGGCGTGGCCGTGCAGGTACACCCAGCGCTCCTCGGGCACGCCGAGCCGGCGGGCGGCGGCCACCGACATCAGCAGCGCGGCCGCGCCCTGGTTCACCTGGTCGCGGGCCACCAGCAACCTCGGGTACGGATCGCAGATCATCCGGTTGGACGCGGTCACGGTGATGAGCTCGTCGACGCCGCGCTCCACGGGCGAGGACGCGAACGGGTTCTTCGCCGCCACCTTGGTGAACGGCGCGAACAGCTCACCCATCTGGCGGCGGTAGTCGGCGACGCTCAGGCCCAGCCGGGCGCGTCGGGCGTTCTCCAGCAGCCCGTACTGGGCCGGCGCTCCGATCAGGCCGTGCGCGACGGTGTAATCGTCGAACAGACCCTCGTAGCCGAAGCCGCGGTCCTCGAGGGAACCCTCGACCGTGTCGGAGTGGTCCGGCTTCTCCCGGTCGGCGAAATACCGAATGCTCGAGGTGTTTTCGGAGCCGAAGATCATCACGACCTGGGCCTCACCCGTGGCGATGACGCCGGCGAACTCGGTGACCAGATGCTGGGGGCCCTGGCCGCCGATCGGCTCGAGAACCGCGCGGGCCGGTGCGGCGCCGATCCGCTTGGCCACCGACCTCGGGTAGTTGTTCGACTTGCCCATCGGCGCGGGTGTCCGCCCGGAGAGCTCGAACTGGCGGATCGCGGCGACGGTGTCGATGGCCGCGGCGACGGCGGCGGTGTCCGCCCCGCAGTCATGCAGTGCGGCCCGCGCCGCGGCCGTCGCCAATGCCACCGACGACATCCCGCGGTAGCCGGAGTCCTCGATGCGCTCGGTGAACTGCCCCACACCGACGATGACCGGGGTGCTCGGGTCGAGATTCATAGACCCACTATCTACCGGCGCAGCCCCGTGGCCCAAATCGGGCCCAGGGGACGCGATAGATCGCTACAGGTTCTGCAGGATCTCCCGGGCCAGCGCGGCGGTCTCCGACGGCGTCTTGCCGACCCTGACGCCGGCCGCCTCCAGGGCCTCCTTCTTGGCGGCCGCGGTGCCCGACGAGCCGGACACGATGGCACCCGCGTGGCCCATCGTCTTGCCCTCCGGCGCGGTGAATCCCGCGACATAGCCGACGACAGGCTTGGAGACGTTGGCCTTGATGTAGTCGGCCGCGCGCTCCTCGGCGTCACCGCCGATCTCCCCGATCATCACGATGACCTTGGTGTCGGGGTCCTTCTCGAAGGCCTCGATGGCGTCGATGTGGGTGGTGCCGATCACCGGGTCACCACCGATGCCGATCGAGGTGGAGAAGCCGAAATCGCGCAGCTCGTACATCATCTGGTAGGTCAGGGTGCCCGACTTGGACACCAACCCGACCGGGCCAGGTCCACTGATGTTCGCCGGGGTGATGCCCGCCAGCGCCTCACCCGGGGTGATGATGCCGGGGCAGTTCGGCCCGATGATCCGCGTCTTCTGACCGTTGTCGACGTTGTAGGCCCACGCATAGGCGCTGTCCTGCACCGGAATTCCCTCGGTGATGACGACCAGCAGCGGGATCTCGGCGTCGATGGCCTCGATGATCGCGTCCTTGGCGAATTTCGGCGGCACGAAGACGACGGACACGTTGGCGCCGGTCTCCTTCATCGCTTCCGCGACGCTGCCGAAGACCGGGAGCTCGACGTCCTTGCCGACCGGATCCACGTGCGACACGGTGGTGCCGGCCTTGCGGGCGTTCACCCCGCCCACCACCTGGGTGCCGGCCTTGAGCATGAGTGCGGTGTGCTTGGTGCCCTCGCCGCCGGTGATGCCCTGGACGATGACTTTGGAGTCCTTATTCAGGAAGATCGACATCTCTTTGAGTCCCTTACTTGTTCGCCAGCTCGGCGGCTTTGTCGGCACCGGCGTCCATGGTCTCGGCCTGGATCACCAGCGGGTGGTTGGCTTGGGCCAGAATGCGGCGGCCTTCGTCGACGTTGTTGCCGTCGAGCCGGACCACGAGCGGCTTGTTGGCCTCGTCCCCGAGCATGTTCAGCGCGGTCACGATTCCGTTGGCGACGGCGTCGCAGGACGTGATGCCGCCGAACACGTTCACGAACACGCTCTTGACCTGCTTGTCGTTCAGGATCACGTCGAGCCCCGCGGCCATCACCTCGGCCGACGCGCCACCACCGATGTCGAGGAAGTTGGCCGGCTTGACCCCGCCGTGCTTCTCGCCGGCGTAGGCGACGACGTCGAGCGTCGACATCACCAGGCCCGCACCGTTGCCGATGATGCCGACCGAGCCGTCGAGCTTGACGTAGTTGAGGTCGTGCTCCTTGGCCTTGAGCTCCAGCGGGTCGGTGGCGTCGCGGTCTTCGAACTCGGCGTGGCCGGGCTGACGGAAGTCGGCGTTGGCGTCCAGCGTGACCTTGCCGTCCAGCGCCAGAATGCGGTCTTCGGGGTCGCGCACCAACGGGTTGACCTCAACCAGGGTGGCGTCCTCGGCGACGAAGACCTCCCACAGCTTGTTGATGGTGACCGCGGCGGCGTCGAGCACCTCGGCGGGCAGGTGGCCCTGCTCGGCGATGGAACGCGCGGTCGCCAGGTCGACGCCCTTGACGGCGTCCACCGGAACCTTGGCCAGTCGCTCGGGCTTGGTGGCGGCCACCTCCTCGATTTCCATGCCTCCTTCGACCGAGCACATCGCCAGGTAGGTGCGGTTGGCGCGGTCGAGCAGGAAGGAGATGTAGTACTCCTCGGCGATGTCGCTGGCCTCGGCGACCAGCAGCTTCTTCACGACGTGTCCCTTGATGTCGAGACCGAGAATGTTCTTGGCGTGCTCGTAGGCGTCGTCGGGCGTCGCCGCGTACTTGACGCCACCGGCCTTACCGCGACCGCCGACTTTCACCTGCGCCTTGACCATCACCGGACGACCGATCTCGGTGGCGATCTCCCGAGCGCCCTCGGCGGTCTCGGTCACGCGTCCCGGCGTAGTCGGTACGTTGTGCTTGGCGAACAATTCTTTTGCTTGATATTCGAAAAGGTCCATGGACTCTCTGTCTTCGCTCGACTCAACTACTAGGCCTCGTGGTGGGCGGTGCCGCAGTCGGCAACTCGCACGGACGAACTGTATCCACCCCTCAAACGGCTGCTCCCGCCGCGTCCGCCGATGTGGTACAGCTCACGGGCTATGGGTTGACCGTCCGCGTGATCCAAATCACAATTCGGGCCGGATTGTGCAGCGAGGTTGCCAGTCGCGCGCGTTAGCGGATACCTTCCTAGGGGTCCAGATAACGTTATGGTCACGATACGAGGACATTTCAGGTTGCCCCAACACCGAATTGCCCGGCCTTCCGCCGTGACTGAAGGCGTCGTGAGGGTAGGTCGCGCGGCAGGCGCCCGATGGGCGGATGCACCGCATCGCACCGAGGTCACCGAAATCCTGCCGCTCGACGGCCTCGATTTCGACGACTTCGACTTCAGCGACGACGCGAGCGATCTCGGCGACCTGGACTTCAGCAACGACTCGACGTTCGACAACGCCGCGCAGGTGCTGCTGGCGCCCGAGCTCGACGACCTGCACGCTTCCGACGATCTTCGCCCGGACTGGCTGGCCGCACCCGTCACCGAGGTGCTGCCGCGGGTGATCATCGAGCCGCGCACCGAGCGGCGGCTCGATCGCCCGCACGCCGCCGACGTCATCGGCGTCGCACGACGCGGCGGGCAGCACCGCAAGCAACCGACCAGCGCGGCCCGGGGCCGCCTGCTGATCTCGGCGATGGCGGCCGGTGCCGCCGCCGCGGCGGCCCACACGGCCACCAGCCACGCCGACACCCCCAAGACCGACGCCGTGCTCACCGCCAACGCATCCGCACTCACCGGCGGGGCGGGCAGCAACACCGTCCGCGGCCCCCAGGTGATCGCCGCGGACCGGGCGGCCACCGCCGCGCTGCACAACCAGGAGCTGGCCAAGGGCGTCGCCTTCGCCAACGATCGCGCTCAGCGCGAGGCGCGGTTGTCGCAGCCGCTCTACGTCATGCCGACCAAGGGGATCTTCACCTCCAACTTCGGCTACCGCTGGGGCGTGCTGCACGCCGGTATCGACCTGGCCAACTCGATCGGGACACCGATCTACGCGGTGTCGGACGGCGTCGTCATCGACTCCGGTCCGGCCAGCGGCTACGGCATGCTGGTCAAGCTGCGCCACGCCGATGGCACCGTCACGCTCTACGGCCACATCAACACCACGCTGGTCAGCGTCGGTGAGCGGGTGATGGCCGGCGATCAGATCGCGACGATGGGCAACCGGGGCAATTCCACCGGCCCGCACCTGCATTTCGAGGTGCTGCAGGGCGGCACCGAACGGATCGACCCTGTGCCGTGGCTCGCTAAGCGTGGTCTTATGGTCGGCAACTACGCTGGTTGAGGTGACCGCGCCGAACGAACACCCTTCCGGTCCGCAACCGCCCGAGTCCGCGCCACAGCCCGAGTCGCCCTCCGACGTGCGGACACGAATCATCCGGCGTGCGCCGACCGGGCCCATACCGACCACGCCGGACACCCCCACCACCCATTTCGTCCCGCAACCGTCGCCCCACCGGGCGGGTCCTCGCGCGGGCCGCGGCGGCTATGCCGGAATGCCGGCCCTCGAACCCACCGACCGAACGGCCGTCGCCGCCTGCGCGGTGAGCATCGTCAGCGGCTGGGCCACATCGGTGGTGGCCACCGACCTGATCGCCGGTTGGTGGCGAACCGACCGCCTGTTCTGCATCGCGGTGGCGTTCCTGGCCCTGGTGTTCGCGGGCACCACGGTGTCGGGCGTGATCATGCTGCTGCAACGCCGATCGATCAGCCGCTACCTTTTGATGGCCGGCGCGCTGGTCGCCTTCCTTACCTACATCGGCGTGTTCATCGCCGGCGCCCGGGTCGCGTGGGTGGTGCATTTGCTGCCGGTATTGCCGATCGCCACGGTGGTGCTGGTCATGCTGCCGCAAACCAAACGCTGGCTGGACGCCTGACCTTCGCCGAACGCGAACTCGCCGCGGCAATTTCGGCGATTTCTCGCCGTGAGTGCACGGTCGGCGAGCTAAAGCTTGCTGATCGGGGCGTGATTGTGCATCAGTTTCACCCGCCCCGAGCTGCCGAAGTCGATCAGCGACATCGCCGATTCCCCGACGCCGGACACTTCCTCGACCCGGCCCAGCCCGTACTTGTCGTGCGTCACCCGGTCGCCGGGCTCGAGTACCAGTAGCGGGCGCTTGCTCATCCCCGAGCGGGTCGGGGACGGACGTGGCGTGCCGAACCGGCCGGCGCCACTCACCGGCGCGCTGAACGACGACACCGGGGCGGTGCGCCGCCAATCGATGAGTTCTTGCGGAATCTCCTGCAGGAAGCGCGATTCCGGGTTGAGCATGGGCTGCCCCCAGGAGGACCGGACGATGGCCCTGCTGAGGTAGAGCCGTTGCCGCGCCCGGGTGATCCCCACGTAGGCCAGACGCCGCTCCTCGGAGAGTTCGACTGGATCATCCAACGACCGCATGTGGGGGAACATTCCGTCCTCCCAGCCGGTGACGAACACCACCGGAAACTCGAGCCCCTTTGCGGTGTGCAGGGTCATCAGGGTGACCATGCCGGCGCCGTCCTCGGGAATCTCGTCGCTGTCGGAGACCAGTGAGACCCGCTCCAAGAACTCGGCCAGCACGCCGGTGTCCGGCACGTCTTCGTCTTCGGGGGTTTGCAGGGACTCGCCCAGCGCCGCCGCGTTGGCCCGGTCGGTGCTGAATTCGTGTGCCACGCTGACGAGTTCGTTGAGGTTGTCCAAGCGCGCCAGTTCCTGGGGATCGGTGGAGGATTCCAGTTCCCTGCGGTACCCGGTGCGTTCGAGCACCGACTCGACCAGATCCCCGAGATCGTCGTCCAGCCGGCCGCGCAGCTCGTCCAGCAGCTCGACGAAACCGGCGATCGCCTTCTCCGCACGCGAATTCAGCATCGGCACTTTGCCTTCGGCCGCGGCCACGAGCGCGTCGGCGAAACTGGACCCGGTGTTCTCGGCGTACACCGCCACGCACGCCTCGGCACGATCGCCGATGCCCCGGCGCGGGGTGTTGAGGATGCGCCGCATGCTGACCGCGTCCCCGGGGTTGTCCAGCACCCGCAGATAGGCGACGACGTCGCGGATCTCCTTGCGCTCGTAAAAGCGCACTCCTCCAACGACTTTGTAGGGTATCCCGGCGCGGATGAACACCTCTTCGAACGACCGCGACGAGTTGTTGGTGCGGTAGAAGACGGCGACGTCGTTGTAGGTGATCTCGCCTTTCTCGGCGAGCGCATCGATCTCCTCGGCCACGAATCGAGCCTCGTCGTGTTCGTTGTCGGCGACGTAGCCGACGATCAGCTCGCCGGCGCCTTCGGCGGTCCACAGTCGCTTGTCGCGGCGCCCGGAGTTGCGGGCGATCACCGAGTTGGCCGCGGACAAGATGTTTTGCGTCGAGCGGTAATTCTGTTCCAGCAGAATGGTTGTCGCGTCCGGGTAGTCGCGTTCGAAGTCTTCGATGTTGCGGATGGTGGCTCCGCGGAACGCGTAGATCGACTGGTCGGCGTCGCCGACCACGCACAGCTCCGCGGGCGGCACCTCATCGGATACCTCGTCACTGCCGGCCCCCGGGCCGGCTCCGGCGAGCCGCGCTGGACCGCCGCGGCCGGCCAGTTCCCGCACCAGCACGTACTGCGCGTGGTTGGTGTCCTGGTACTCGTCGACCAGGACATGCCGGAACCGCCGCCGGTAGTGCTGAGCAATCTGCGGGAAGGCCCGCAGCACCGCCACGGTCTCCCCGATCAGGTCGTCGAAGTCCAGCGCGTTGGCCGCCCGCAGCCGCCGTTGGTATTCGCCGTAGACGCTGGCCACCGTGCGGGACAACTCGCCGGAATCGTCGGTCAGCTTGCCCACCGCCTCGGCGGGGTCGATCAACTCGTTCTTCAGGTTGGAGATGGCGTTGGCAAGCAGCCGCGGCGAGTAGCGCTTGATGTCGAGCCCCATGTCCCGCCCGATCATCTGCAGCAGGCGCCGTGAGTCGTCGGCGTCGTAGATGGAGAAGTTGGAGTTGAGGCCCTCGATCAGGGACGCCTGGTTGCGCAGGATGCGCACACAGGTCGAGTGGAACGTGGACACCCACATGGCGCGGGCCCGGTTGCCCACCAGGCGCACCACACGTTCCCGCATCTCGGCGGCGGCCTTGTTGGTGAACGTGATGGCCAGCACCTGACCCACACCCACCCCGCGTTCGGCGATCAGGTAGGCGATGCGGCGGGTCAACACCGCGGTCTTCCCCGAACCCGCGCCCGCGACGATCAGCAGTGGGGAACCCTCGTGCACCACCGCTTGGCGCTGTTGCGGATTTAGGCCCGCGAGCAGTTGATCTGCCTCGGAGGCCGGCTTTACATCTGTTGCGTGCACACTCATGTCAGTCCAAACTTACCGCCGCCCACTGACGCGCAGCGCCTTGGCATCAGACCAGGCTAGTGGCCGAAGTGGCGGGGCGGCGTCATGCAGACTACCGACAATCCGGCGTGTCGGAGTGCAGTTTCCGAACCGCGGTTTGCCCTGGGACCCAATTGCGCCCGAGTCCAAAGGCGCAGCTTAGACCCGTTTTTTTGCGCGCCCACAGTTTTTGATGGCACACTCGACTCGTGCTCAACCTGCAGTGTCGGCGACGCTCTTCCACCCAGGAGTGGCGCCGCCGATCTTTCTACGGGTACCGGTTCGCGGTGCTCGTGGTCTAACTGCTTCCGCAGAGCCCCGTGGTCCGATCTCGGCACTCGGGGCTCGCCTTTTGTGTAAGGCCCGATACTGCATGAGACCAGAACCGCCACATCGCGACAAAGACGCGGAGTCAGCTGAGATGGAGATCGAGATGGCGGAGGCCCACGAGGTCACCGACATAGACAAGTTGCGCCACGAGATCGACCGGCTCGACGCGGAGATTCTCGCCGCGGTGCAGCGGCGCACCGAGGTGTCACAGGCGATCGGCAAGGCCCGGATGGCGTCCGGTGGCACGCGGCTGGTCCATAGCCGTGAGATGAAAGTGATCGAGCGCTACAGCGAGCTCGGCCCCGAGGGCAAAGACCTGGCGATCCTGCTGCTGCGCCTGGGCCGAGGCCGGCTCGGTCACTGACCTCGCCGGTTCACGGTCCGGCACGCACGGCTCGCCGCTACACCTGGCTCCGTCACGTCCGAGCCCATAGGGTCGAAGCATGACCTCAGTGCACACCATCCCCGACATCACCGCCACCCCGGCGTGGGACGCCCTGCGCAGGCATCATGAACAAATCGGCGACACCCATCTGCGCCAGTTCTTCGACGACGATCCCGAACGCGGCCGCGAGCTGACCGTCTCCGTCGGCGACCTCTACATCGATTACAGCAAGCACCGCATCACGCGAGAAACGCTGCGGCTCTTGGTCGATCTGGCGCGCACGGCCAACCTCGAAGAGCGCCGCGACCAGATGTTCAGCGGAGTGCACATCAACACCTCCGAGGATCGCGCGGTCCTGCACACCGCGCTGCGACTCCCCCGGGATGCCGAGCTGACGGTCGACGGCGAAAACGTCGTCGAGGATGTGCACTCGGTGCTCGACGCCATGGGCGACTTCACCGATCGGTTGCGCAGCGGTGAATGGACCGGAGCCACCGGGAAACGAATCAGCACGGTGGTCAACATCGGCATCGGTGGATCGGACCTCGGCCCGGTGATGGTCTACCAGGCGCTGCGCCACTATGCGGATGCGGGGATCTCGGCGCGCTTCGTCTCCAACGTCGACCCGGCGGATCTGATCGCCACATTGGCCGACTTGGATCCCGCCACAACGCTTTTCATTG
Organism: Mycobacterium mantenii; assembly: GCF_010731775.1. NCBI lineage: Bacteria > Bacillati > Actinomycetota > Actinomycetes > Mycobacteriales > Mycobacteriaceae > Mycobacterium > Mycobacterium mantenii. The sequence goes on along the minus strand of NZ_AP022590.1, from coordinate 5,630,868 downwards.
TCGCGTCGAAGACGTTCTCGACGCTGGAAACCCTGACCAACGCCACGGCCGCCCGCCGATGGATCACCGACGCCCTCGGCGACGCCGCGGTGTCCCAGCACTTCGTCGCCGTCTCCACCAACAAACGCCTCGTCGACGACTTCGGCATCAACACCGACAACATGTTCGGCTTCTGGGATTGGGTCGGGGGCCGCTACTCGGTGGACTCGGCGATCGGCCTGTCGGTGATGGCCGTCATCGGTCGAGAAGCGTTCGCGGACTTCCTATCCGGATTCCACATCGTCGACCGGCATTTCAAGACCGCGCCGCTGGAGTCCAATGCGCCTGTGCTGCTTGGACTTATCGGCCTGTGGTACTCCAACTTTATGGGCGCGCAATCGCGCGCCGTGCTGCCGTATTCCAACGACCTGGCACGTTTTGCCGCCTATCTGCAACAGCTGACCATGGAATCCAACGGCAAGTCCACCCGCGCGGACGGCAGCCCGGTCACCACCGACACCGGTGAAATCTTTTGGGGCGAACCGGGAACCAATGGGCAGCACGCGTTCTACCAGTTGCTGCATCAGGGCACCCGGTTGGTGCCGGCCGACTTCATCGGGTTCAGCCAGCCCATCGACGACCTGCCGACCGCCGAAGGCAGCGGCAGCATGCACGACTTGTTGATGAGCAACTTCTTCGCCCAGACCCAGGTGCTGGCCTTCGGCAAGACGGCCGAAGAGATCGCCGCCGAAGGCACGCCCGCCGACATCGTGCCGCACAAGGTGATGCCCGGTAACCGGCCGTCGACCTCGATCCTGGCCAACCGGCTCACGCCGTCGGTCATGGGCCAGCTGATCGCGCTGTACGAGCACCAGGTCTTCACCGAGGGCGTGATCTGGGGCATCGACTCGTTCGACCAATGGGGCGTGGAGCTGGGCAAAACCCAGGCCAAAGCCCTGCTTCCGGTGATCACCGCGGACGGCTCGCCGGCGCCGCAGTCGGACAGCTCCACCGACGCCCTGGTGCGCCGCTACCGCAGCGAGCGCGGGCGAACCAGCTGAATCTCAGGCGAACATCTTGGTGAGCTGAGGCGGCAGCACCCGCATCAGTTGCACCAGCGGTGCCCACGGCCACCACGGGACCGCGGCCCGCCCGGGCTCACGCTCCATGGCGGCGACGAGGGCGTTGACCCCAGTTTCGTTGTCCACCATCAACATTGTGCTGTTGGACTTGGCCGTCATCTCCGACTCGATGTAGCCGGGCTCGATGACCGACACCTTGACGGGCCCCTTGGCGTACTCGGCGCGCAGCGACTCACCCAGTGAGCTCACCCCGGCCTTGCTCGCCGCGTACGCCGCCTTGACGCCGGGCACACCCTTGTTGCCGAGCACCGACGAGATCAGCACCAGGTGGCCAGAACCGCTTTTGTTGAACATCTCCAGCGCGATCTCGATCTGCACCAGCGCGGACACCAGGTTGGTCTCGATCGTGGCCTTGTTGGCCCACAGCTTGCCGGAGCCCAGCTTTGCTCCCTTGCCGATGCCGGCATTGACGACAATGCGGTCGATGCCGCCCAGCTCGTCGCTGAGTTCGGCGAACACCTTGGGGACGGCCTCGTGGTCGTTGACATCCAGTGCGGCGACCGCGATCTTGATGCCGGGATACTTCTGCGACAGCTCGGCTTTCAGCTCATCGAGCCGGTCGGTGCGACGCGCACACAGTGCAAGGTCGCGGCCTTTGGCGGCAAACGCGCGCGCCATGCCGGCGCCCAGTCCGGAGCTGGCACCGGTGATAAGGATCTTCTGGCGAGTCATCGGGGCAGCATATCGACAGGTGTCAAGTCGCGGCCGGGCGACTACTTCAGCAACCGCGACATCCGCCGGTCGGCAAGTATTTTGCCCCCGGTCTGACACGTCGGGCAGTACTGGAAAGACTTGTCCGCGAACGACACTTCGCGCACGGTGTCCCCGCACACCGGGCAGGGCAGCCCGGTGCGCGCGTGCACCCGCAAGCCGGAGCGCTTCTCGCCCTTGAGCGTGGCCGCCCCCTGGCCGACGGATCGGCTTACCGCATCGGTGAGCACCGAGACCATCGCGTCGTGCAGCGCGGCGAGCTGCTGATCGGACAGCTTGCCGGCCGTGGCGAACGGTGAAATGCGCGCGACGTGCAGAATCTCGTCGCTGTAGGCGTTGCCGATGCCGGCGATCACCTTCTGGTCGGTGATGACGGTCTTGATCCGGCCGGTGTTGCCGGCCAACAGATTGCCCAGCGCGTCGACGTCCAGATCCAGCGCGTCGGGCCCGAGCGTGGCGATGCCGGGGACCTGCGCCGGGTCGTCGACCAGCCACACCGCCAGCCGCTTCTGGGTGCCGGCCTCGGTGAGGTCGAAGCCGGGCGCGTCACCGGGCGTGCCCAGGTGCACCCGCAACGCGATCGGGCCCTTGCCGGGCCGCAGCGGCGCCGCGGCCAGCTTGTCGGACCACCGCAACCAGCCCGCACGCGACAGGTGGGCGATCAGGAAGAGGGTGTCGGTGCGCAGACCCAGGTACTTGCCCCACCGCTCGGCCCCCACCACGGCCTGGCCGTGCAGCGCGCTGATCGGCGGGTCGAACGTCTTCAGCACGGACAGCGCGGCGATGTCGACCCGGCCGACCGTCAGCCCGACGGCATGGCGCCGTAGATGGTCGACCAGCGCTTCGATCTCGGGTAGTTCGGGCACGGTTTCAGTGTGCCGGTCTGAGCAAATAGGTGTCCATGATCCAGCCGTGCCGGGCGCGGGCTTCGGCCCGCAGCGAAACGATGCGGGGTCCCACCTCGCCGACGGTGCCCGCGACCAGCAGTTCGTCGTCGGTGCCGAGGTAGGCGCCCCACCAGATTCGGGTGCCCGGCGGACAGACCTGGAAGGAGCAGTCGGCGTCGAGCATCACGACGGCGGTTCCCGGGGCCGGCCCGTGCGTGCGCAGTTGCCGCCCGGTGGTGATCACAACGGGTTCGCCGACCTCGTTGAGCGGGATGCGGTGCCGGGCGGTCAGCGCCTGCACGGCGGTGATGCCCGGGATGACGTCGAACGTGAAGTCGACGCGGCCCGCCACCGCGTCGAGGATGCGCAGGGTGCTGTCGTAGAGCGACGGATCACCCCAGGCCAAGAACGCGCCGACGCCATCGGGACCCAGCTCGGCGGAGATGGCGTCGGCCCAGATCTGCGCGCGGGCGGCGTGCCAATCCGCAACCGCGTCACGGTAATCGGCTTGCCGGTTGTCGGGGTCGGCCCGCTTGGGGTCGGGCAGCTCGACGAAGCGGTAGCGCGGCTCACGGATGAACCGGCCGCAGATCTCGCGTCGCAGCGCCACCAGATCGCTCTTCTGCTCGCCCTTGTCCATCGCGAAGAACACCTCGGTGTCGTTGAGCGCCTCGATCGCCTGCACGGTCACATAGTCGGGATCGCCGGCACCGATGCCGATGACATGGATGTGCCGGCCCACTACTCCGCCTCCTGATGCTTGTTGCCCGTCAGATTGCCGAATCGCAACCTCCAGCATCTAGTCGGGACCACAAGTACCCAGTACCATGGGTACCGTCTGCAGCACCAATGGAGGGACGCCTGCGATGACCACTCCGGTGAAACCAGCTGGGCCGAGTCGTGAGGACTTCGCGGAGCGTCTGCTGCGCGGATCGGTCAAAAAGTCCTACGAGCCCGTCGTCGACATCGACTGGGACGCCGAGCTGGACCCGGACAAGTTCTATCTGCCGCCCCGGCTGGTGTCGCTCTACGGCACGCCCATGTGGGACGAGATGACCCGCGAGCAACAGATCGAGCTGTCCCGCCAGGAATTGGTCAACACGCTGTCGGCCGGCATCTGGTTCGAGAACATGCTCAATCAGGCGCTGCTGCGCACGATCCTGCACGAGGACCCCACCAGTCGGTCGACGCATTACAAGCTGACCGAACTGGGCGACGAGACCCGCCACATGGTGATGTTCGGCAAGGCCATCGAACGCATCGGCGCCAAGCCGGTGCGGCCCAAGCGGTTTCACCGGATGATCATCAATGCGCTGCCCTTGGCCTTCCAGCGTGGCTCGATGCTCTGGGTGGCCGCACTGATCGGCGAGGAGATCTTCGACTCGCTGCAGCGGCAGATGATGGACGACCCGGAATTGCAGCCGATCATCCAGCGGCTCATGCGTATTCACGTCACCGAAGAGGCGCGCCACATCCAGTTCGCGCGCGACGGCGCCCGCAAGCGGGTCGCCGAGATGCCCCGACTCAACCGCTGGTTCATGGCGAACATCAACGGCCTGGGCGGCTACTTCTTCAACTACCTGTTCAGCAATCCGATCCCTTATGCGCGAACGGGTCTGGACCCCAAGCGGGCCCGCCAGATCGCGCGCACCAGCCCGCATCGCCGCGACATGCAGGTTGCCGGTTTCGCTCCGCTGGCGGCGTTTTTGACCGAGGTCGGGCTGATGGGACCGATCGCGCGCCGCGGCTGGCAGCGCAGCAGGTTTCTGTGACGCCGGCGCGGGATCGCACCGAGCGTCGTTGCCGCATCGCCGTCGCCGGAGCGGGCGTCTGCGCGAAGAGCGTCCAAAGCGCCTTGCCGGCAGCCGGTTTCACCGACCGAGTGACGCTGGACCGACCCGTCCGGCGCGCACGCTTTGACGACGGCTCCGATAGCTGGCTGTTGACCACGGCGGAGGGCGAACAAATCCGGGCCGACGTCGTCGTCGCCGCCGACCGCCCGGTCCAGCTGCCCTGGCTGCCCCCCATCGCCGGGCGCGACGAATTCGGCGGGGCGTCGTTTCACGCCGCGGCGTGGGATTGCGGATTCGATCCGGCCGGCAAGCACATCGCGGTGGTCGGCACCGACGCCGCGGCGGCCCACCACCTCGGGTGGCTGGTGCAAAAAGCGGCATCGGTCACCGTCTTCGCGCACGCGCCGCGTCGCGTCGTGACCGACATCCCGGTGTGGTCGACACGCGCCAAACGCTGGCTGCGGGGCCACGCCCGGACGGTCGGCCGGCCTCGGGTCGCGATCGCCGCGTCGGCAATCGATGTGGTGACCACCTCAGGCGTGCGCACCGTCGACGGCGCCGATCATCGTGTCGACGCCATCATCTACGGCACCGGCTTCGTCATCCCCGAGGACGTCGCCGACGAGGCCTTGGTCGGTGCGGCCGGACTGCCGATCCGCCAGGCGTGGCACGACGGCATGGAGCCGTTCTGCGGAGTGGCGATTCGCGGCTTTCCCAACTACTTCTTCCTCACCGGACCCGATCCGGACGCGTCGGCGCGCTACGTCGTCGAGTGCCTGAAAGTCATGGAGCGCACCGCCAGCGGCCGCATCGAGGTGCGTGCGAGCAGCCAGCAGGTGTTCAACGAGCGCGCTCAACTGCGCCCGGCCGAGCCGCCCCCCGTGGAGTCGGCCTTCGACCTCTCGGCCAGCGCGCCGCACGGCGATGACACGTACGACGGAACCGCCACGCTGGAGATCGCCGGCACGTGCCACTCCGTGCGGGTCCGGCTCACCGGCCATCTGGACCCGATCGATGGCCACTACCACTGGCAGGGAACCGTATTTGGTTCTCCGACCGGACCCTTGTCCGGCGACATCTTCAAGCGGGCGCGGACCGGCACGCTGACGGTCGGCCGGTACAGCGCGCCGGCACGCATCGTCGAACAGACACCGTGGGGGACGCACTCGGTCGCCGGAGTGGGCGCTCCCCCCTACGCGCTCAGCGATCACTGACCGAGATGCGCGCCGGCTGACCCCCGTCGCGGCGGTTGGTGCCTTTGCGCTGGTGAACGCCCTGTCTTCGCGCATCCGAATAAGTTTGGCGGCGCGCGCCGCGTGGTAACCCCGATAAAAGCGCGTCCTGGGCATTGGACTCCACAGCACGTAGCAGCTGTGCGGTCCAATTCCTGATGGGTGGGGAGGGGGACGCATGATGCTTTCGCTGTGGCATTGCGGCACGGGTTTAAGGGGATTCCGATCGCAGCCTGCAATTTCCGGCTGTGTTCAGGCCAGTCCCGCCGAAGTAGACTTTTGCCGCTGAGAGCGGATACTCAAGCAATCGGCCCGGCAGAATGCGAGGAGCGTAAATGGAACCGGACGCCAGGACCGAGTTGGGATGAGCCCGGTGGCCGTTGCGATGCGGACCGATGACTCAGTAGCCGTTCTCACCGTCAACGGCGAGCTTGACGCCGCCAACTCCACCGCACTTCGCGAACGCATCCTCAAGGCCGCGCTGGACAACGTCGCCGCCGTCGTCGTCGACGTCTCCGGGCTCAAGGTGCAGGCCGAATCCACCTGGTCGACCTTCGTGAGCGCGTACTGGCAGGTAGGCAGCACCCTGCACGTTCCGATCGTGTTGGTCTGCACCGATCGAGCGGCCCGCGACGCGATCACCCACAGCGGCGTCACCCACTTCATGCCGCTCTATTCCGGTGAGAAAGCAGCCATGAAGGCGCTCGGCCAGAACAGCCGTCGGCCGGTGCGGCGCGCCGATGTGCAGCTGCCCGCCGACCTGACCAGTCTGCGCGAGTCACGGCGCATGGTCCGCGAATGGCTCACCACGTGGTCGCAGTCCAAGCTCATTCCGGTGGCCCTGGTGGTGGTCAACGTGTTCGTGGAGAACGTGCTGGAACACACCGCCAGCGTTCCGGTGGTGCGAATCGAAGCCCAGGGCACCACCGCGACCATCGCGGTGTCCGATGCGAGCAACACCCCCGCGGTGCGACTGCCGTCGCCCCCCAAGGGCATCGATGTGTCCGGGCTGGCGATCGTCGACGCGTTGTCGCGCGCGTGGGGCAGCACGCCCACCGCGTCCGGCAAGACGGTGTGGGCGGTCATCGGCCCTGAGAACCAGCTCTAGCCCGAAACCCACCGCCCTGGTCGGCAAGTCGGTGCCGGCCGCGCCCATCCGCCGGTTGTGCTGAAACTAGAACACGTTCTAATGTCGAGTGACGACCCCTCCAGGAAGGCAGATGACGTGCGGTTTACCTACGCAGAGGCGATGACTGACTTTAGGTACTACATCCCGCTGGCCAAGGCGGCCGAGGCGGCCGGCTACGACGCCATGACGATCGCCGACAGCATCGCCTACCCCTTCGAATCCGACTCGAAATACCCCTACACCCCGGATGGCAACCGCGAGTTCCTGGACGGCAAGGAGTTCATCGAAACCTTCGTGCTGACATCGGCATTGGGTGCAGTGACCTCAACGCTGCGGTTCAACTTCTTCGTCCTCAAGCTGCCCATCCGGCCACCGGCGTTGGTGGCCAAGCAGATCGGGTCGCTGGCGGCGATGACCGACAACCGCGTCGGTTTCGGCGTCGGCACCAGCCCGTGGCCCGAAGACTACGAACTGCTGGGTGTCCCGTTCGCCAGGCGCGGCAAACGGATGGACGAATGCATCGAAATCATCCAGGGCCTCACCACCGGTGACTACTTCGAATTCCACGGCGAGTTCTACGACATCCCCAAGACCAAGATGACACCGGCTCCCACCAAGCCCGTCCCGATCCTGATCGGCGGTCACGCCGACGCGGCCCTGCGGCGCGCCGCGCGCCTGGACGGCTGGATGCACGGCGGCGGTGACCCCGAGGAACTCGACCACCTACTGGCCAAGCTCAAGAAGTTCCGCGAAGAAGCCGGCAAGACCGGTCCGTTCGAGATCCATGTCATCTCGGCCGACGCCTACACCGCCGACGGCATCAAACGGCTCGAGGACAAAGGTGTCACCGACGTCATCGTCGGCTTCCGCATCCCCTACATCAAGGGCAAGGACACCGAACCGCTGGACAGCAAGATCCGCAACCTGGAGATGTTCGCCGAGAACGTGATCGCGAAACTCTGACGCGGCGGTCGCAAGCGCGGCCGCGGCGATCGCAAGCGCGGCCGCCGCGATCGCAAGCGCAGCGTCGCCGGGCGCAGCGGGTCGCCGCCATCATGCACCGTTACAGCACATCCCATTTCGGGGCGCGCTTCTCCCGGTGCGCCATGGCAGCCTCGACCGGGTTGTTGGTGAAACCGCTGAGGATCTGGGTGCGGTTCTCGATCTCGATCGCGTGGCGCAGACTGGGCGCGTCCAGCGCGGCGTTGAGACCAATCTTGGTCTGCCACACGCCATAAGCGTTGTTATCGGCGATCTCGCGGGCTTTGCGCAGCGCGGCCGGCATCAGCTCGTCGGGGCCGACGACCTCGTGGACCAGCTTGATGCGATAGGCCTCGGCCGCGTCGATGATGCGCCCGGTGAGCATGAGTTCGCGGGCCACCCCGGCGCCGACGATCTTCGGCAGCAGGTAGCTGGTGCCCATGTCCATGGACGAAAAGCCCGCCTTGATGAACACCGAACCGAACCGGGCCTGCTCGGAGGCGACCCGGATATCGCAGACCAACGCGAAGGCCAGGCCGCCCCCGACCGCGACACCGTTCACCGCGCCGATCACCGGAATGTCCATGTCGTAGATCCGGGTGTACAGGTTGGCCAACCGGACCTGGGCGTCGTAGTTGACCTTGAACGCCGGGGTGGTCGGCTTGTTCGTCGTCCACGGCTGCCCGGTGCCGCTCAAATCGGCGCCGGCGCAGAATCCGCGCCCGGCACCCGTCAGGATCGCCACCCTGAACTCGCCCGTGTCCAGCACGTCCAAGGCCTCGTCGACGCCGTCGATCAACGACCCATCGATGGCGTTGAGCCGTTCCGGCCGGTTCAGGGTGATGCAGGCGATGTTGTCTTCGAGACGTTCCAGTGTCACTGCGGGCATAGGGGAACCGTAGGCGACGAGCCCCGTTCACCGATCAGGCCTACCGTGGTTTTGCCACCACAACGAAGGAGAAGCCATGGCACGAACCGAAGGTGACACCTGGGACCTGGCCAGCAGCGTGGGCGCCACCGCCACCATGGTCGCCGCCGCCCGGGCGGCCGCCACCAAACGCCCACAACCGGTCATAACCGATGAGTTCGCCGAGCCGCTGGTGCGTGCCGTCGGTTTGGACGTGTTCACCAAGCTGGCCAGCGGTGAACTCGATTCCGACGACCTCGAGCAGGGCGTCGGGTTTCACCGGATGGTCGACACCTTCGCCGCCCGCACCCGGTATTTCGACGACTATTTCGCCGCGGCCGGCCAGGCCGGGCTCCTCCAGGTCGTGATCGTGGCATCGGGTTTGGATTCGCGCGCCTACCGGCTGCGGTGGCCGATCGGGACGACGGTGTACGAGATCGATCAGCCCGAGGTGATCGCGTTCAAGACGGCGACACTGGCCGAGATCGGCGCGGCCCCCACAACCGAACTCCGCACCGTCGGTATCGATTTGCGGGAGGACTGGCCGGCGGCGTTGCAGGAGGCGGGCTTTGAGCCGGCGCATCCCACGGCATGGCTCGCCGAGGGGGTGCTCATCGGATGGCTGCCGCCGGAGGCCGAGGTTCGGCTGCTCGACTCCATCATCCCGCTGTCCGCCGAGGGCAGCCGGTTCGCCGCCGACTACGGATCGGTGACCGGGACTTCGGAAGAGGCCCGTGAGCAGGACCGCCTGATGACCGAGGGCTGGCGACGGCAGGGACTCGAGATGGACCTCACCAGCTTGACGTACCCGGGCGAGCACACCGACGTCGCCGCACATCTACACGACAACGGCTGGGAAACCACCGTATCCACGCTCACCGATTTGTTCTCCGCTGCCGCGCTGCCCAAGCTGGGGCAGGCCGCGCAGCAGGTCCCGAACACGACCATCAAATTCGTTCGGGCCGTGCGGGTTTAGCGCCCGCTGAGCCACCGAGTGTGGGGCCTGTGCACGATTTTAAAGCGATAACCGTGCCTATGGCCCACACTCGGCGCCTCGTTTGGCCAGCCACTCGGCCTGCATCACCAGCAGGGCCATGACCTCCAATTGCGGTGTCTGCGGGTCGAGTTCGCGGTATCGCTGATAGACGTTGACGACCACGCGCTCGGCGTCCAGCCAGGTCGCGTACTCGCCGAGGTCGATGGTGTCGGCGGCCTCGGCCCACGACAGGCCCCTGCGGTACGCGGCTTCGGCCTGGTCGGCGACATGCACGAGATAGCTACGCACCGCGCGGATTCCATCCGGATCGGTGACCGGCCCGTGGCCGGGCACCACCGTCGGCGCATCCAGCGCGATCATCGCGTCACACGCCGCGACCCAGTTGGCGATCGGGCCTGCCCACACGATCGGGGTGCAGCCGATGAACAACAGGTCGCCGCCGAACAGCACGCCCGCGTCGGGCACGTGCACCACCGAATCGGCGGCGGTGTGCGCGGGCCCCAGATTCAGCACATCGATCCGCCGGCCACCCACCTCGACGCGCACATTGCGCTCGAAAGTCTGATCGGCGTTGCGCAGGGTGATATTGCTGAAGTCGAAGTGCCCGAAACGTTCTCGCGTGTACGGGGTTGCCACCGGCCCGAGGTTGGCGGTTTGCGCCATGGCCAGCATCTCGGGTGCCATCCCGTGCGCGATCTCCTCGGCGGTACCGTGCGCGGCGATGATGCGCACCGACGCGTCGAGCAGTTGGTTGCCGTGGGTATGGTCCCCGTTGGAGTGGGTGATCACCGCATCGGTGATCGGCGTCGAGTCGGTGACGGGCCGCATCGCGGTGAGCATTTCGCGAGTCAGGGCCAGGTCGAACAGGGTGTCCACCAGCAGGGAGGCGCCCTCGCCGGCGATCAGCCCGGCGTTGCTCCACCCGTAGCCCCCATCCGGCAGCGTCCACGCCCACACCCGGTCGGCGACCTGATGCAGCCCGCGGGTGTAAGGCACCCGGGCCGGCGCCCGGTTGACCCGCGGCGCGGCGGGCGCGGCATCCGGATTGGTTCGCGCGGCCAACGCGTGCGGCGGGCCGCTCGCCCGAACGGTTTGCCGGGTCTCCCCCAAGCCCTGGACGCGGAGTGTGACGACGTCGCCGTCGTGCAGCCAGCCGGGAAACGATTCCAGCGCTGCGGGATTGAGGTGCTCGACCAGCGTGCAGGTGGGCACCGTCCCGGAGCCGATGACGTCACCGGGATTGAGTGTGACGCCGCGCGAGGCATAGGAGATGACTTCGCCGAAGGTCCAGTCCATCTGGGCCGTCGACCCCGCGCCGATGACGGCGTCGTTGACCAGGGCGGTGACCTGCAGGTCCAGCCTGCCGTCACGGCGGTACGGCTCGAGCTCGTCGGGGGTAACCAGGTAGGGACCCAGCGTGACCCCGCTGTCCTTGCCCTTGCCCTGCCCGATCCCCAATTGGCTTTCCATCTGCTGAAGGTCGCGCGCGGACCAGTCGTTGAAGATGGTGTAGCCGATGATCGCCTGCTCGGCCTGCTCGACGGTGAGATCCCTTCCACCGGACCCGATCACCGCCGCGATCTCCAACTCGAAGTCCTGCCAAGCACTTCCGGGCGCCGTCGGGGCGTCGTCGTAGGGACCGAGAACGGTTGCCGGACAGGCGAAGTAAAACGCCGGGATCCGATACCAGGTGTCGGCGAGCACCCGCCCGGCGCCCAGCGCGGCTTGGCAGTTGCGCATATGGTCGAGGAAGCACAGCGAGTCCCGGATCGACGGCGGACGCGGGATCGGCGCCAGCAAGCGCGCATCCGCCAGCGGCACCGTCGCCGCCGGGGACCGCTGCACCTCCTCCCCAGCCTGCCGCAATCCCACAGAGCCGCGCGCAATCAGCTCACGCAGCGTCACTCCCGACGGCATCGCATAGATGGTGTCGCCGGAGAGGACCCCGACGCGCTCGCCGTCATCACCTTCGTAGGTAACCCATTTCACTCGCGTACCACCTCACTCGGTTCCTTGTCCGGCCGCAGCCCCCGCCAACTCGATTGGCGGAGCCGGTCATCCGGGGTCCACTCGCTGTAGCGCACCTCCCCCACCAGGACGGGCTCCACGTATGTCACGCCGCGCGCCTCGATCCTGGGTAACGGTGGGCGGAAAGGGGATTCGTCGGTGTGCAACGGTGCCAGGGTCTTCTTCAGGCTGGCCAGGTCACGATCGGTGAAACCGGTACCGACTCGCCCGGCGAAGTGCAGGCCGCCGTCGACCGGTATTCCCATCAGCAGCGAGCCGATGCCGCTGCTGCGCCCACCCTCCCCCGCCTTCCAGCCGCCGATGATGACTTCCTGTGTGTTCCAGTGCTTGTCCTTGATCCAGGATGCCGAACGGCGGCCAGGCTGGTAGGTGGAGTCGCGCTTCTTGGCGACCACGCCCTCCCAGCCGTGCTCACCGGAGTGCTTCAATGCCTCTTTGCCGTCCCCGGGCAGCAGCTCCGGGACAATCAGGCTGCTGCCACTGGCCAGTGTTTCCAACAACTTTCGCCGGTCTTGATAGCGGGCCCGCAGCAGCGAGCGACCATCGAGATACAAAACGTCGAACGCCCAGAATTCGACGCGGCTGCCGCGGCCACGGTTCTGCATCGCGTGAAAGCTCGGCACGCCCGACGCGCCCAGAACGACGGCCTCCCCGTCGAGCACCACATGGTGGTCGGCGAGATCGTCTGCCAGCGACTGTAATTGCGGATATTCGTTGGTGACCTCGCGGCCCCGACGGGACCGCACCCGCAGGACGCCGTGGTCCATTTCGACCAACAGCCGGTAGCCATCCCATTTGCCTTCGAACGCCCACTGACCCGCCTTGAGCGCCGTCACCGAACCGTGGGTGGCCAACATGGGGGCGATCGTGTCGAACTCGAAGACCTTTTGATCCTTCATTCGGTGCGCCAGCCACTGGTCGCCGTTGGTCTGAATCAGCGCATAGCGGCCCGAGACCTTGCTGCCGTGCAGATTGACGATCACCTCGTCGTCATGGAACTTCTCGGCCTCATAGGTTCCGGAGTCCCAGATGATCACCTTCCCCGCGCCGTACTCGCCCTTGGGGATGACGCCTTCGAACCCGCCGTACTCCAGCGGATGATCCTCGGTGTGGACCGCCAAATGGTTCACCGAGGTGGTCTCGGGCAGGTTCTTCGGCACCGCCCAGGACACCAGCACGCCGTCTCGCTCCAGCCGGAAGTCGTAGTGTAGCCGACGGGCGTGGTGCTCTTGGATGACGAAGCTGTTCCCTTGTCCGACAACGGGTTTCGACGGTGGGACCGGCTCGGGGGTTTTCGAGGCGTCGCGCATGCTGCGGTACTTGGTCAGGCGGTCCGGGACCGGCGCATCCTGGTCGAGCGGTGCCAGCAGATCGCCGTCGCGGGCGACCCGGTCCAGCACTTCGTCGTAACGCAGCTGGCGCAGCGACGGGTCGTCGAGTTCCTCCCAGGTGCGCGGCGCCGCGACCGTGGGGTGTTCGCGTCCGCGCAGCGAGTAGGGCGCGATGGTGGTCTTGGAGCCGTTGTTCTGGCTCCAGTCCAGGAAGATCTTTCCGGCGCGCAGGCTCTTGGTCATGGTCGACGTCACCAGCTTGGGCATCGTCTCCTCCAGCTGTTGCGCAACACGTTTGGCCAGTACCGTGGCGCCCTTACTGCTCACCGGTTCCTGAAGCGGCGTGTAGAGGTGCAGGCCCTTGCTGCCGCTGGTGAGCGGATATGTGGTCAGCCCGATTTCGGTGATCAGCTCGCGGACGGCGCGGGCTACCTCGGCCAGCTGGGCCATGGTCACGCCTTCCCCGGGATCGAGGTCGAACACCAGGCGGGTCGCCGGGCCGGGTTTGAGTTCCTCGGCATTGCTCCGGGTCCACTCGACGACGAACCGCCACTGCGGCACGTGGACCTCCAGCGCAGCCTGTTGCGCGATCCAGGCCAGCCCGTCGACGCTGTCGATGATCGGGTAGGTCGTGGTCCCGGACCGGTGGGAGACACTGGCGCGAGGCAGCCAGTCGGGGGCCGAGGAAGCCAGCTGCTTTTCGAAGAACGAGGACTCCTCGACGCCGTTGGGCCACCGCTTGCGGGTGGCCGGGCGTCGCGCGATGTGCGGGACCATCACCTCGGCGATCCGGGTGTAGTAGTCGAAGATGTCCCGCTTCGTGGTCCCGGTGGCGGGGTAGAGCACCTTGTCAGCGTTGGTGAGCTTCACCCTCGGCGCCATGTCCTCAACTTACGCGTTTGAGCAGCGATAATGGCTTCCCACCACGGATGATGTCTCAAACGTAAATTTCTGTGACATCGTTCACGAACGTGTTAGATCCGCCGGCGCCCCGGGCACCGAACACAGATGCGCATAATCCCCTGGCGTCCAGAAGGTGGCGTCCCCCTCAGCAATGCGACCCTCCGACTACATTCCCAGCGAATCGCGGTGCCCACTTATGACCGCTCGGCCCTGCAGCGCGGTGTCGTCCACATCGGTGCGGGCAACTTCCACCGCGCACATCAGGCCGTCTATTTCGACGACCTGGCCCGCTCCGGCATCTCAGGACGATGGGGAGTCACCGGCGTCAGCCTCCACTCCCCCGACCTCAAAGACTTGCTGACGACACAAGATGGGCTGTACACCGTGGTGCAGCGTGGCCACGACCGCCAGACCGCCCGCGTAGTCGGCTCGATCGGCTCCGTGCATTACGCACCGAATGACGGCGCGGCCGTCCGCGCCGCCCTGGCCGATCCCCTAACCCGCATCGTGAGCCTGACCATCACCAGCAACGGATACTTCCTGAACCCGGTCACCGACGAGTTCGACGCCGACCACCCCGACGTGCGCGCTGACGTCGTCGCGTCTCATGGCGCCTCCGGAGGGTACGCCACCGCGTGGGGATATCTGACCGAAGCGCTGGACCGGCGTCGCCGCGCCGGCATCGCGCCGTTCACCGTGCTCTGCTGCGACAACATCCCCGGCGACACCCAGCCGGCCAGAACAGCGCTGGTGTCGTTCGCCGCGTTGAAGGACCCGGGGCTCGCCCGGTGGATCGACACGTATGTGGCGTTCCCGTCGACAATGGTCGATCGCATCACCCCGCAGACCTCCAAGTCGGAGCGCAAGTTCGTCGAGCAGACGTTCGGCGTCGCCGACAAATGGCCGGTCGTGACCGAGCCGTACTGCCAATGGGTGATCGAGGACGCCTTCAGCAATGGGCGGCCGCCGCTCGACGAGGTCGGTGTCGAATTCGTCGCCGATGTCCGCGACCACAAGCTGATCAAGACCCGTCTCCTCAACGGAACCCACATCGCGCTCGCTTGCTTGGCCACCCTGGCCGGCTACCAGCGCACCGACGAGGCGATGCGGAACCGCGCCATCTTCGATTACGTCGAGGCGCTGCTGCGCGACGAGATTCAGCCGCTGCTGCCTCCCGTCCCCGGGATGAACACACCCGAGTACCGGGACACCTTGCTCGACCGCCTCAGCAATCCTCGAATGAGTGACCAGTTATCGCGACTGGCTCGACGGGGAACGAGCAAGATAGCGCAGTTTGTGATGCCCTCCCTGCAGGAGGCGATCGCGCAGGGCAGGCCCCACACACTGCTGATGTTGGCCGTCGCCGGGTGGGCCCGCTATATGCGCGGCCACGACCTGCAGGGACGCAAACTCCGCCTCGAAGACTCGCAGGCGATACCGGTGGCTAGGTTGGCCAACATGGCCGGCACCAACGCCGACCCGCTGCTCGAGCACGAGCTGTTCGCCGAGGTACGCGCGGTTCCCGGTTTCGCGGAGCGGCTGGGCGAGATGATTGCCGACATCGACGAGCGCGGTGTGGTGCCCACGTTGCGGGACGCGCTGCGCAATGACGAGCGGGAGTTGGTGACGCGATGAACGGCGGACTGACCTTTGTGCGCCCCTTCGACACGGCGCCGATCACCACCCTGCTCTGCGACGCCGACGACAACCTGTTTGGTTCGGAGCGGCCGGCGTTCGAGGCGTCGACCGAGGTGACGAATCGTTTCCTGGCCAGGTTCGGCGTGACGGCTCCGCTCAGCTCCGAGGAGTTGCGCAAGCGGGCAGTCGGGAAGAACTTCCGCAACACCGCCCTCGACCTGGCGGTGCAGTGCGAAGTGCCGCTCGATCCGGCATTGACCCGGGGCCGTCCCGGCGCGGTGGTCGCCTCGGCCGCCGACGTGGCGAGCAGCGACGTGTTGTGCGCCGACGAACTCGAGCAGTGGGTGCGCGACGAGCGCGAACGGGTCACGGCTCATCTGGCCGCCACCCTGACGCCCGATCCGGAGGTGCTGGAACCGCTGCGTGCGCTCGCGAAGCACTACGTGCTCGCGGCCGTCAGCTCCAGCGCCACCAAGCGCCTGCTGGGTTGCTTCGCCGCCACCGGTCTCGACTCGCTGATCGCGGAGGCGGTGACCTTCAGCGCGGAGGATTCGCTTCCGGTGCCGACAAGCAAACCCGACCCGGCGGTGTACCTGCATGCCGGCCAGGCGCTGGGCGTCGCGGCCGAACAAGGGCTGGCGATCGAAGACTCCGTGGCCGGCGTGGGGTCCGCGGTCGCCGCGGGCTACGCCACCGTCGGCAACCTGATGTTCGTGCCACCTGACGAACGGGATTGCCGCCGAACGGATTTGATTGATGCCGGCGCAGTCGCGATCACCGATTCGTGGCGTGCGCTTGCTGATGTCCTGCTGACCTCGGCCGTGCCGGCTGGAGGTTCCCCGCTCACGTAGGGCATCGACCGGTCAGTTGCCGCTGGGCTTCGTCTCGTGGCCGTCATACCGTCGAGAGGTGCCGCGGGCCCGGTAAAGATCGGGGCCGTGGCCCGGGAGGAGTTGGCCAATGGTGGCTAGCGCGATCAACCTGAACAACGCGTCGCTCGCCGAGCTGCCGATCGACGCGCCGACCTATGACCGTGGCGGCGTGACCGTCGGCATCGCTCATATCGGGGCGGGTCACTTCCACCGGGCGCATCAGGCTGCGTACATCAACCTGTTGCTGCAGCAGGGCCTGGCTAACGACTGGGGCATCTGCGGGGTCGGGGTGATGCCCGCCGACTGGACCATGCGCGACGTCCTCAACGGTCAGGACGGGCTGTACACGCTGATCCTGGAGAATCCCAACGGCAGCCGGGACGCCCAGGTGATCGGCTCGATCGTTGACTACCGCTACGCCCCGGACGATCCGGAATCGGCGTTGGAGGTGCTCGCCGCGCCGTCCACCCGGATCATTTCGCTGACCATCACCGAGGGTGGGTACCGCGACCCCGATGGGCCGGCGTTCGCGTTGATCACCGCGGCGCTCGGCCGGCGGCGCGATCGGGGCATCCCCGCGCCGACGATCGTCTCCTGCGACAACATCGAGAACAACGGTGAGGTCGCCAGGCGTACCGTGCTCGCCAGCGCCGAACGCATGGATCCCGAGTTGGCCGAGTGGGTGGCGGAATACGCCCGGTTCCCGAGTTCGATGGTCGACCGCATCACTCCGGCAACGACTTTGGAGATGGCGGCGGAAGTGCGACGCGACTTCGGCGTCAACGACCGGTGGCCGGTGGTGGCCGAGCCGTTCACCGCCTGGGTGATCGAAGACGACTTTGCCGATGGCCGGCCGCCGCTGGAACAAGCGGGGGTGCTGATGGTCGACGATGTGCGCCCGTACGAGCTGATGAAGCTGCGGCTGCTCAACGCGGGGCATCAATGCCTGGCCTACTTCGCCCATCTGTGCGGCTTCCAGTTCGTCCACGAGGCGGCGCGCGATCCGCTGTTCGCCGAGTTCTTGCTCGCCTACTTCGACACCGAGGCCATCCCCACGCTGCCGCCGGTGCCGGGAATCGACCTGCATGAATTCGCCCGCACGCTGGTCGAGCGGTTCGCCAACCCGGCCGTGCGCGACACCGTCGCGCGGCTGTGCGCCTACTCGTCGGACCGCATCCCGAAATGGCTGTTTCCCGTCATCTGCGACAACCTGGCCAACGACGGACCGGTTCAACTGGCTGCCGCGGCGGTGGCCAGCTGGGCCCGGTACGCCGAGGGTGTCGACGAGTGGGGCAAGCCGTACGAGGTGTTGGACCAGCTGGCGGACTCGCTCATTCCGATCGCCCGGTCGCAGCACCAGAATCCCACCGCCTTCGTTGAGGTCACCGCGGTGTTCTGCGACCTGGCCCACCAGCCGCGGTTTGTCGAGGCGTACTGCTGGGCGCTGGATTCGTTGCACAGCAAGGGAGCTCGGGCAACGCTGGAGGCTTTGGTGCGATGACCCGCGGGCTGGTGATCGGCGAGTCGCTGATCGATATCGTCGACAGCGAAGAGCATGTCGGTGGCAGCCCGCTCAACGTCGCCGTCGGACTCGGCCGGCTGGGCCGCGACGTCGACTTCCTGACCTGCATCGCCGACGACTCGTATGGCCGCCGCATCATCGACTACGTCGAAGCCGCAGGAGTGCAACTGGTTTCAGAAAGCCGGACCGCCGAGCGCACGGCGACCGCGCGGTCGACCATCGCGGAAGACGGGTCGGCCGACTATGTGTTCGATCTGGACTGGCAACTCTCCGGAACGCCGCCGGTGGCCCCGCCGCTTTTCGTCCACACCGGATCGATTGCCGCCGTGCAGGATCCGGGCTGCCTCGCGGTCGCCGCGATGATCGATGCTTATCGCGTCTCGGCCACGATCAGCTTCGACCCCAACGTGCGGCCGTCGCTGGTCGCCGACCGGGACCTGGCCGTCGCGCGCATCCAGCATCTCATCGAACGCAGCGACATCGTGAAAGTCAGCGAGGAAGACCTGCACTGGATCGACCCCACTCGCTCGCCCGACCAGATCGCGCAGACGTGGTTGCGGTTGGGGCCGGCCGTCGTGGTTGTGACGATGGCCGACCGGGGTGCGGTGGCTTTCTGCGCAGCGGGGGTCGCCCGGGTGCCGACGCGCGCAGAGCGCGTGGTCGATACCGTCGGCGCCGGTGACTCCTTCATGGCCGGTCTGCTCGACGCGCTATGGGGAGCAGGATCGTTGGGCGCCGACCGGCGCACCGAGTTGCACGGGATCGACGTGGACGCGCTGACGACGGCGCTGCAGGCAGCGAGCCTGTCCGCGGCACTCACCGTCGGCCGCGCGGGAGCCGACCTGCCGGATCGGGCCGCGCTGGAGGCCGCCTCGCGCCGCTAGGCGCTTATCCGGATCTTCGACAGCCCGGCCGGACAATCCCAGGTCGTAGCCCTGTCGTGCTGTTTTGCCACCGGGCGTACGGGCATACTGACTTGCATGCGCTCCATCTGGAAGGGTTCCATCGCGTTCGGGCTGGTGAACGTCCCGGTCAAGGTGTACAGCGCCACCCAGGACCACGACATCAAGTTCCACCAGGTACACGCCAAGGACAACGGCCGCATCCGCTACCAACGCGTGTGCGAGGTGGACGGCGAGACCGTCGAATACCGCGACATCGCCCGGGCCTACGAATCCGACGACGGCCAGATGGTCATCATCACCGACGACGACATCGCCACCTTGCCCGAGGAACGCAGCCGCGAGATCGAGGTGCTGGAGTTCGTGCCGGCCAGCGAGGTGGACCCGATGCTGTTCGACCGCAGTTACTTCCTGGAGCCCGACTCCAAGTCATCGAAATCCTATGTGCTGCTTGCCAAGACGCTTGCCGAGACGGATCGGATGGCGATAGTTCATTTCACGTTGCGTAACAAGACCCGGCTGGCGGCCTTGCGCGTCAAGGACTTCGGCAAGCGCGACGTGATGGTGGTGCACACGTTGTTGTGGCCCGACGAGATCCGCGACCCGGACTTCCCCATCCTGGACAAGAAGGTCGAGATCAAGCCGGCCGAACTCAAGATGGCCGGTCAAGTGGTGGAGTCGATGGCCGAGGACTTCAATCCCGACCGCTACCACGACACCTACCAGGAGCAGCTACAGGAACTGGTCGACGCCAAACTCGAAGGCGGAGAAGCGTTTACCACCGAGGAGCAGCCGAAGGAGCTGGACGAGACCGAAGATGTTTCCGATCTGCTCGCCAAGCTGGAGGCCAGCGTGAAGGCGCGCTCCGGCAACGGCAAGGCACCCGCGAAGAAGGCCGCGGCGAAAAAGGCGCCCGCGAAGAAGACGGCCGCCAAGAAGGCTCCGGCGAAGAAGGCGGCATCGAAAGCGTCGTCGAAGTCCTGACCCGCCCCGGGTCAGCGCCTGCGGGTTGCCAGGAAGCGGGTCAGCGCCGCGACGATGTTGATCACGGCGACCATGATGATCAGAGTCAGCGCCGCACCCCAGATCCGCAGGAAACCGGCGTGTTCGGGGTTGGTGAGCTCGGTGTAGATCAGCAGCGGCAGTGAAGCCATGTTGCCGTGGAAGATGTCGACGTTGATCGATCGGCTGTAGCCGACCAGCACGAGCACCGGCGCGGTTTCGCCGATCACCCGCGCGACCGACAGCAAAATGCCGGACACGATGCCGGGCATCGCGATCGGGAAGACGATCCGCACGATGGTCTTCCATTTGGACACACCGAGCGCGTAGCTGGCCTCACGCAGGTCGTCGGGCACCAGCCTGAGCATCTCCTCGGCGGAGCGCACCACCACCGGCAACATCAACAAGACCAGGGCCAGCGACACCGCGAACGAACTCTGCTGGAAGCCCAGGGTGGCGATCCACAGGCTGAAGATGAACAGCGCCGCCACGATGGAGGGCACTCCGGCGAGCACGTCGACCATGAACGTCGTCAGCCGCACCAGCCGTCCCGACCCGTATTCCACCAGGAAGACCGCGGTCATCAAGCCCAGCGGCACGGCCAGGGCCGCGGCCACCCCGGCCTGCACCAGCGTGCCGTAAAGCGCGTGGTAGATGCCGCCGGCGAATTGCTCCGGCAGCACGCCGTGCAGCGAGTGGGTCCACCAACCCGACCGTGTGACGGCGTACCAGCCTCGTGCGATCACGATCGACAACACCCAGATCAGCGGGACCAGCGCGATGCAGAAGGAGCCGAGGAAGAAAAGCGTCGCGGCGTTGTTGGTGATTCGGCGCCGCAAGCTCAGCGGCCTGAACACCTCGACTTTGACCGGACGGTCAAGGGCCTCAACGGTCACGAGCGCCGCTCCTCATCATCGCTTCGCTCTGCGTCGTCGCGCCGCGCGCCATGAGCGCTCCTCATACCCACTCATCCGTTGACCTTGCCGCCGGCGATCGCGCGGGCGAGCGCGTTGACGATGAACGTCAAGACGAAGAGCGCGAATCCCGCCGAGATGTAAGCCCCCGTGGGCAGCGGCGAACTGAACTCGGCGGCCGCGGAGGCGATCTTCGAGGCGAACGTGTAGCCCCCGTCGAACAGCGACCAGTTACCCGGGCGGGCCGCCGAACGCAGAATGATCAGCACGGCGACGGTCTCGCCCAGCGCCCGGCCCAACCCCAGCATCGAGGCCGCGATCACACCGCTGCGGCCGAACGGCAGCACGGTCATCCGCACCACCTCCCATTTGGTGGCGCCCAGCGCCTGCGCCGCCTCCATTTGGATGTGCGGGGTCTGCCGAAAGACTTCGCGCGAGACGGAGGTGATGATCGGCAGGATCATCACCGAGAGCACGACGGCGGCGGTGAAAATGGTGCCGCCACCGGCCAGCGAAACGTTGCCCTGTTTGAACAGGAAGAACCATCCGAGATGGCGGTTCAGAAACGCGGCCACCGGTTCGATCTGGGGGGCGAGCACGAAAATCCCCCACAGCCCGAAGATGATCGACGGCACCGCGGCCAGCAGATCCACCACAGCGCCGAACGGGCGCGCCAGCCGCTTGGGCGCGTATTGCGTCAGGAACACGGCGATGCCGACCGCGACGGGGACGGCCAACACCAGCGCGCTGAGCGAACTGAGCACCGTGACCATGAGCAGGTCGCGGATCCCGAACGCGAGCTTGTTCGGGTCGCTGGTGCTGAATTTGGCGCTGGTGAAGAAGTTCGCGTGGTTGACGCGCAACGACGGGACGGCGCGCAGCAACAGGAACAGCGCGATCAACAGGATGGCGATCACGATCGTCGAGCCCGCAGCGGCGGCGCTCAACTTGAACAGGCGATCAGCCCGCCGCCCCACGTGTGCACTCAGCGTTGTTAGTGCCGGCTTCTCCGTGGTCGACGGGCTGATTGCTGTTCCTCGTGTCACAACCACTTCAGGTTATGTGATGGCGTTGATGGACGTAGACAGCCTCGACTTGAACGCGTCGGGGATCGGGATGTAGCCGTTGTCGGCCAGACCGTTCTGCCCGGCACCGATGGTGCTCTGCAGGAACGCCTTTACCGCCGTACCGACCTGCGCGTCGGGGTACTTCGAGCAGACGATTTCATAGGTGGCCAACACGATCGGGTAAGAACCGGCCTGGGTCGGCTTGTAGAAGGACAGCGTGTCGAGCACCAGGTCGTTGCCCTGGCCGGCGATCTTGGCTCCGGCAATGGTCTTGCCCACCGAGTCCGCACTGATCGGCACCGCGTCTGGGCCGGCGGAGGTGATGATTTTGGCCATGTTCAGCTTCTGCGCCTGAGCAAACGACCATTCGTTGTAGGTGATGGATCCCTCGGTGGCCTTGATCGCCGCTGAGGTGCCGTCGTTGCCCTTGGCTCCCTCGCCGACACCGCCCTTGAAGGTCTTTCCGGCGCCCTTGCCCCACGCACCGTTGGAGGCGGCATCGAGGTATTTCTGGAAATTGTCGGTGGTGCCGGATTCGTCGTTGCGGAACACGACGTGAATCGGCTCTGCGGGCAACGTGGCACCCGGGTTGACGGCCTGGATCGCGGGGTCATTCCACATCGTGATCGCGCCGTTGAAGACTTTGGCGGCCGTGGAGCCATCCAGGCTCAGTGAATTGAGACCGTTGACGTTGTAGGTGATGGCGATTGGGCCGAAAACCACCGGCAGGTTCAACGCCGGCGAACCGCAACGCTGCTGTGCCGCGGCGTATTCGTTGGGCGCCAGCGGCGAATCGGAACCACCGAAATCGGTCTGCTTGCCGTTGAATTCGCTGATTCCCGCGCCGGATCCGTTGGCGGTGTAGTTCAACGTCTGTCCGGGGCAGGCCTGCTCGAACGCGTTGACGAATCGGGTCATCGCGTTGGCCTGAGCCGTCGAACCACTGGCCTTGAGGGCCTTCTTGCCGCCGCAGCTCACGTTGCCCGACGAGGAGCCGCTCGTTGCGCTCGCGCCGGTCCGGTTGTTATCGCTTCCGCATGCCGACAACACCAGCGCGCCGGCGCTCAGGACACTCAGCACGGCGCCAAATCGATTGAGTTTCAATTCGCTTCCTTACGGTAGGGATGAAACAGGATCGCCGCCGGTCGGAGGCGTTGCGCCCCGACCAGCCCGTCTCGCAGCCACGAAGCTAACAGTAACAAGGTAAACGTTGAGCAAATTGTTCGGCGTTCACGGCTGAACGCGATGGAACCCGGCGGCGACTTGGGCGAAAACCACACTCGACACCGCCCCGAGACGGTACGACGGCAAAGAAATGCTTGTGCGTTTACCGCGTCCGCCGCGGCCGCAACCCGTTCTCGAAATCACGAGATCGAGTTGATGGATTCCGACAGCCGTGACTTGAATGACCCGGGCACCGGGATATATCCATTGTCCGCAAGACCGTGCTGCCCGGCGCCAATGGTGCTCTGCAGGAACGCTTTTACCGCCGCGCCCACCTGCGGGTCGGGGTACTTGGAGCACACGATCTCGTAGGTGGCCAACACGATGGGGTAGGAACCGGGCCGGGTCGGCTTGTAGAACGAGAAGGTGTCAACGACCAAATCATTGCCCGGCCCGGTGAGGGTGGCACCGGAAATCGTTTTACCGACCGAATCCGCACTGATCGACACCGGGTTTGGTCCGGCCGAGGTGACGATCCTGGCCATGTCCAGTTTCTGCGCCGAAGCAAACGACCATTCGTTGTAGGTGATCGCACCCTCGGTCGCTTTCACGGCGGCCGATGTGCCGCCGTTGCCCTCGGCGCCCTCGCCCACCCCTCCGGTGAAGGTCTTTCCGATGCCCCTGTCCCAGACACCGTCGGAGGCCGAGTCCAGATATTTCTGGAAATTGTCCGTGGTGCCGGACTGGTCGCTGCGGAACGTGACGTGGATGGGCTCGGCCGGCAGTGCGGCGCCGGGATTCAGCGCCCGGATAGCGGGATCGTTCCAGACGGTTATCGCGCCCTTGAAGATTTTTGCGGTGGTGGGGCCGTCGAGGATCAGCGAGTTGACGCCCCGGACGTTGTAGGTGATGGCGATCGGTCCGAAAACCACCGGCAGATTCAATGCGGGCGAACCGCATCGCGTCTGGGCGGCGAAGTATTCGATCGGGGCCAGCGGCGAATCCGAGCCGCCGAAATCGGTTTGGTTCCCGGTGAATTCACCGATGCCCGCGCCCGAACCGGTGGGAGTGTAATTCAGCGTTTGGCCGGGGCAGGCCCGCTCGAACGCGTTGACGAAGCGGGTCATCGCGTTGGCCTGAGCCGTGGATCCGCTGGCCTTCAGGGCCTTCTTGCCGCCGCAACTGACCTGGCCCGACGGGTTTGCCCCGCGTCCCCACGCTCGGGTGTCGTCACTCCCGCATCCCGACAACACCAGCGCACTGGCCGTCAGGACACTCAATGCGGCACCAAAATGCTTGCGCCTCAAGTTACTTCCTCGCGGTGTCCACACACATGATCGCCGCCGTTCAGCTAACAGCATCAAGGTTAACGGCGCGCGAATGGCGACGCAGCGCAGGCGGGAGAAGGTCAGCGCAGCGCGGGGCCCGTGCGCGACCGCCGGAGCACAGTCGGAAAATCGTACCGCCACGCCCGTATGCAAAAGTAGAACCTGTTCCAGAAATGCGCGATCCGAGACGGCGCGGCTTGCTACCGTGTCGGCTGACACCGAAACGAAGAGAGGCCGCCATGATCCTTGACAGGTTCCGTCTCGACGACAAAGTCGCCGTCATCACCGGTGCAGGCCGCGGCCTCGGGGCGGCCATCGCGCTGGCGTTCGCCGAGGCGGGTGCGGACGTTCTCATCGCCTCACGCACGCAATCCCAACTAGAAGCCGTCGCCGAACAGGTCCGGGGCGTCGGACGCCGGGCCCACGTCGTGGCCGCCGACCTGGCGCATCCCGAGTCCACCGCGGAGCTGGCCGGCCAGGCCGTTGAAGCGTTCGGGAAACTAGACATCGTCGTCAACAACGTCGGCGGGACCATGCCCAACACGCTGTTGACCACGTCGACGAAGGATCTCAAGGACGCCTTCACCTTCAACGTCGCCACGGCCCACGCGTTGACGCTGGCGGCGGTGCCATTGATGCTCGAGCACTCCGACGGCGGCAGCATCATCAACATCACCTCGACCATGGGCCGGCTGGCCGGGCGGGGTTTCGCGGCCTACGGCACCGCCAAGGCCGCGCTGTCGCACTACACGCGGCTGGCCGCCCTGGATCTGTGCCCGCGGATTCGTGTCAACGCGATCGCACCCGGATCGATCCTGACCTCCGCGCTGGACGTGGTCGCCTCCAACGACGAGCTGCGTGCGCCGATGGAGAAGGCCACACCGATGCGCCGCCTCGGTGACCCCGTCGACATTGCCGCTGCCGCAGTCTATTTGGCCTCCCCCGCCGGCAGCTTCCTGACCGGTAAGACACTCGAGGTCGACGGCGGCCTCACCTTCCCCAATCTCGACATCCCCGTCCCGGACCTGTGACCCCCCACCGCTAAGGAGCCAGTCATGCCCATCCCCGTCGTCCAATTGGGCACCGGCAACGTCGGTATCCACGCGCTGCGGGCGCTCATCACCAATCCGCAGTTCGAACTGACCGGCGTCTGGGTGTCTTCCGACGCCAAGGCCGGCAAGGACGCGGCGGAGCTTGCGGGGCTTGCCAATTCGACAGGTGTGCTTGCCAGCACCGATCTGGATGCCGTGCTCGCCACGGGGCCGCAATGCGCCGTGTACAACGCGCTGGCCGACAACCGGTTGCCCGAGGCGCTCGAGGACTACCGGCGCGTCCTGGCGGCGGGAATCAACGTCGTCGGCAGCGGCCCGGTCTTCTTGCAGTATCCGTGGCAGGTGATTCCCGAGGAGCTCATTAAGCCTCTGGAAGACGCAGCGCGCGAAGGAAATTCAAGCCTCTACGTGAACGGTATCGATCCTGGCTTCGCCAACGATCTACTGCCGCTGGCACTTGCGGGCACCTGCCAGAGCATCCAGCAGATCCGCTGCATGGAGATCGTCGACTACGCCACCTACGACAGCGCCGCGGTCATGTTCGACGTGATGGGCTTCGGCAAGCCACTGGACGAGATTCCCATGCTGCTGCAGCCCGGCGTGCTCAGCCTCGCCTGGGGGTCGGTGATCCGGCAACTGGCGGCGGGACTCGGTATTTCGCTGGACGAGGTCACCCAGAATTACGTCCGCATACCTGCGCCCGAGGACTTTGACATCGCCTCGGGTCATATCGCCAAGGGCACCGCCGCGGCGCTGCGCTTCGAGGTGTTCGGCATGGTCAACGGCGAGCCCGCCGTCGTCCTCGAACATGTCACCCGGCTGCGCGAGGACCTGTGCCCCGACTGGCCGCAGCCCGCCCAGGAGGGCGGCTCCTACCGCATCGAAATCACCGGCGAGCCGTCCTACGCCATGGACGTCTGCCTGAGCAGCCGCAAGGGCGATCACAACCACGCGGGCCTGGTGGCCACCGCGATGCGGGTCGTCAACGCCATCCCCGCGGTGGTGGCCGCCCCGGCCGGCATCGTGACGACGCTCGACTTGCCCCTGATCACCGGCAAGGGGCTCTACCTCCCGCAGTGAACCCGAGAGTGGAAACGCCGTGGCCGCTGCGGGTGGCGCAGGGATGTTCGACTAACCTCACTTTCTTATTCGGTGATGTGAATCGAGGTCGACACGTTGGCACAGCGCACCCAGGGCTCGCTCAAGGGCAACTGGTATTTGCTGGGGCCCGCGTTCGTCGCCGCGATCGCCTACGTCGACCCGGGAAACGTCGCGGCCAACGTCAGCGCCGGGTCGCAGTACGGCTACCTGCTGCTGTGGGTCATCGTGGTGGCCAACGTGCTGGCGGGCCTGGTGCAGTACCTGTCGGCGAAGCTGGGGCTGGTCACTGGGCGCTCCCTGCCCGCCATGATCGGCAAGCGGATGGGCCGGCCGGCGCGGTTGATCTACTGGGCGCAGGCCGAACTCGTGGCCGTCGCCACGGACGCGGCCGAGGTCGTCGGCGGGGCCATCGCGTTGCACATTCTGTTCAGCTTGCCGCTGCTGGCCGGCGGGCTGATCACCGGTCTGGTGGCGCTGCTGTTGCTGGGAATTCAGGACCGGCGCGGACAGATCATTTTCGAGCGTGTCATCACCGGCTTGCTGCTGGTCATCGCGATCGGATTCGCGGCGAGTTTCTTCGTCAAGACGGCCCCTCCGGAGGAGATGCTCGGCGGGCTGATTCCCCGGTTCCGCGGCGCCGAGAGCGTCCTCCTGGCCGCCGCCATTCTGGGCGCCACCGTGATGCCGCACGCCGTGTACATGCATTCGGGCCTGGTCCTCGACCGGCACGGGCATCCCGACGAGGGGTCACATCGCCACCTGCTGCTGCGCATCACTCGCTGGGATGTGGTGCTGGCGATGGCAGTCGCCGGCACCGTGAACGCCGTGATGCTGCTGATCGCCGCGATCAACCTGCAACACCGCGACGTGAGCGCCTCCATCGAGGGCGCCTATTCCGCGATTCACAACACGCTGGGCCCGACCATCGCGGTGCTGTTTGCCGTCGGGTTGCTCGCATCCGGTCTCGCGTCGTCCTCGGTCGGCGCCTATGCCGGCGCCATGATCATGCAGGGGTTGCTGCACCGGTCGATCCCCATGCTGCTGCGCCGGTTGATCACCCTGGTGCCCGCCCTGGTGATCCTGGCGGTCGGCTTCGACCCCACCCGGGCGCTGGTGCTTTCCCAGGTGGTGTTGTCGTTCGGAATACCTTTTGCGGTGCTGCCTTTGATCAAGCTGACCAGCAATCGCGAGCTGATGGGTGGCGACGTCAATCACCGCGTCACCACGATTCTTGGCTGGGCCATCGCCGTATTGATTAGTCTGCTTAACGTGGTGCTGATCTGGCTGACGGTGACCGGCTGAATGCCGGCCCGCCGGCACCTTTATTTCGCATACGGATCGAACCTGTGCGTCAGGCAGATGGCGCAACGCTGCCCCGACGCCGCGCATCCGCGGCCGGCGGTGCTGGCCGATCACGACTGGCTGATCAACCAGCGCGGCGTGGCCACCGTCGAACCGCTCGCCGGTAACCGGGTCTACGGGGTGGTGTGGCAGATCTCCGACGGCGACCTCGCGACGCTGGACAGCGCCGAGGGCGTGCCGGTGCGCTACCGGCGCGACCAGATGACGGTGCACACCGACGACGGGCCGGCACCGGCCTGGGTGTACATCGACCACCGGGTGACCCCGGGCCCACCCCGGCCGGGTTACCTGCCCAAGATCATCGACGGCGCCACGCAGCACGGGTTGCCGCAGCGCTGGGTGGACTTCCTGCGCCGCTGGGATCCCGCCGGCTGGCCACGTCCGAAATCGTCGTCGGTGTCCGGGCTTGGGCCACAGTCGCTATCGGCATTGCTGCGCGAACCGGAGGTGACCGAGAGCAGCCAATTACGTTCGCGCTTCGGGTTTTTCGCGATCCATGGTGGCGGGCTGGAAGAGATGACCGATGTGATCGCCGATCGCGCCGCCGAGGCCGCCGGCGCGTCGGTGTACGTGGTGCGCCATCCCGATCATTACCCGCATCACCTGCCGTCGGCGCTGTTCGATCCGGCCGAGTCCGCGCGGCTCGCCGCGTTCCTCGATCATGTCGATGTCGCGGTGTCGCTGCACGGGTATGGCCGCGACGGTCGCAGTACCCAGCTGCTCGCCGGTGGCCGCAACCGGGCGCTGGCCGCGCACCTCACCCGGCACATCGAGCTGCCCGGCTACCGGGTGATCACCGACCTCGACGACATCCCGCCGGAATTGCGCGGCCTGCACCCGCGCAACCCGGTGAACAGGGTGCGCGACGGCGGGACTCAGCTGGAACTCTCGGCGCGGGTCAGGGGGATCAGCCCGCGCAGCCCGCTGCCCGGTGACAACGGTTTGTCGTCGGTCACCAGCGCCCTGATCCAGGGGTTGGCGGACGCCGCCCGTAGTTGGTCAATGTCGGAACGTTGAACGGAGATTGTTGGTGGCCAAGGATTTTCGCTTCGGAATGAGCATGCGTTTCTTCAAGACGCGCGAGGCACTGCTTGACAAGGCCAAGCGCGCCGAAGACGCCGGCTTCGACATTCTCTGCGTGCCTGACCATTTGGGCGCGGCAGCACCGTTCCCGACGCTGACCGCGGTCGCGATGGTCACCACCACTCTGCGGCTGAGCATGTACGTGCTCAACTCGGCGTTCTACAAGCCGGCGCTGCTCAGCCGGGACATGCAAGCCCTCGATCTGCTCAGCGACGGCCGTCTCGAAATCGGGCTCGGCACCGGCTATGTCCGGGAGGAGTTCGAGGCCGCGGAGATCCCGTATCCCAGTGCCCGCGAGCGGGTCGACTACCTCGAACACATGACGAGCTATCTGAAGGAACACCACCCGTCGACGCCACTGATCATCGCCGGCAACGGCGACCGGGTGCTGACCATCGCCGCCCGCAACGCCGACATCATCGGGCTGACCGGCGCCAAGGTGCGCGCCGTCGATGACCCATTCGCCGAGCGCGTCGAGTTCGTCCGCAACGCGGCGGGCGACCGGTTCGACTCGCTCGAGCTGAACCTGGCCATCACGGCGATGCCGCGGGTCGGGGAGACCGAGCCCGACCTCAAGCTGACCCGCACCTACTCGCCGGAGTTGTCCGATGAGGAAATCCTGTCCATGCCGTCGGTGCTCAGCGGTTCCCCCCGTGAGATCGCCGGCACACTATCCGCCTACCGCGAAAAGTACGGCGTTTCTTCCTTCACCGTGCAGGACAACAACATCGACAACTTCTCCAAGGTGATCGCCGAACTGCGGTGACCGCCGCGGCGATTTATCGGCGGGCGTGCCGGTAAGCTCAGGCCCGTCCGCCCCGACGTGTTGGCTTCGAACTGCGCCTCGCTCCAACGGGCCACCGCGGCACCAGCAAATGAACCCATGACATGACCTTCGACTCTCACCAACAGCGGCCCGGTCAACACACACTGCACATCATGACCACACGCGACAAGCCCGCCCATAACTGGCGCGACGTGGCCGAACGGCTCACCGCTGAACAGATCGCCCAGCTCGAACGCATGGAAAGCGATGGACCGCAGATGCTGCTGGAAATGGCGCAGGGCTGGGCGGCCGACAACATCACCGCTGCGGTGCCGTTGAAGGAAATCGCGCCACCCGCCGGCGCGGTGCGCACGTTCCATTGGCAGCTCGACAGCAGCTGGTTCCGCGACTTCGAGGGCACCAAACGCCACGGCGGGCAGGCCTATGTTCAGATCTGCGGACGACAACAGGCCGACGGCTCGGCGCGGCGGTGGATATCCGTGCATGCCCGCCACTTGGACGCGCTGGACGCGGCGGCGGCCCGCGAACTAGCGGCGGCGCTGGCAGAAGCGGCCGACGAGATTGAACGCTTCGACTGAACCAACTCAGACCGCCACGCGGTCATCCTGAATTGGGCACGGGCGGTTTCGGCATCGATCGTCGCGGCGCCGTTGCGGTAGTGGCGCGGCCCGGGCAAAGGTTCGCATCGCGGCATGTGCGCGCGACCGCCGACCGCGAATCGAACGCGTTGCCGATCTTGTTGGTCATCGGCTTGCGCAACCGAGACCGGTTGTCGTGGAAACCGTCTCGAGCATTTCGACTTTCGACCAGTAGACGGGCAACCACTTGGCCGAAAAGCGCTTCCTCGTCGTGCACTCATCACAGTGAGCGATTCATGTGCCAAAGCAGAGCCGCCACAACCGATACGACAACCCCACAGGCGACTTTGCCCCGCTGGTTCTCGACTCATGCCCGCGGCGTGTCAGCAAGTTCCGCGGAGGTGCGGGGCCAAACGATCGGGACTTCCGACTCTATCGCTCGATGCGCCGAAGCGATCAGATACCCCTATGGGGATTTGAAATCTCAAATGATGACCGTGAGGTTCTTCATCTCGACCAATGAGAGACGCTATACAGAGGTGCAGCCATGAGCTCTTCAACACAGACCCCGGCTAGAACGCGCATGTTCGCCCGAGTGATCGGCCCCTTTCTCGTCATCATCACCGCCACGGCGATCGCGCGCGCCTCGGAGATGCCAACGCTACTGACGGATTTCCGGTCGAACCCCGTGTGGTCCTGGGTGACTGGCGCCTTTGTCTTGCTGAGTGGATTAGTCGTCATCGCTCTTCATCAGTATTGGCAAGGCGCTGCCCAGGTCATGGTGTCACTCCTAGGATGGCTGACGGCACTGAAAGGGTTCTCCCTCATAGCCTTGCCCCAAACCTATTTGTCGTTTGCCGGCGCCGCGGTGGGCGCGGTCACCTGGTGGCGACTGGGCTTCATCATCATGGCACTGGTGGGGCTTTACCTGACTTTCGTTGGGTGGTTTCCCGCGCCGAGTCGCCCTGTGGCACAGGCGGAAAGCTCAGCCCCCGATGTCCCCCGCGCTGCGTGAGGCAACGCCGGAGCAGACCAGTTAACTTACGGCGGATTCGAGTTCGGCCCATTTGGGGCCTGCGGGGTAGTCGAATCCGGCGTGTCTGGAGCGTGTTGCGTCAACCCGTCCTGGACTATTGACGCCCGGGCGCATCTGGGTCGATAAGAGCGCAATTCCAATAGATTTCGCGCCCATAGCCGGACCTTTGCGCAAGGTCATTCGACGTCCGGTTCCCCCGACAGGCGCAACAGGGCGTTGCGCGCGGTGTGCTGCTTATGAAGCGGCGTGGCCGCGTGCCACCTGGTCGCCAGTTCGCGCCGCGAACGGCGCGGCCCGAGCGAGATCGTGCTCGCCGAGCGTTTCGGGGACGACGTCGGCACCAAGGACCCCAGCCATCCGATCGGCTACGCGGCAGGTATTGCCGTGTGATTTCGGAACACAGACGATCAGCGACGTCACGGCGCAACTCCTCCTCTGAGAACAGGGGCCGGACGGATCCATGCTGCGTCGACATCTCGCCGCCAGGTAAGGGCGCAAAGGCACCAAAGCCCGGGGCGTTGGTCCCTTACAGTCTCAGTCGAACGCGTGGATCACCTGGCGGGCCACTTGTTCGATCCGCAGGCGCGTGTCGTAATCAAGGGGTAGGTCATCGAGGTCCGGGATATCCCCCGCCGTGGTTATCACCCCGTATTCCTCCTGGCCCCAGCGGGCGTTGACCTTTTCACCCAACGCGCGCGCGGGCGGGTTATCGGAAAGCACCCGGGCGTGAAACCGCCTGATTCCGTCCACGCGTGCGGCTATCGCCAGCGCAACGAGCAGCAGTGTCCCGAGTCCGCGGCCCTGGTAGGCGTCCGCCACGGTGAGGGCAACCTCCGCCGAGGTTGGGTCGTCTTCGTCCCGGACGAAGCGGGCATCGGCGACGGCCGGCCCGTCACCGCCGTCGGTGACCACCCAGACGAAGTGGTCCACGTAATCGACCTCGAACAGGTAGGCCAATCGTGCCTCGGTCGGGGCACCGCCCTGGTATCGCCGGTACAGAGTCTGCCGCGAGAATGAACCACTGCTATGGAACCGCTCGGCATCGCCGGGCAGGACCGGGCGCAGAAAGAGCCCATCGCCGTGTCCCGTCAATACCGGGATCGGCGCGATGTAGGCGGCCAAGCGCTGACGCGCGGTGCAGACCATCCGCTCGGCGACGACCGGCATGGCCAGCATGCACTCGAACGCCCGGTTGTATCCGCGATAGCCACACACGTCATCTTTCGCGAGCACCGTCGCCGTCCTGGGTTGATTTCGCAGCAAGGCAATTTCGCCGACAATCGACCCCGGCAACAGCTCGGTCACCACATCCTGGCCCTCCGGGGCGACGTGTCGAATCTCGACTCGACCCGACGTGATGATCGAAAACGAGGCCGCTATTTCCCCCTGCCGCATCAGCACCTCACCCGCGGCCGCACGCAGGGGCTGCAGGTGGACGGCCAATGCCTCAAGGTCCTGCGCCGGTATATCGGCGAACACATCCAGCCCCGCCAGCTCCTGGCTGCTAACGGCGCTCATGCCCGGCCTCTTGGCAGCCCGGCGTCAGAGCCCGATTCATGCCAGGCGGACGGCAACTGCCGACGGTGATCGGTGGATGCACGGCTCATCTTCAATTCCAGTGTCGCTGTGTTCCCTACGCCATTGCTGCGCAATGCGTGTTCTTCGGATGTACGGTATGCGACCGGCGCCGGCCAGCGCGCGGGCAATTCGTGGGTGAAGGCTGTGACAAAGGACCGTTAATCGACCTGGAGATGCGGCGGCAGACCTATGTGTTTGCCGCGATTCATCACGCCGGTTACGGAACCGAACTTCGCACCCGGCCAGCAGTCCTGACCTTCGGCCGCGATCGCCATGGTGCGGGAGCCTTATGGCAAGGCGCACAACGAAAGACAGGATCTTCCCCCGGGTCGTGGCGGGCAGTAGCGTTGACTCATGAAGAACATGGATCGCCGTGCACTGCTGTGCGGCATCGCAATCGCCGTGCTGGCCGCGGCCAGTCGGTCCCCGACCGCCCGAGGATTTCCGACCCAGAAAGTGCCGCACCCTGTCGGTGTGCTCACCCGGCTACCGGGGGCCGATAACCGGTTGGCGCTGACCATCGACGACGGAGCCAGCGTGCAGGTAGTGGGCGCGTTTGCCGATTTTTGCCGCGACAGCGGGATCCGGTTGACGTTCTTCGTCAACGGCGCCAACAGTTCCTGGTCGGTCAACGCACCCGCGCTACGACCGATGGTCGATGCTGGTCAAATCCAGATGGGAAACCACACCTGGTCGCATCCCGACATCACGCGTATCGGTTCGGCGGCGGTTGCCGACCAGATCCGTCGCAACGCTGATTTCTTGCGCAACACCTACGGGGTTGACGGAACCCCCTATTTCCGGCCGCCCTACGGGCGGCACACGCCCGCCACGGACCGGATTGCGGCCGATCAGGGCTACACCACCATCACGCTGTGGAGCGGCAGCATCGGCGATGACGTGCCCCTCAGCGATGCAAGTTTGATCGCTGCGGCGCAAAAATCGTTGCAGCCCAACCAAATTGTGCTGGGTCACGCCAACCTTCCCACCGTCACCCATTGCTTCCCCCAGCTGATCGACATCATCCACAGCCGCAACCTGCAAACCGTGACCCTCAACGACGTCTTTGCCTAGGAAGGGTTATGCGGAGGGGTGGGGTGAGCAAGAGTGAGGTCACGGTCGGCCCAGACGTTAAGGCCGCGATGACGACCGTCAAAAGCAAAGGCCTCAGGGGCGGCGCGCTGGGCCTGATCTCCGGCGTCGTGGTCGGCTTGGCGTCCATGGCGCCGGCCTACAGCCTTGCCGCGACACTGGGTCTCATCGTGGCCAGTGGCGGCGGGCAGCTGGCCGGGGTCAAAGCCCCGGCCGTCATTCTGATTTCATTCGTCCCGATGTACTTGATCGCCATCGCCTACCGGGAGCTGAACAAGGCCGAACCGGACTGCGGTACCACGTTCACGTGGGCGTCGCGGGCATTCGGACCGATCGTTGGATGGCTCGGCGGTTGGGGCATCATAGCCGCGGAAGTAATTGTGATGGCCAACCTGGCCGCGATCACCGGGGCGTACTCACTCAGGTTCGTCGGTGACTTGGACCGGCATTCGCTGGCCGACCTGGTCAACAGCAGATTTTGGTCGACAGTCGCGGGCGTCTTCTGGATTGTGATGATGACCTATATCTGCGACCGCGGCATCGAGGTTTCGGCCAGATTGCTGTACCTCCTGCTGTCCGTTCAAATCGTGGTGCTGATCGTCTTTTCGGTGGTCGCGCTGGTCAAAACGTTTAGCCATACCGCCCAGGGCTTTTCGGTGCATCCGTCGCTGTCCTGGTTCTGGCCGGGCGATGTTGATTTCGGGACGATCATCGCCCCGGCGGTTCTCATGGCCATCTTTATGTACTGGGGCTGGGACACTGCGGTGGCATGTAACGAGGAGTCCGACGACCCCAGCCACACACCGGGCCGCGCCGCCATCATCTCGACGTTCCTACTGCTGGCGACCTACACCCTGGTGACCGTGTCGGCCGTGGCCTTTGCCGGTGTCGGGACGCAGGGTATCGGACTGGGCAACCTGCACAACTCGAAAGACATCTTCGCGTCCATCGGTCCGGAATTGTTCGGCAACGGCGTCCTCGGCAAGGTTGCACTGCTGTTGCTCGCGGCATCGATCCTGACGTCTGCCCTCGCGTCGATGCAGACGACGATCTTGAAGACCGCGCGCACCACCCTGTCGATGGGGGCCTACAGAGCGCTGCCTGACTCGTTCGCACGGATCCACCGCCGCTACCGCTCGCCCACCACGTCGACCATCACGGTCGGCATGGTGTCGATCCTTTTCTATGTCCTGTTCTCGCTAGTCGGCGAGAACCTGCTGTCCGCGCTGATCGGATCGGTCGGGTTGATGATCGCGTTCTATTACGGGCTTACCGGTTTTGCGTGCACGTGGTACTACCGCAATACCGTCACGAGGTCAGTGCGGGACTTTATGATGCGGGGGCTCCTCCCATCGCTGGGCGGCATCTGCTTATTACTGGTTCTCGTCTACGGGCTCATCCAATACGCCAAGCCCGAGTGGCTGACCGATGACAACGGCCACGACATCACGATCCTCGGGTTCGGCGCCGTCGCCGCGGTCGGTATCGGCGCGACGGCGCTCGGAGCGATCCTGATGGTGTTCTGGTGGACGATGGCGCCGGGTTTCTTCCTGGGCCACACCATGACACGCGAACCCACCGCAGCGATTTCCGATGGAGACGTCGTTCGACCGGCGGGGCGATAATCGCTTCGTGGCGGCTCAGGATTTGTCGCCGAATACCGCCCGATGTGGCTGCGCAACGACGAATGACCATCGGGGATAGGACTTCGGCCCCTACCGGTCGACCACACACCGCCGAAAGATCCAAACGATAGCGACATAGCGACATAGCGAAGTGAAGATGTGGCCGTCCCGTTAGGCACCAGGCGCAGGCATCCGCCATCGACAGCGATGGCCCAGAGTTATCTGGGTTGGCCGGTTAGAAAAGGAAGTTCACTGTTGCAACCGCAGACAGGCAGTGCCTCTGCGGCAACAGAACTCGACCCAGTCGAAACAACCGTGGAGCAAGGGAGCGCACCATGAAGCCAACAGCACAGACCGATCACCGCCGGGATCCGCGCCGCAGCGGCCAGCGCAGTCTCGGCACCGCCGAGGGTGTACTGGTTGCCCTACGTCATTGCAGCCGCAATGAGGCGTTCATCAACATCGTCCAAACGGCCAAACAGCACAGTGTGGCCCCATTGGAACTGGCCGATGCGCTCGTGACAATCGCCGAAAACGATGTGACCCGCTACTTCGATGACGCGGTCATTGCGGCCGTTGACGAAGCCTGGGGCGCCCTCTTAGGCGGCGGCCCCGGCTACGACGGTGACCGCGAGCAAGCACAACAGCCGCAAGTGACATGTGCACATCCGCGGCTACCCAAACTGATGAGACTCCAACCGTGATCGAGCCGATTTCGCGCGCCAACGAAGCCGACTTCGCCGAGCAAGCGCGGCCACTGGATCATGACGGGCAATGCGACGCGGCACCCGACCGGCTCGGCAACAACTGGGGATACCGACGTGACTGACCAATTCGACCAGAAATTGCCGGTCCGGGGTGACGATGACGAACACCCACCGGCTACCAGCCATGCTGCGGCAGGGCCGGTCACCGGCCGTGTTTTCTGGCCTGTCTGGGAATCCAGTTCGCTTGCAACACAACAGTCGTTCATCGACGACATGGCATCCCGGAACGAGCTATACCGATCAAGCAGGTGGTAACCGGTGACGGGGACGAGCAACACCGCGGTGATTCGACAGGCAGTTCGGCCGAATCACTCTTCTGGTCGCGCACGACTCGCATCCGTACGACGACCTCGGGGTCGCCACGATCGGCGATCGGATTCATGATTGCCCAGTCCGGCCGTGGCCGAACGATTTTCCTGTGCGGTGACGTCATGACAGGACGTGGCGTCGACCAGATACTGCCCCACCCGGGAGACCCCACGTTGCGGGAGCCCATGACTGACGCCCGCAACTACGTGACATGCGCCGAGAAGGCCAGCGGCCCAATCCCCCGGCCAGCGGACTTCGCATGGCCATGGGGAGAAGCGCTGGCATTAGTAGACCGGTTCGCACCGGACTTCCGGTTGATCAACCTCGAGACCACCATCACCGCCGACGGCGAGTTCGCACACGGCAAGTGTGTGCACTACCGCATGCACCCCGACAACATGGCGTGTCTAACCGCGATCCGGCCAGACATTTGCACGCTGGCCAACAACCACATCCTCGACTTTGGGCGGCGCGGTCTTCTCGACACGCTAGAGACGCTGAGTGGGGCCGACATCACGCATGTCGGTGCTGGGCTCGATTCCGAACACGCCGAACGCCCCGCGGTCGTGACCCTGCCCGACGGACATCACGTCGTGATTGCCGCCGGCGGCACGGAATCCAGCGGCATTCCCCGCAGTTGGGCCGCGACCGCGGCCCGGCCAGGCGTCGCCTTCATTCCGAACCTGTTCAATCGCACCGCCACCGAGATGACCGACCGGGTACTTGCGCTAAAACAGCCCGGCGACATCACGATCGTATCCCTGCACTGGGGGTCCAACTGGGATTACGACGTTGCGCGCAGCCAAGTTCGCTTCGCGCGCCGACTGATCGACGCCGGGGTCGACGTCGTGCACGGGCACTCGTCACACCACCCACGACCGATCGAGGTTTACCGCGGCAAGCTCATCCTGTACGGCTGCGGGGACGCCATCAACGACTACGAAGGTATCAAGGGCTTCGAGGCCTACCGCAATGAACTGCGGCTTCTGTACTTTGCCTCGCTCGACCCCGACACCGGCAACCTCACCACTTTGCGTATGACGCCGATGCGGGCCCGCAGAATGCGGCTCGACCGCGCCTCACGCCAGGACAGCGAATGGCTGCGCTCCACCCTCGAGCGCATCAGCCGGCGTTTCGGAACGTATGTCACCCTCGACCACGATGCCAACCTCATCGTCCACGGGTCGTGATTCCACGGCGGTCCGGACCGCGCCGAAGTCCCAGTCCTGCAGGATCTTCCGTCGCCGCGTGTGCGGTCGTGGCTGGCGCTGGTGAGTGTGCGAAGTACCCAATCCGTGTTGTCATTTTGACTTGTCTTCGGGGGCCGAACGTTGCGGTTTGCGCTCCTTTGCCTCCCTGCGTAAACGAAAGTAC
Source organism: Mycobacterium mantenii (assembly GCF_010731775.1). Taxonomy (NCBI): domain Bacteria; kingdom Bacillati; phylum Actinomycetota; class Actinomycetes; order Mycobacteriales; family Mycobacteriaceae; genus Mycobacterium; species Mycobacterium mantenii. Next base: position 5,592,695 of record NZ_AP022590.1, on the reverse strand, counting down.
ATTTCTGCGCCGAGCAGACGTTTGATGACCTCGAGGTAATGGTTGTCAGCCATGTGCGCTCCTCATTTCTCGCCGGCCAGTTTCTCTCCGCGCTCGCGGGTCGCGCGCATCGCAGGGCCGCCGGTGCGAAGCCCGCTGCGAGGCCACAGTGCCTTCGAGCCCACCGCGCGCTGCGGGACGACTCAGTGGCTGGTGATGGCCGTCTGCGCACAAATAGCCTTCACGAACTGGGCGATCGCATGCTCGGGAAGATGGCGTGCGATATCGGCTTCGCTGACGATTCCCACCAACCGGTGGCTATCAATAACCGGTAGCCGGCGGATCTGATGCTCCTCCATGACGTTGAGCATCTCTTCGACACTGGCCTCGGCGTCGACGCGATAAGTGCTGCTCTGGGCCAGCTCACCTGCGGTTACGGTGTTGGGATCGCGGCCGGACGCGATGCACTTGATGACGATGTCACGGTCGGTGATCATTCCGTGCAGACGGTCATCATCGCCGCAGATCGGCAGGGCGCCTACACCCAGATCGCGCATGTGCTCGGCGGCGGCGGTCAATGTTTCGTGCTCGCCCACACAGGTGGCTCCGGCGTGCATGATTTCACGCGCAGTGGTCATAACTTTTCTCCTCTGGACGCCGGGATATGTCGGCTGATAGTCGGAACCTAAGGCGATAGGCCGGGCACCTGTAGGGTCCTTGGGCCCTTCGTGAGAACAACCACGGACCCAGCGGAAAGCCGTTGTGCGCAGCAGCACTCAGGGTGCGCCCGTAGCAGCGCCTTAACGGGGACTCTGCGCCCACCAGGCATGTGGGTCAGCTGGCAACTCGCACGGCGATGTGCCTTTCGGCGGCCGCGTCGGATGTCTGTTGGGGAACGGCCACGTCCACGGTCAGGATGCCTTTGTCGTAGCTGGCTTTGATGTCATCTTCGTTGGCGCCGGCCGGCAAGGTGACCGAGCGGGTAAACGAGCCGTAGCGGAATTCCGAGCGGCCCTTGGCTTCCGACTTCTCGCTGCGTTCAGCCTTGATCGTCAACTGGCCGCCCTGCACGATGATGTCGATATCCTTGGCCGGGTCAACGCCGGGCAGTTCGGCGCGCAACAGGTAGTGGCCGTCAGCCGTCTCATCCTCAAGCCGGATCAGATGGCCTGGACGCAGCGTCGCCGGTGAGGGAAAGCCGGTCCATAGATTCGACCAGAAATCAGACCAGTCCGGCAGCCACGAATGAGGTTGCCGACGCACAGGGAGATCGGTCATGACTCTCCTTTGGTTGTTGGTGTTGTGGGACTTACCGTTCGATTCTTCATCGTCTGCACCGGCATTCGGTAGGGGCCGAGGTCCTCATCCGCGGGGACATTTGCCGGCGTCACGCGGCGATCGTGTTGGCCGGCGCAGTTGTCGGCTGATTATTGGTGACCGGCACTTCGTCGCGGGTTCGCGGGATTGCGCGCTCCGGGCCGGAGGCGGACCGTCACGGGACGCGGCGTCGGCGATCTTTGGTCAATAGTGGCCCGCCGGCACGTACACGACGCGGAGAATGATGGCCGAGATAGTGAGGCCGAGGAAGGAGGGAGCATGGTCGCCGACCCCCAGTGCGCCCGCTGCAAACAACCCATCGAACCGGGATGGCTCTACCTGGTTGCGCGTCGCCGCGGCCAAGCCCCGACGGACGACGACGGCGCAGTTTTTTATTCATGTGCCTGATGAATGCCCGGGGGCCTGGAGAGCACGTTCCGCGCACCTAGCCCAGGTGGTTGTCGCCTTTGCGTGCCAATCCGCGTGTGATGCCACCGGTCCGACCAACCGGCCGCGAGCAGGTTGGCGACTGAATGATGTGGTACCGCAGGCTCAATTGACGTGCACTGGGTGTTGTGCGACCGCTGATTCTCGTTGTCAGCCTTTCACCACACCAAGGGGGACGAGGCGGGCGACCTTGCGGGCCAGCCCGGCGCGGTCGCTTGTTTCGATAACAGCGTCGATGTCCTTGTAGGCCTCGGGTTTTCCTCGGCCAGCCCCCTGCGGGATTTGCCGTGCACGAGGATGCCGGCATCCGCGAGGCTTCTGCGCAATGCCTCGGCGTTGGTGTGGCGGGCGGCTTGGTGGCGGCTTTGCACTCTGCCGGCGCCGTGCGCGGTGGAATAGAAGGCGGGGTTATCGGGGACACCGGTCAGCACGTAGGAGGCGGTTCCCATGGTGCCGGGGATGAGCACCGGTTGTCCGACCGCGGCCAGGTCGGCCGGCACGTCGGGATGGTGCGGCGTAGCGAGCGGGTTGCGCCCTTGCGGTGCACGCACAGTGTGCGTGTCTGGCCGTCGACGAGGTGGTCTTCGATCTTGGCGAGGTTGTGCGACACGTCGTAGAGCAGATCCAGCGATGTCGCGATTTCGTGCTCGAACACCCGACGGGTTGCTTCGGTCAGTAATTGTCGGTTGGCGCGTCCGTAGTTGGCCGCCGCGGCCATCGCGGCCAGGGCGCTGCAGGCGCCGCTGGATGTTCTTGTGGTGCACTGATCGAAACGCGATAGCCAAACCCTGGCCAGCACGTGGGCGGCCAAGCTGCTATCTCGATGCTTCCCCATGAATGAGGTAGCGATCGTCATCGGCGGCACCGGAGTGCGCTGCGCCTATGCAGCGATCACCGCGACACTCTCGCTCGTCGTGCCGGGATTCGTATTGGGCTGCAACGCAATCGCGGCTTACCTTCGTCGGCGACACCAATCCAAAGAGCGAGCCGCCTAACGCCGACCGTCACCACGCCCGCCCAAGCGTCGCGTGGCGATCGTCCTGCCCGCTACACTTGCACCCGCCGCACCCCCCGACGACCAGGCCTACCGCCGGGAACGGCAACAGGACGTCGAGAACACCACGAAAGCCGCCCAGCGCTTCCACCGGCTAGGTACTAGTCGGGTATTCAGAAGACGTCCCGCGCCCCCGTAGCTCAGGGGATAGAGCACGGCTCTCCTAAAGCCGGTGTCGCAGGTTCGAATCCTGCCGGGGGCACGATTGTCGTGTCTCGGGACATCGTTGACAGGTGTCCCGAGACATGGTTTACACCTATTGCCTGTTTTCGGGGCTGTTTCCGCATTTGACGCCGCGGGGTTGGTAGTCGCGGGTGGGGTCTAAGACGAGTTTGCGGATGAGTTGGCCGGTGTGGCGGTCCACGACGCGGATGTCGCGGTCGTCGATGAGCACGGTGACTTTGGTGCCGGTGCGGCGCTTGCCCAGGCCAATGTGGTGCAGGCGGCTGTTGTAGCGGATGGTGATGGCGCCGGCGGCGTCGATGGTGTCGGTGCGTATGCGGCAGTGGGCGGGGATCACGTAGCCGGTTGTGGTGGCTTTGGGGCGGTGAGTGTAGGCCTGGGTCGGAGTGCGTCTGTGGAGTGCACGGTATGGTCGGTGCTGGTTGTAGTAGACGCGGAATTGGTCGCAAAGGTGTTGGAGTTCAGCGATTGTGGCCGCGGGATGTGCAGTTAGGCATTTCTTTTGAGTTTGGTGGAAGCGCTCGATGCTCCTATGTTTGTCAAGCGGCGGTTTGGTGGGGTTCAGCTGCTGGCGTTGAGGTTGCCTGTGGGCGTGGGAGATTGGCGTAGATTTCGCGGGCGATGTAGCGCTTGAGGCAGCGGATGATCTCGCGTTTGGTGAGTCCTTCGTTGGTGCGGCGTTCTACGTAGGCGCGGGTGGGTTCGTGGTGTCGCAGTCGCACGATCGTAACGATGTAGAGGGCACTGTTGGCCTGTCGGTCGCCGCTGCGCGATAGCCGGTGTCGGCCGGTCGTGCGGCCGCTGCTGGCGGGCTGTGGTGCCACGCCGCAGAGTTTGGCGAAAGCGGCTTCGTCGTGGATGCGTTCTGGATTGTCTCCGGTGGTGACGAGGAACTGGCCGGCCAGCTCGACACCGACGCCGAAGAGCTCAACGAGATCAGGTGCGGCGGCGCGAACGACGACCTCAATTTGTTTGTTGAGTGCTTTGATTTCGCCGTCAAGAGCCTTCCACCTGCGGGCCAGGTCGCGAAGGGCGGTCTTGATGCTGGCCATCAGCAGGCGCTCGGGGTGAGCACACAGGTGAGCGAAGTCGGTGGTTTCGGGCCGAAGACCGAGGCAACGATTGATCAGGGTTCGCTTGGTCAGCGTGACGAGCTCGTCGCGCAGCGGCGATGGGGCGCCGATCATGATCCCGAACAAGGTGTTGAAAGTTTGGGTTCGGGCCTTGACTGCGCTGCTGCGGGTGACACGTAAAGTGCGGATCACTTCGACCATGCCGCACTTGGACTTTGGTGTCGCGGTCGAGGTTTGGCCGAGTACGGCACGGGCGATCTGCTCGGCGTCGAGACGGTCAGACTTGCCGTCCATTCGTCGAGCGATGCGGTTAGGTCGGTTTACCTCGATGACTCGTTCGCCGGCGGTCGTCAGGGCGCGAGTCAGCGTTGCACCGAATGATCCGGTGCTTTCGACGCCGATCGCCTCAAGTGCTCCGTGCGTGCGCATCCAAGACAGCAGCGCGTGGTAGCCAGCGTCGGTCGCAGGGAACTCCTGATGACCGAGCAACCGACCGTGCTGGTCGATGACCGCGGCGTAGTGAGTGTGCTTATGCGTGTCAACGCCACCGATGACAGTCTCGACTTCTGTTGCGATCATGGAATTCGCTCCTCCGTTAGGGCCAATCTGACGGTTGGGCGAACCGGCCGGACGGAGCGACAGGTCTGTGACGGGGCTTCTAGTCCAAGCTCCTATCAGGTCAGATCCGTCTGGCCGGTGCGCACCGCGACGCTGCACCGGCGTCGACCGACAAATCGAACGCAGGACACCTTGGTCACACCTTGGCCGGGGTCAGGCCGACCGGTGCAGCGTCGTCGATAAGTCTTCACAGACTTTTCCGCAGGTCTGTGGATGGTAGGGCCGGCTGGTCAGGTAGGTGATGCCCAGTGTGCCTAGGGTGATTTCCAGGGCGGTACGGCCGCCGCGTCGGGGTGCTCCGGTGAAGATGGCGCCGTTGTCGGTGAGCACCGAGGCGGGTGGGCCCCAGGTGGTGAAGGCGGTGGTGAAGGTTGCGGTCACGTCGGGGCCACTGATGTTGCGGCGGCCAGGCTGGCGATGGCCAGACGGGAGTGGTCATCGATGATGTTGAGGATTTCCACGCCGCCGCCGTGGGCGAGGTGCCAATCGGTGACGTCGGCTTGCCAGCATTGGTTGGGCAGGTCGGCGCAGAAGCGCTTCCAGGAGGAGCGGGGCCGTTTGTGCGGTTGGGGTGTGACGAAGCCACGACGCTTTAAGATTCGCCAGATGGTGGAGACGGCAGGCACATTCGTGATAGTGGGGTTGGTGGCGAGATGGGCGGCGATGGTGTCGGCGCCGGCATCTAGACCGCGTTTGGTCAGGGTCTTGCGTAGCCGTACGGTGCGCTCTTCGACCTCTACGGTGACGGCTTGAGCTGTGGTGCGGACGCCGTGAACGCGGGAGGTAGGCCGCGTCGCCGTCGGCCTCGTAGCGTTTGCACAGTTGTTGGATCCACTGCCGGGAGACGCCGTAGTCGCGAGCGACTTCGGTTTTGCTGCGTCCTTCCAGTACCACAGCGGTGATGACGAGCTGCGCGTTCGACATGGCTGACCTCCCCAGCTTGCAGAGGTGTCAACTATGTCGCGAGACAGCTGCCAACTATGTCCTGGAATCAAACACTGTCAGGGGCACCACTTGAACAGCGCAAATGCTGATCCGTGCAAGATGCGTGAAATAACGGGCACCTGAAACAACAGCCTGGCCACCGCCGACCGACCGGATCGGTAGCGCGGGGTGCCTGGGTCGGGTCCCAGGTCGCGTTGCAGGGGTCCAGTACCCGCACGGGTCCGCGTACCACCGGGCACCCGCACCGCCCTGCAGCCCCAGCTGCAGCGCCACCAACCCACCCGCCTTCACTGATCCGCGACCGGGCGCGCCAGGTGCTCGCCGGCAGCGACGGCACCACCTGGCAGGACCGCCAGGGCGCAGTGCGGGCACTCAACATCGCGGCGCGTGTGCTGGCGCTGCTATGACCCAGGGGACCCCAATGATGGCCGCCTGGGTGGACTGGCCAAAATCACTTTCTTAAATTTTGGCCCGGGGCTGGCCCCACCCCCATACCCTGGATCGACTACAGGGGATGGGGGAACCCGATGAAGACAGCCATGACAGCGGCACTGGCAGTCGTGGCCGTCGTCCTTATCGCACCGGCAGCGCACGCCGACCCTGGCCTTTCCCGTCGAATACCTGCACTGTGATGCGCGGGCTACTCAACGGGAATCCGGCTCACGACATGGTCATGTTCGGCTACGTCGTGCAGACGATGAACGACAAGCTAGGCATCCCGAAACCCGAGGCGTCGCACATCGTCTCGCAACACATGCAGCAGGGATGCCCAGACCTTTGGGCAGATGTCGTCGCGGCGTTCAACGCAGGCGACACCTGCCCGGCTGATGGGCATCCGACATGTTCGCACCCCACCGTGACGGAATCGCCGGAAGGCTGAATCTGCCCGAACGAAAAGGGGAACCGCCTGCGTGCTGGAATCCAAGTCTCCCTTTCAAGCTTGATCGGGTGCGCTATGCCCCCAGCGCAGCGGCCTAACCACCACCAACATCAACACCAGGGAGAAACGAGAGTATGCGTAACACCGTCAAAGCGATTGGCGCGGCGCTGGCCGCTGTGGCAATCACCAGCTGCAGCAACCCGCAACCAGTCACCAGCGGCGGCGGCACCACCGCCGCCAGCGTTACGGCACCGACCACCACCGACGCGGATGGCAATCCACCTGGCTGGAAGACCTGGGGCTACATCAGCTACCCGCTGCACCTGAACGGGTTGACGTTCAAAACGTTTGAGCAGGAACCGTTCACCGGCAACCGGCTACCACCCAACCCGGACCTGTCCAACCCCGTAGTGGCCAACTGGTTCAATCCGTATCCGCGCCCCACCAGGTGGTTCGATGCCCGCTACACCAACGACCGCGACGGGTCCAACGTCAAGCTGTACGCGCTGGGCTGGCCCAACACCGAAACGCGCACCATGCACTCCGGTGTGCGCGCCAACATGGACAGCATCACGGCTGGGGACCGAATCACCGATGGCAGTTGCCATCCCACCTGGTGCGCCCAGCTGGGCACCATGGCAGGCCCGTCCTGGGTGTTCATCGTGGCCGCTGATCTGCCAAGCGAGGACGTGTTGAAGCAGTTCATACAGACCGTCGTCGCCGCGCAGAACCACGTTGGCGGCAACTAGCCACCACCCACCAACCAGCTGCGGGCCGTCCAACTGGGCGGCCCGCAGTGCTGTCCAGGCCCCACCTCATTGTCGACAGCGCCCCGCACGGTCCCAGTCAGCTCGACGCGGATAGCGCCGGATGGTTTGTTGCCCGGCTCCAAGAATCGATTGAGGAGTTAGCACGGCTAGCGGCGGTACTGGGCAGGCAGATCGGTCTCGAAGTTTCCATTTCGATTACAGCACGAGGGGATTCACAATAACGGACGATAATGCTGCCGACATGCTGATGCGTTCCGCGCACTTTATTGTCGAGCAGTCCATGAACCTGACCCTTGACCGCCAAGTCGATGGACAGGTGGAGGTTAATCACTTACTCACCCATCCGCCCGCTCGATCCGAATGACCCGCGGTATGGACCAACAATTCAGGGAAACCGTATCGGATCATTGGCCATGATGAGCGACGAAGCAGCCGGTTTATTCCGCGCCTACGCCGAGTTACTGGAAGCAACCGCTGACGAGACTGAAAGCTGATGGCTACCAACGGTTATGCGGATCTCCCGCAAAAGTGGGTGAGCTGGGAACCCGCACAGCGCCAAATCATCCAAAAATGCAGCCGCATCGAAGTAGCCGCCGTAGGGCCGGGGGCTGCTGCCCGGGAGAGTGACCTCTCGCACCAGCCGTCCGTATCCGGAGGTGTCACCGGTATCGGTGACCCCGAACATGCCGCGGCGAACGTTGATCACTTCGCCCCCCGGGGGGAAGTGCCCCGTCGGGGGTGCTGATTGTTTGTTTCGGGTAGTGCTCTGGCGAGCTCATCGCAGCAGTCCACGCATCTCGATCGTGGGCCTGGCCGCCAGCGCCGCCTGCTCGGCTTCGGCGATGGCGCGCTCCCGGTTGACGCCCAACGGCATCTCCTAAATCTTCTCTCGTGCAACTTGAGGATCGCGTAGCATCTCCGGACGCGGCGGGCAGCCCGAGGAGGTAGATGTCCACCGGCACCACGTGATTAGAAGGCAGAGTGCCGCTCGCCGGATACCTTGCTCAGCACGACATCAGCGTCAACTGCGTGTTGCAGGACGCCAACGGACCACTGACTTTTGCGGTACGCCCGAACGGCAATGGGTTTCAGCTGGGCGCTGCCCCACCTCGTTTGAGCGGCCGACGGTTGCCGTCGGGGCGAACGTCACCCACTAATGCGGTCGACCACATCCCGTCCTACGTGGGGGATTCGGCGACCTGGGAGAGATCAGCGAGGCGCTGCTTCCTCCTTGCCGACGGTGCTTGCCGGGCGTCACGCGTGGCAGGCCGATCAGACGCTGCGCCGGGCGATCGAGATCCTCGACGGGGCCGTGCTGAATCCGAACATCTGTCCTTCCAAAATCGGCAAACGCAATACCCGCATGCTCGTCGCGCACCCGCTGGCCGCGAATCGGCGTAAGGTCATCAGTATCGAGCAGCTCGGTTGCGAGCGAACATGCTCGACTACAAAGGAAATTCGATGGCTTCGCCTACAAAGTTTCGCACTCCCTATGAGATTCGTCTCCAACTCGTCACGGACACCATCAGCGCCCACTCCAAGCTGGGCAACGACGCGGCAGGCAAACTCGCCGTACACGTCCTGCATGCCCTGAACTCAATTCCCGAGAAGGTGCGCTGAGCAACGGCCCGCTGGGCTTTAAAATCAATGACCGCACGGATTTCCTGATTGGTGTGCGTGCCTTGGTCCTGCTGATCCGACGTGGATGGGCCGCATTATTTCGAGCTGGCATCACCGGCTCATCTGGAGGTTTTGACCATGACCGTTACCGTGACTCTCGCCGACGGCGGGACCGACAAGTACATGCGATTCGGCGACAGCTACATCGAGCACAAGGACGGCACCTTGGACGTGATACGGGGCGGCGCGAAACACGCGTACCGCTACGAGCCGAGGCAGTGGACCCACGTCGACGGCGATCACAGGAGATCGATGAAGCGCGGTTTCTGGCGTTGATCACTCTCAGGGCCGACGTCGGTGACCCCATTCATTAGAGGGTTTGATCGACGCCGTGAGACCTTGAAATGCGCGGCGGACCTCGCCGTACACAACTGCGCAACATCGGCGGATTCATGGTGCCGTTTTTGCAGCCGGATCTGGTGTGGGATTTCCGGCTGCCACGGGTGGTGTCGATCAACGTCAGCGGCCACAAGTACGGGCTGACCTATCCGGGCATCGGCTTTGTAACCGCGAACACCTGCCCGAGGACTTGGTGTTCCGGGTGAACTACCTCGGCGGGGACATGGCGACGTTCACCCTGAACTTCTCCCGGCCGGGGAACCAGGTCATCGGCCAGTACTACAACTTCCTGCGGCTGGGTCGCGCGGGCTACACCCAGGTGATGGGGTGCCTGTCGTCGACGGCGCGCTGGCTGGCCGACGAGTTGCGCAAGGGCAAGCACTTCGAGGTGATCTCCGACGGCTCGGCGATCCCGGTGGTCTGCTTACGGCTGGCCGGCGATTTCGGCTACACCGAGTTCGACGTCTCCATGCGCTTCGGTCCCACGGCTGGCAGGTACCGGCCTACACCATGCCCGCCGACGCGACCGACGTCACGGTGCTGCGCGTCGTAGTGCGCGAAGGCTTCTCCGCCGACCTGGCCCGGTCACTGCGCGACGACATGGTGTCGGCGCTCGCCAGCCTGGACGACCTCAACCCCGGCGGCCACTTCAACAACCAGCGGCCCTTCGCCTACTAAGCCGCACGCACGCACATTCACAAACGCAGAAGCACTCAAGCCAGCGGGCCGAGCACACATAATGACCCTATGACCAGTACTGCACGATCATCCTTGGAGCCGCTCGCTTCTGCCGATAGACCGCAGCACAGCGGACGGATCGTGGTCGGCGTCGACGGGTCGCAGGGATCGTTGACGCCGTACTGTGGGCTACCGCACCAATAATCGACTCTCGCCTGGGCGATGTCGTTCGCTACCCGACGCCCACAGACATGGGTACGCGTGACCGTCGGTGTCCACGAATAGTCCGATACGAAGTTTTGAGACGCTCGTATGTCGTCTATTCCGACACATGACAAATCAGGGACTGTTGGGGCCCGGCATGACCCGCCTGGACCCGGCCGGTAGAGAGGTTAGGTCGTGGTGTGTTGGTCGGATGAGTCGCTGGGCTCGACGATCTTTGTTTCCTCACGTGCCCCGTGGCTGATCTCGATGCGGCGCGGCTTGGCCCTTGCCGCCACGGGGAGGGTTACCGTCAGCACCCCGTTCTGATAGGTGGCGGCGATGTGGTCGGCGTCGATGTCCTGACCGAGGGACAGGCGACGCATGTAACTGCCGGTGAAGCGCTCGGAGCTCAGCCACTGCACGTCGTGTTCGGTGCGTTCGCTGCGTTGTGCCGTCACGGTGAGAATGCCGCCATCAACGCTGACGTCCACCGAATCGGGGTCCACGCCCGGGAGGTCGGCGTGAAGCACGTAGTGATCGCCGGAGCGGTAGAGGTCCATCGGCATGGCCAGTGGGGCTCGGGCGGAGCCGGGCGATGTACCGAGCAGTTGCGCGGCGAGTCTGTCGATGTCACGGAATGGATCGGGATGAAGCACAGCAACCAACCTCCTAGATGTCGGTTGCCGCACCGCGCCATCGCGACGGGTGTCAGCTGGCTGCGCTCCTTCCGGTTTAGCACTCCACCTGCGCGTGCACCAGGGGTGTCGGCGCTGCGACCAGGTCTTCGGCGATGAGGACCCTGGTGTCCAGGATCGTCATCCACATGAAAGGGGCCAGACGCGCCTGGATCTGCTCGTCGATGTCGGTTGCGCGCACAGAAATTTGGTGATGGTCGGCGAGATGCCCGTCGAACGCTCGACCCAACTCCTGTTGGGCCTATTTCGTGTTCTTCATCGTTGTCCACGTCACGCTGGTCTTCACCACCGAAGCTTTGCGCAACTTCAACCACATGTTCGCCACCCGTGACGACAACAGCTGGGTCGGGTTCTGGATCTTCACCGCGGCCATGGTGGTGGTGGCCATCGGCTGGGTGGCCGCAACGCCGTTCACCTATCGTCACCCCCGCGTGGTGCAGCAGGTCGGCTACGCGCTCATCGGGCCGCTGCAGCGGCTGTTCGAGCACACCGACCCCGAGCCGGGCGCGTTCACCGAGAAGGACATCTCGCCGTACTTCTGGCACCACGGCACTTACCCGCAGACCGTTGAGTACAAAGAGTTGGAGATGAACAACTTCGTGAATTGGCGGCTGCGAGTCTGCGGTCTCGTCGAGCACCCGACCGAGTTCTCGCTGGCGGACTTGCATGACCTCCCCTACCACGAACAGATCACCCAGCACTTCTTCATCCAGGGTTGGTCGGGTGTCGCCAAATGGGGTGGCGTGTCGATACAGACGATCGTGGACATCGTCAAACCGCTGCCCGAGGCCAAATGGGTGGGCTTCTACTCGCTAGGCCCCGGCGCCGACGGCGGAATCTACTACGTCGCACACCCGATCGAGCAGACGAGCCACCATCTGACCATGCTGGCCTACGACATGAACGGCGAACCGGTCAGCTACGGCCACGGGGCGCCGCTGCGACTGCGTAATGAATTACAACACGGCTTCCGGCATGTGAAGTGGCTCAAGGGCATTGAGTTCATCGCGCACTACTGCGAGCTCGAGCAGATCATCTGGTCCGCCGACAGCGAGGAAGAACTGCAACGGATCGAACAACTTCTGCGCATCTTCTATCCCAGCACATACTCAAACACCCTGGGCGGGATCAGTTTTGTTGACGGCGTCGACCCGGATGACATCCGTGTATTGATCACCTACCCGACTCCGCAACAGCTGCCACGCGAGGTCATTGACAGACGATTCCGGTGACGAGCCAATGAGATTCGTTCCTTCAAACTGACTGCGAGGCCGCCCTCACCGCGCATGTCACCGTCGGCCCGGGGGTGTCGATCCGTTCAGATTTCGATTGGCTTCAGGTTACGACGACGGGTTGGGGCGCGTACCCGTGAAGTGCCGCCTGTATGGAAGCGGGTCGGAGCCGTCGACGTATTCGCACAGCCCGGTGCGACCATTACGCATCCCGATCGGGTGGACATCGGCCAGGTTTGGTCTTGGGTAAACCATTCGCGGCACTTTGACGGGACCCCATGAACTCATCCAAGAGATACGAGAGTCGGTTCTGTGGGTGTAGGCCGTAGCGTAGCTCGCTGGGCGCTGGAGCCGAGCGCTGAGTGCGCTCGGGTGGTAGTGGTACTCCTGTTTCCGTTGCTGATGACACCCGTACGTGGGCCGGGGACCACAGGTTTGCACCTGATGTAACCATCGCTGCTTGGGCTATGCGCCGCCGCTGATCCATGCGCTGGCGCCGATTCCTTTAGCCCCGTATTGCTGTACCCAATCGAGATCGCCTGCTGCTGTCGTCGCCCATGCCCAAGATGTGCCATCGTTTCGCGATATTGCGGAATCTGTCTTCCGACGCCGTCTCGGGCGCATCATCGGAGGTGGCGGCGAGGAACCGATCCGGAAGCGCCAGCTTGAAAATGGTGCGCAAGGTGAGCAGGTACTGGCGAGCCAGCGGTCCGGTCGTATACGGCAGGTCATAGGTGGCGCACACGGCCTGGACCCGTTGGGCGATCTGCGCGTAGCGGTTGCTCGGCAGATCAGGGAAAAGGTGGTGTTCGATCTGGTAGCAGAGGTTTCCACTGAGGAACGCCAACACCGGCCCGGCGCGAAAGTTCGCGGTACCCAGCATTTGTCGCAAGTACCATTCGGGCTTGGTCTCATCCTCCAGCGCGGCGGGGGTGAACTTCTCCGCGCCGTCCGCGAAATGCCCGCAGCAGATCACCACGTACGCCCACACATTGCGTAGCACGTTGGCGGCCACGTTCGCTGTGAGCGTGCGGCGCCATCGTCGAAGGCTGAGCGCGGGAAAGAACACATAGTCCTTGCCGGCCTGTCGGGCAATCTTGCGGATCAGTGCTCGAGTGTGGGCGGATCTCTCGGCGTCGGTCGCCGCGCGATCATGCTGCGAGTGCAGGCCCTGCGATGCGATGCCCCATTCGAACATGCTGGCCAACAACACGTTTCGCAAAGGCTGGAGCAGATTACCCAGCCGCCACTGCTGGTCGCGGGTGACCCGCAACACACCGTATCCGAGGTCGTGGTCCACGCCGATGACGTTGGTGAACACGTGGTGGCGATAGTTGTGGGAATACCGCCACTGCGACGAGACACCCGCCATGTCCCACTCCCAAGTACTGGAATGGATTTCGGGGTCGTTCATCCAATCCCATTGCCCGTGGCCAATGTTATGGCCGAGTTCCATGTTCTCGATGCTCTTGGCCACAGCGAGCGCCGTAGTGCCGAGCGCCCAGCCGATCTTGCTGCGGCTGCCGGCGATAACCAGCCGGCCGGCGACGTCGAGTAATCGCTGAAAGGCGATGGCACGCCGGATGTATGAACTGTCCTTTTCACCGCGTGACTCCTCGATGTCGCGGCGGATCACCTCCAACGCGCGCCCAAGCCCCTCGAGGTCTGCCTCGGTGAGATGGGCGTATTCGGCTACGTCTGCTATTGCCATCGACGCCTCACCGACATTCCGGCGAGGTGGCGCGCGACCTACTGGCGGGCCGACGAAACATGCTGGGGGAAATGGAGTGCGCCAGCATCATGGTCACCTCCCTTCTTGGTGGTGTGTGGTTACGTCGATCCGGGTGTGGGCTCCTGCGCCCGCGCGCCGTCGGGTAAGCCGAGTTGGACGGTCAGCCCGCTGAGCAGAATGTCGAGTCCGCGATCGAGTTCGGCCAGCCCGTCGTAGCGGGCCCAGGTCGGTGCGAGCTCACGTAAGTGGGGGAACTCGCCGATGGGCAGCCGGTGCAGTCCGAGCCGCAACACGTGGTCGGTTTCTTCGGGGCGTTCGACGATCTCCTGCAGTTCGGTCAGTACATGGCCGTAGAGGAACCCGAACAACGTCCGGTACACGTGCAGCGCGTCGGCTCCGGTGACCCCGGCCCCGGTCAGCAGCGCGAGGACGTCTTCGAGGTGCCGCAGGATGCCCGGCGGCCGCATCCCCAGCGGCGTCGCGAGCGGCCGAGTGACCAGCAGCGGCACCACGTTTGGGTGTGCGCGCGCTGCGTCGCGGAAGTCGTGGGCGAAATTCCGCAACCCCGCCGCCCAGTCCGCCGTGGTGGTGTCCAGCGACAGCCCTTCGAAGATCAACTCGACCACCCCGTCGAGCACCGCGGCCTTGCTCGACACATGCCGATACAGCACCATTGGATCACGGCCGACCGCCTCGCCGAGGCGGCGCATCGACAGCGCGTCGACGCCATCACGGTCGATGATCTCCAGTGCACACAGCAGAACCGCTGCGCGAGTGATCGGTCCGTTCTCGCCGTCCTCCTCGGTGGAGTCCGGCGTCTGGGCGGCCCGCCCGGAACGGGGTCTCGTCGGCGGTTGGGTCATCGGTTACGCACCTACTCCTTCTGTCGATATGGTCAAGCACTGAAGTCTTCATCGTAGGCCTACGACGTTGACGGGCAATCCCGGCCCTCCGAGACAGCATAGTATTACGCCGTAGGTCTATGACGTTGACAGCACGGCGATTAGGGGTGTCTACTGGAGTTCTAGCACCAGGATTTGAGGCGTCCCCATGATCGTCATCGTTGGATTGGTTGTCCTACTTGCCGCGGTGATTGTGGGGTTCACCGGAGTATTGACCAATGCCGGGGCCGCGCACCCGTTGACCGAGAACTTCGCCGTGTTCGGCTATCACGTCACCGGGTCGACCGGCACGCTGTTCCTGTTCGGGATCGTGGTCGGTGCCGTGGAAATGCTGGGTCTTTCCGTGTTGCTGGCCGGCGCGCGGCGCACCGCACGCCGCGGCCGCAACGCCCGACAGAAACTCAGAAGCTCTCAACGTGAAACCGCGTTGTTGAACCAAGACCGCGACCGCTTGCTCGACAACCAGCGGCACGTCGGCGCCGCCAGCGGCTCAACGATGGCCGCGACCCCCCGTCGCAGAAGTCCGCTGCTCGGCCGCTTCTCGCGAGATCGACAACCCGACAGAACCACCCACGTCGATACCACTCATTAGCCACTGGAGCCGTCGATACCGTCAGCCCGCAGCCAGGCCTGTGATCAACGAAACGAGGAAGCAGCAATGAGCATCGGTAAGAAGATCGCCCACAGCCGAAGCCGCCAAGGGCGCCACCAAGAAGTACTTGGGACGCGCCACCGGCAACACCCGCTTACGCAGCGAGGGACGCGCCGATCAGATCAAGGGAAACACCAAACAGGCAGGAGCCAAACTAAAAGACGCCTTCAAACACTGACCCCTACCTTTTGCACTGACCCCCACTTTTTGACCCGTACCTTCCAAGTATTTCTGCGAAATCCGCGCAACCCAAATCGAACATCGAAACGAGCTAAACGTCATAATCGTTCTCGGAATCATCCTTATCGTCCTCGGACTCCTGTTGCCCGCCCTCGTCCCTACCTTCGCCTACGCCCATATTTGCTTAATCATCGGGATCATCCTCCTCGTCGTCGGCCTGCTACTGATGCTGATGGGACGGATGGGACACGCCGTCGGCGGCCGCCGCCACTACTACTAAACCGACGACCTCTGAACCATCGACAACGTTCAACCAACAACGTTCGACCAACTCAACATGTTCAACCAACTCCAGGAGCCAACATGACTACCAGCACTATCATTTTGATCGTCGTCGCGGTCGTGGCAATTGTGCTCATCGCCGCACTCGTGTGGGTGGCGCGCAACAAACGCAACCAACACCGCCACATCGAAGCCGGCAAGATCCGCGATCAGGCCAGGGAGGAATCACTCCACGTCAGGCAGCGCGAAGCACTCGCCGACGAGACCGCTGCCAGGGCCCGCGCCGCCCAGGCCGAAGCCGACGTGAAGTCGGCCCAAGCCTCGGGTTTGCAGCAGCAAGCCGCCGCGCACCGCGGCGAGGCGGCGACCTCTCGCGACGAGCTGAACCAGCAGTTCGCGCGGGCGGACAAGATGGATCCACACTCGCAAGCCAGCGACGCAGCGCACGAAGACTCCAAGGCCCCGGACGCGCGTTCAGGACCCTCGGCGAGCAATCACCGGCCACCAGCGACGCCCAGAACGGGGTGAGATGCGCGAGCACCTCACACGCGACATCTCGCACGGCAGCACCGCTTGATCCGGCACGGTTAGGAGCGCCCGCAATGTCTGCTTACGCCTCGTCCTTGACCGCGACACAGATAGCCCAAAACAGCTTCTTCGAACGATTGGCCCGCGCCGGCTATCTCGTGAGCGGTCTGCTGCACTTGGCGATCGGCTACCTCGCCGTCCGGATCGCTTTCGGGAGCGGCGCTGGCAGCGCCGACCAATCGGGGGCGCTAGCGGCAGTGGCAGGCAAACCGGGCGGCATCGTCGCCCTCTGGGTCGCCGTGTTCGCGTTTTTGGTGCTGGCGCTTTGGCGGCTAGTCGAAACATGCCTCGGTCGTTCGACCGAGGCCAAATCCCAGGGCGCAACGGCGGAAGTCCTGGATCGGGCGAAGGCCTTTGCCTTGGCGGTAGTTTATTTCGCGCTCGCATACTCCACGATCGGATTCGCCCGGGGCGGCGGAAAGTCCACCGGTGACCAGAACGCGGCGATGAGCGCACGCCTGATGCAGACCGGCGCCGGCACTATGGGACTCATCGCCGCTGGCATCATCATCGTCGCGGTGGGCGGATATCACGTCTACAAGGGAGCCAGCCGGAACTTTCTCGACGATCTCAAAGGCAACGCCAGCAAGCTGGTGCGACGACTGGGCATGGTCGGCTACATCGCCAAAGGCCTGGTCATCGCCGGCACCGGGGTACTGGTCGTCGTCGCGGCGAGCCGTGCGGAACCGAGCACGACCACCGGACTCGACGGGGCCCTCAAAACACTCGGGGCCCAACCCTTCGGAGCTGCGCTCCTGATCGCTGCTGGCCTGGGAATTATCACCTATGGCCTGTACAGCCTCGCCATGGCCCGATATACCAAAATGTAAGTGGGTCTAGCGGATGAGCTTGCCTAGCCGACCCGTCGCCACAATCCTCGCCGGGCAGACGTGCGGACCCGCCGTAGGCTGCGAAGCGGAAGTGTCTGAAGCTAGCGGTTAGGGGGCTTCAGAGCTCGTTGAGACACACCGGACAGAGATTTAGAAGTCGACGCTACCTCCACCCACAAGGCGGCCAGCTGTACTCGGCAGGAACGTTGTTAACGATTTAGCTGCGAATGGGGAGGACCTCCGGGCTTAGTGGAGATGTCTGACGTCTCTTCTAGTCCACGGAGGTCCTCGTGTCCCTCGGCGCCATGCTCACTGGAATAGGTGCGGGCGCCTTGTGCAACTTGGTGTCTGGGCCGATGTAGGCAGCCTGCACCTCCCCGACGGGAGTTACCGTAGCCGCCCGAATCTGCGCCGTCCACGTGCCATGTAATCGACCCGTTCCGTGCAGGATTCGTGCAACCCAAATGTCCCAATGTGGCTGACCATGACTATAAATGCCGGACGGCGAAAAGGGAGGAAAACACTGGTGAAGGCCACAACGCGGTACGTCAACACGGCCGCCGACCTCAGGCGCCTAACAAATTCGAATCCCGCCGGGGGCGCTCTGAACAGGGGCACTCGTGTACTTGCAACGCATCTCTATATACGGGTCGTCAGCACATCCGTGATTTGCGCACGCGCCGCTATGGCTCGCGGGCGACAACGACCACAGTCCGCGCCGAGCGCGCAACGGCCGTGCTCACCGAACCCAACATCATGCCCGCGAATCCGCCGCGACCGTGGCTGCCCACCACCACGAGTTGCGCGGACTCCGAGTGCTCGACAAGCTGACGCGCCGGCTGATCGCGCACCACCACACACCGCACCGTGACATCGGGATAGCGCTCCTGCCAGCCGGCGAGCCACGTGGTCAGCGCCTCGTGTGCTGCCACCTCCATCGGCCCGAAATCCAGACCCGGCACTTCCAACATGCTGACGTCCGACCACGCATGCAGTGCCACCAGATCCACACCTCGGCGGGAGGCCTCGTCAAAGGCGATCTCGGTCGCCCGTTCCGATGCGGAGGAACCGTCGATCCCCACCAGCACCGGTGCCTGCGCGGGCGGCGGCGGGGCCTCATCGTGGACGACCGCGACCGGGCAATGCGCATAGTGCACCAGGCCAGTGCTGACCGACCCGAACGAGGCCCGACCGAACGCGCCCTCGCCCTGGCACCCCACGACCATCATGTCCGCGATCTTGGACTCATTGACGAGGGTGGAAACGACCGGACCGTGCACCACCACGCTGTACACGAACGGCGGACCGTGGTCGCCGGTGCTGTCGGCGACCGCCCTGCGCGCATCTTTGAGAACCCGCCTCGCTTCGTCGTCCTGCTGCTCGAAATAGCCTTGAGGAATCGGAATCTCCGGCCACGGTGCAATCGCCGGCACGACCGGTGCGACAACATGCGTGAGTGTCAGCGGAACGTTGCGTATCGCGGCGTCGACCGCCGCCCACTCGGCCGCGGCCATCGACGAGGCTGAGCGGTCGACGCCGACCAAGATGCCACGATGGGTTCCGGGGTCAGACATTTCGTTCTCCTGCCCTGGGTCGTTTTGGCAGCTTCACGCATGACCATAGGACGCCAGTCACAGAAGATCAGGTGGCATTGGTCACCGATTTGCCCGACTAACAGCCCTACGCCCGGCAACGGCGCGAACGGCAACCAGGTCGGGACGAGATCCGCTACCCCCAGGTAGCGCGCGGTGGTGTGGCCTTGGACTTGTCGGCGGAGGACAAGTGCACGGCGTGGACGCCCGGTTTCGTGGCCAGCTGGTCCAAAAGACTTTCCAGATGCGCCTTATCGGTGTGCCAGTGCTGGACCGCCTCCGGCGTCTGCTGCAGTTCCGCGAGGACAGCCTTGAGCTTGTCCGGGGTCTTGCCGTCGGCGTCCGACGGGCGGCGGCCTGAACCGCGCCCGGCGCTTGCGGTAATCCCGCGGGGCACCGCACCGCCCAGGGCGCTTCCGGCCAAGCCCGCCAGGGCCATTTCCCCCACGATGCCACTCGTAGCCGCTGCGACCGTCGGGGCGGCCCCCGCGGTGGTGCACTCCAGCACGGTGGCCGCCAGCTTGACCCCCGGGCTGGCGACGGCCCAGGCCGGGGGCACGGACAACGCTCCGGCCAGGCCCGCGCCGCCGACACCCGCCGACACGGCAGACGCCCCGGCCGCCCCGATCGTCTGCGTGCTCGACCCAAGCGCGGCGAACAGCGGCCCCTCGAGCTCGACCGCCGTGTCGCTCCAGGTCCGTGCCGTCACCACGAGGCCCAAGCTCAGGCTGAGCAACGTGTCGTTGACCGGACGGATCGCCTTGGTGACGAACTCGACGTTCGCGGCAATCCGGGCCAGCGGTGTGGAATTCAGGTTGTTCAGCCAGGTCGCCAACGACGACGCCGGCGACGCTGGATCCGCCGCGGGAGATGCGGCGGGCGATGCGAGGCTCTGCAGCGTTCGCGGAGTCGACGACATCAGCTGCGACAAGGCCGACTGCGCGTTGGCGGGCGCGGTGCCGGCGGCTTGGGCGACCGCGCCTGATTGGCTGGCCGTACCACCCGGGTTGGTGGTCTGCGGCGCCGAGCTGAACGGCGTCATCTGTACGGCAGACGCCGAGGAACCGGCGTAGCCGTACATCGCCGCCGCGTCTTGCGCCCACATCTGCCCATACTCCGACTCGGTGGCCGAGATCGCGGCAGTGTTCTGTCCCAGAACGTTCGTGGCCACCAGTGACGCCAGCTGACTGCGGTTTTCCGCGATCGCCACCGGGGGCACCGTCGCCATGAATGCGGTCTCGTACGCGCCGGCCGCCGCTCGGGCCTGGGAGGCGGCCTGCTCGGCTCGCGCGGCGGTGTCGCGCATCCACTCCACGTAGGGTGCGGCCGCTGTCGCCATGGCTGCCGATGACGGGCCCTGCCAACCGCTGGTCAGGTTGGAGATCACCGACTCGTAGGATGCCGCCACGGAGTGCAGCTGCGCGGCCAACCCATCCCAGGCCGACGCGGCGGCCAACATTGATCCCGAGCCGGGACCTATGTACATCCGGCCGGAGTTGAGCTCCGGGGGCAGTGCTCCGAAATCCATTGGTACTCCTTGATTCTTTGTGACTAGTTCGAAGGTGAGATGCCGGCGCCGGCTATTCCTGGGCGTCGTCGGCGTTGATGACGATGATCGTGGCGGTGGTGGCCGCCTGCCCGAATGCACTGCCCCCGATGGCCATCCCGCGAGCAGAGCCGCTCCCGGTAGCGCCAACGGCCCGGCCGGCCAGGCCCGAAGCGGCCAAGTTGCCGAACAGTGACCCCTGCCCATCCGCCGCGACGACCGCCGGTGCGCCGGCAAAATTCGTTTGCGGCAACACCGCGGCGACCGTCCGGATTTCCGGGGCGGCCGCAGCCCATCCCGGTGGCACCGACAAACGCCCGACCACGCCGGCGCGACCCGTGCCCGTGGGAATTCCGGCTCCGCCGGGGGCCACTGAGCGCACCACCCGCGTCCCCGAACCGAGGCCCCCGCCCAGCGACTTCAGCTTCGATCGGTCCCTGTCGAGCCGTTGTCGCGCGCTGTTTACATTCGCCACGTTTTGGGGCACCAGGTAGTTTTCGACCCCCAGCAGGTACGGGCTGCCACCAATGCCGTACAGCGACACGGGGCCCAGCGGGCCCGTGAGGGCCGAGTCGAACGCCGACAGCAGCGACGGTGGGTCAGCGGCGGTGGGCGTCGTCAGGCTTTGCAACGATTTCGGGACGGCCGACATCAGTTGCGGCAGCAACGATTGCGCATTGGTTGCCGCCGAGGCGCCGGTGGACTGCGCGACGGCGGCGGCTTGTCCCGCCGTCCCGGCCGGGTTGACGGTCCGCGGCGGCTGGCTGAATGGCATCATCTGCGTGGCCATCGCCGAGGAGCCGGCGTAGCCGTACATCACCGCGGCATCCTGGGCCCACATCTCCGCATATTCGGCCTCGGTGGCCATGATCGCCGAAGTGTTCTGACCGAGAAGGTTGGTCGCGATCAGCGCCATCAACCGTGCACGGTTGGCTGCGACTATCGGTGGCGGGACCGTCGCGGCGAACGTGGCCTCATAGGTGGACACCGCCGCTCGGGCCTGATTGGCGGCTTGCTCGGCTTGGCCGGCGGTCGCACTCATCCACGCCGTGTACGGCGCTGCCGCGGCTGCCATCGTGCCCGACGAAGGACCACGCCAGCTGCCGGTCAGGTCCGCGATCACCGACTCGTACGACGCCGCTGCGGCGTGCAGCTGTGCCGCCAACCCGTCCCACGCCGCCGCGGCCGCCAGTATCGGCCCCGCACCCGGGCCGGCATACATTCGGCCGGAGTTGACCTCTGGTGGTAGAGCTCCGAAATCCATTGCTAATCCTCATGATTACTGCTCGACGGTCACGTTCAAAGCGCTCCCGCGCTCGTTGAATTGATGAACCCGCGTCTCCGGTATCCGCGCACTGGCGCCACGCAGAGCGCTGTGCTGCGGGCGACCAAAGCTGCCTGCCGCTCCGACCGACTGGTAGCGCGTCATGTCAACACGCCTACCGAGGCGGCATTGCTTTTATGGCACAAGGCATTCCGACGAATTACAATCCGTGGCCAGATCCCCGGCCGCGAGCGCCTCAGCAGCCTGCGGTACGTGGTGATGGCTACAACAGTTCCTCGGCCGTTGCACGATGCATCGCTTGCGTTGCAGAGCAACGCGTTCGCGACATGACAAGCTCGACCTCGAGGCTAGGATCCCCTGTTGCGCCACGGGCGATGCCGTCTGCGTTGCAAATAGGATTCGACTCGGCGATTATGCGTGCTGGCAATGACTTCGATTGCGCGCCAGCTATCTTGACGCGTTTGCTCCGCACTGAGAGCTGCTACGCAGTTGGGTGCCTGGGCGAAGCGATGGACGGGCTGTCGGGTGCGACTCGGGCCACGCACACCGATCCCAGGGGCGCTGAGAGCAAACGCTGGAGGCAAACCCCCAACGAGAGACTTCATTGCAGTGCTCCCGCACGGCACCGATGCCGCAACAAATTCCCCGCTCTGGCAGTAGATGACTGAATGCGATCGTACTTTTCTTTGTGACGCCCTGTCCAGCTTGCGTTCACCAACTGCGTTTAGCATGTTGCGCTTTCCCAGACTCCCCCAACTGCCTCCCGCAATCCAAGCCTCCGCCGCGCATCGGCTGCCCCGGGCCGGCAAGAGAAATTAGGGTCCCACCAAGCGCACGAAACAGGACTAGCATCAATACCGTGCGTGCGAGGAAAGAAACGTAGCGCCCGTCGCTTCGTGAAGGCAGAACACGTAACGAGCCTGCGATGCGGAAGCTGGTCGCGACACTGACGGCCGTTGGGGCCTTGATGCTCAGCGGGGCTGTCGCTCGCGCCGAGAACCAGCCGGCACCGCCTCCTCCCGCCCCGTCGTTCTACGCACCGAAGTGCCTGAGTTTCGACCCCATTCCGCCGGCACACTGGAACTACCTGCCGTGCGGTTGGACGACCGACGGCAAGCGGTGGATTCCTCCGCCGCCATAGCTGACACTCCCTGACTCACATCGGCGACGGCAGCGATGCGAAAAGCTCTCAGCCGCTAGCTAACTGGCTTTGAGGTGTCCACCTCCCCGGCAACTGACGCCGCAGACGCCCGCATCCCCCCGGGCGTCTGCGAGCGAAAGTGCCTGGTCGATCGGAACACCACTGCAATCCAGGCCGTTGACCACCAGGCCCAGGCTGATCGCACCGTCGGCGCGGGTGCCTTCGATGCACACCTCGATGTCGCGGAGCCCCGGCCTACCCGCGGTCCAGAAATCCGGACGGTGACCGTCGAACACCGTGTGGGCGTCCGCACCGTCGGCACCCTCGCGCCCGGAGATCTCGCCCGCCGACGACGCGGGTACGTCGTCGGGTAACGCCGCCGCCGCGAGAGGAGTGAGCGGGTCGGCGAGGCCGCAACAATTGTCGTGATACTGCAAGGCGATCATCGTCGCCCTCCTCTCACTCTGGCCATCGTTGTTCGACGGCAACGTCTTTACGGCAGCACGGTGTGCATCAGCATCACGTCGTATGCCGACCACAACGACAGGTTGAAGTACAGGTCTCGGCCCGACGACCAGGGATGGATCATCGGCGCATAGATACCACCGGGCATCTGGAACGACGACACCAGCGGTTGCTCGGGGCTCCATGGCCCCTGCGGCGTCGGGGCGGTCCGTGCCACGACGTCGTTGCTGCCGCCGTCGGTGTAGAGCACCAGGTATTGCTTGAGATAACTGTTGTACTGGGCCGACATCTCGCCGACCGGCCCCGGGAAAATCGGTGTCGCCGCGCCCGGATTGTTCGCAACCCAGTGGCCGCCGTTGTCGCCGTTCCAGTATTGGTACTTGGTCAGGTCGGGTAGTTGGTTCGGTGGAACGCGGGACAGGAATGCCGCGCCGCCACGTCCCGACGGGGTGCCGAACTGGTAGAGGTAACCGTCGTTGCCCTTCATGAACGCGCCCATCTGGAAATTCTCATTTCCTGGCGTAAACCCAGCTCCCGGAATGGCATCCGGCGAGGCCGTACGGATGGTGGTCGGGAAGATCCCCCAGTTCTGGCCATTGTCGTTGGACCTGGCGATCGCCGAGTAGTTCGTCGACCATTCGCCGTCGTGGCCCCATTGGCGGATCGACATGTAGCTCATGTACTGGGTTCTGCCCATGGACATCGCCGCGGTCGGAATGATGCCCGTTTCATGTGCCGCCTTGTGGATGGTGTTGACGACCTGTTTGGAAAGCCCGGGCGCCCAGACCGGCGACCCGGAATACCTGTCGTTCGGCACACCGTCAGCGATGTGAATTCCCTTGGACAGATCGTGATCGTTGCTGCGGAACAGCGTGTTGTAGCGCCACTGCTGGCCGTGCACCTTGCAATAACCGAAGGTATCACCGAAAGCCATCAGAACCTGGCGGTTGGCGGGATCGCCGTTGTCCCAAGCAATCCCGAGGTCGGTACCCGAGATGCTGAAGCGTTGCAAAGTCTTGTTGGGGCCGTTCGGTCCGGTCACCCAGTCGACGAGCGACGTCGGAGCCCCCGCGATGGAAGGAGGCGGCGGCCCCGGCTCGGCCTGGGGCTGCGGCATCGGCGCGGCGTTCGGGCGCAGCTGGTTGGCATTCGGCGGTAATTGCGGGACGCCGGGCGCGGGCGGGTTCGGCCCGGGCGGCAATACCTCGGCTTGCGGGTACATCGGCGCGGACGGGTCGGGTCCCTCGGCTCGCGGGTGCACCGGTGCGGAGTACTGCCGGCCCGGCGCGACCGGCTTGAGCAACGACGAGATCAGCGGACCCAGCCGCGGTAGCGGCGCCTGGTCATTCGTGTGGCTGGGCCTGCGCCCGGTCGGCGGCTGGACGACTGGCTGCGGCGCGGGCATGGCCGGCGGCGCGGCGGGCGGTTCCACATTCGCTTCGGGCGCCCCGCACGGAGTCGCGTTAGCGGTCGGCGCGGGCCCCACCACGAGGACGAATCCGATCGCGGCCGCCGACGCCATCGAGAGCGACACACTTCGCAGAAACGCCGACATGTAGCACCTTTCGGGATAGGACACCGGTCCTTAGCGAGCTCATGTGACGATAGTTATCCCCGAGGCATATGTGACTAGTGATGCGCTGATAGGTATCCATCCGTGACCGTGTCGCAACGCGGCGATTCCCACCGCAGCGCCCCTAACATACGATTAGCTACCTGCCCGTATGGGCAGCTAAGAAGCGCCGACTGCTTTGCCATCATCGCGGCCATCCGCATTCCGCGGGCAACCGCCGCGGTGCCACGATGGTGCACGGGCCGGCGCCACCCGAGATATGGGCGACGCCCCCGGCGCCCCGGCTGTCGCTAAGAGGCGGGCACTCATCACACGGGCCTGCGCCAGCCGCGCCGCGGCGGGGTGAGGGGCGCCGATACTTTGCTGGGCGGCCGCCAAACAAACCGAACGTCCGCGCGCAAGGCTCGCGCGTCGAGCGCTTCTGGAGCCCGGTCGTGGCGCGACCGGCGCGTTGTGCCACCGCCGCGCATCGGTACGAGCGCACCACATTGCCCCAGCTCAACCGTGCGGCCGGCCGACCCGTCGGGGACCGTGCGCACACCCGGACAATGCGAATCGTCATTCACCCGACGCAACGCCTGCGACGTGTCACACTCAAATTGATTGGGTCAGCATGTTTGTCGACCGTCATCGGTGGCAATGATCCAACAGAGGCGAGCGTGTTGGCCGGCCTTCGCGCCCGTCTAGGTCCCGTCGGTTCAGCCCGAGAGCCGACGGGGCCGCCCTTTTTCGGGCCCTTTCACCCAACCCACGCCAGTCGGCGCGGGCTCGGCGATAGCCCTCAACAACCCCGCCGCGCGGGAGTACCGTCGGCGTATGGATGGGTCGACCGGTGTGTGGATTCTCG